>JBNLBT010000027.1:0-34411 GCA_050303435.1 Marinicellaceae bacterium
AGTAACCCCATTGTTTCTTTTTTTTACTATGAGTTTATATAATCGCTCATTCTGTCAAATAAAAATCACACATAATCATTTTTTGTTGGTAACTTTGTTGGTAACTTTTATAGTGTGGGTAAATTACCCATATATTACAACACCTTAAATCGCTGTTCGATTCTCTCCCTCGGCACCATTAAATTCTTGATGTACCTTTTTCAATCCTACAGACCGATGGTGACTTTTGCCAGTCGCAAACCGGCATTGTTTTGTGGGATGATGGGATTTAATTGGGCGCGGAGGTGCGCAATGTGGTTGTATATTAAATCCCTGTTCATGGTTAAAGACCGTTCAATTTCCCGCGAGATGGTGAAAGACGATTTGCATCGGCGGGATGCCTCGCCGCTGCAATTGCGACGCATCGGTCGGCGCATTGCGCGGCGCAACAAGTTCCGTGCGCACAACACCACGCATGTAAAAAGCAAAGTCAAGTGATTGAGCGCGTCAATGGTGCGACCTGAGCACTTGTCTTGTTCCGTGATCTGATGGCTGTAAGTCGCTGCGAGGCGTCTCAGACTTCCGCAAGTTTGTAGCCGACGCCTCGGATGGTTTGCACCAGTTTGTCGCAGTGAAATGGCTTGAGGGCTTTTCTCAGGCGCAGGATGTGCACATCGACGGTGCGGTCTTCAACGTAGGTGTTGCGGCCCCAGACGTGATTCAGGATCAATTCTCGCGGCAGCAGTTTGTTGGGGTTTTGCAGGAACAGTTTGAGCAGCTTAAATTCTGTCAGACTGAGCGACACCGGTTTCTCATTGGCTTTGACCTGATGGGCGGTGATGTCCAGAGAGATCGGCCCGAAATTCAGTGACTGATTGCGATCAAAACCCTGTGCGCGGCGCAGATGCGCCTTGATGCGGGCCTGCAACTCGCGAATGGACGCCGGTTTGGTCAGATAGTCGTCGGCGCCGCTGTCCAGTCCCTTGATTTTATCTGTTTCCTCGCCACGCGCCGTGAGCATGATCACCGGGATCTCCTTGGTCACGTCGTCGCGGCGAATCATTTTCAACAGTTCAATGCCACTGAAATCCGGCAGACCCCAGTCGATGATCACGAGGTCTGGACGGATGATGCTCAATTGTTCCAGTGCTTCATTGCCTGAGGATGCCTTGATGGTGTCGTAGCCTTCCCGGGTCAGGGAAAACACGATCATTTCACGGATCGCTGGGTCGTCTTCAACAATGAGAATGGTTGCTTGCATTGCCCTGTAGTTTCATTACCTGAGCAAATCATAGGCGGTCAGTGTGACATTTCCATGAATTTTTCAAGTGATTTGTGACAATGTCTTTTATATCCGACGCGGGCGCTTGTTGACAAGGGTTTTGCGCTGCAAACGGTCGCTGAACCAGCCGCGCAGGTCATCCAGCCAGATGTACAGGCTGGGCAACACCAGCAATGTGATGACGGTGGAAAAACTGAGTCCACCGATGATGGCGCGCGCCATTGGATAATACGTTGGTCCGTCACCACCGCCGACCGACACACTGCTCACGCTTAGAGGCAGTAAGCCAAACACGGTGGTCGCTACAGTCATCAAAATCGGCCGGAAACGATCCTGGCCGGCTTGGATCACGGCTTCCATGCGCACCATGCCCTGCTCACGCAAGTGTCGGATGCGGTCAATCAGTACGATGCCGTTGTTGACCACGATGCCCATTAAAACCAAAAATCCTATGCCCGCCATGATGGTGAAATTGGTGCCGGTCAGGGCAAAAAACAACAGCATCCCGACGACCGAAAAGCCGATGCCGGAGAGCACACTCAAAGTCAATAAAGTGGATTCAAACAAGGACGCCATGACAATGAAAATCAATGCCAGACCGACAAACAAAATCGGGATCAGATCAGAGAAATTCAAATCCATGCCACCGCCCTGATTGTTGAAAGACCAGGAATAACCGCTGGGATAAGTGCGTTTCAAGCGATTCATCGCCGATTCAATGATCGCTTTGGTTTCCATCAGGTTCGAACCTTCCTGCAAATCAATCTTGATTTCCACCGAGCTGGCGCGGTTGTGACGACGCAATGACTGCGGCGATGAGGTGACGTGAATGTCGGCCACATTTTCCAGCTCAATGGATTCACCACGCTCGTTTTTAATTGGCAGCGACTTCAGTTGCTGCATGCGAAATTCGCCGGTTTTGTAGAAACGCATGATCACCGGAATTTCACCGTGCGGTAGAATGAAATCGCGCAGATTCATGCCCCGCATGGCAATATTCACCGAGCGCGCCACGTCTTCAGGTGTCAGGCCCAATTGCAAGGCGCGTTCGCGCAACACCTCAACCTGAATTTCCTCACGCCGATTGCGCTGTTCCACCTGTGCATTGCTCACCGCTTCAATCTGTCGAATTTCAAACAGGGCTGCGGGCAACAATTCTTCACGCAGTATTTCGTGTGAATCGCCCAGTAGATAGACACTCAAGCCCTGATTGTTGAATGAGTTGCGCCATTGGAAGCTGGGTGTACCGGTGGCAATTTTAGGCAATTCCTTCATGATGGCTTCTTTTACTTCAGAAGGCGTCATTTGGGCTTCATCGGCATCGATGAGTTTAATTTTGCTGGCGACAAAGCCGTTTTCCTCAAAATAGGAATACACCGATTCAATTTCGAAGCGCTTCTGATTGGCGTACAAAAATTCCTCGATCACATTCACATCCTGCTCCAATCGATCCAGCGTGAATGAACCATCCACATGATACGGCAGCCAGAATGAGCGTTGTGCATTGCGGTCATTGCCTTCATCGGCCTGCACAAATTTATTTGCGAACTGTCCGGAAATACCGATCAGAACAATGAAGGCAAAAGTGAACCAGCGGTGATTGAGGAAAAAGCGCAAAACACGGGTGTAGCGAGCTTTTAACCAGCGCAACCAACGCATGTCCGGCACCTGATGGTCTTTGACGATGCGGTGCCTGAACATTTTGATGGCCATCGGCACCACCGAAACCGACATCATCAGGGACACCAGCATGGCGACGATGATGGCAACGGCCACGTGCGACAGGAACAAGGTCAACATGTTGTCTTCACCGATCATGATCGGTAAAAACACGCAAATCGAGGTCAATGTACCGGCCATTACCGGCAACACCACTTCAGACACGCCGGCCTGTACAGCCGCGTCGTTGCCTTTGCCCCGATCAGCCATCTGGTGCAGCACCGATTCAGAAATCACCACCGAATTGTCCACCAGCATGCCTATGGCCAGCATCAATCCCATAAGAGACAAGATGTTCAAGGTCATGCCAAAGAAATACAGCGCCCCCAGGGTGATGGTGATGGCCACCGGCATGGCCAGTGAAATGATCAGGGCCATGGGGATGTTCCACAGGAACAGGAACAACACCAGGATCGATAGCACCGCGCCAATCACACCGGAAGCCACCACGGCATTCAATGATTGTTTGACGTCATCGGCCCGATTGTCCAGGAAAATCAGTTTAATGCCTTTCATTTGCGGCGACTTGGACAATTCATCGATTTTCGCCACCACCGCGTCGGCCACTTCAACCAGATTGGCGGTGGATTCTTTGTAGATTTCCAGTCCGACCGCGTATTTGCGATCCAGATGACGGCCGTAATTGCGCTCGCCATTGACCAGCTCCACTGTGGCCACATCGCGCAAACGCACATTGCGTTCGTTCAACAATAAGTTCGCGTATTGACTTGTGTCCGTGCCGTGCCCTTTTGGGACCACGCGGATCATGCGATCGCCGGTGTGCAAATTACCGGAACGAATGGCGAAATTGGCGTCCTGAAGTTTCTGGCTGAGTTCATTGAAGCCAATGCCGTAACGCCGCATTTTCTCATCGTCCAGCATGATCTGCAGCTGCAGCGGTTCAATGCCCTGCAAATCCACACGCGCCACGCCGGGAATGCGCTGCACCGGGCGCACCAGATACTGGTTGATCACATCGTAGGCGTTCTCCAGTTCAATCTCGCCGGACAGACGAAATTCCATAATGGATTCATCGCTTGCGCGGGCTTTATTGATGCGAATTCGGCGCACATCATCCGGCAATTCCGGACGGATCAAGTCCAGCTGTTCCTTGATCAGCATGCCCATTTCGTCGACATCCACATCGGAATTAAACATCAGACCGATGTTTGCACCGTTGGTGTGGGAGGTGGCACCTATGCGTTCTACGCCATTCAGGGTTGCCAGCGCGTCCTCAACCGGACGTGTGATCACGCGTTCCACCTCTTCGGGAGTGGCTGCCGGATAAGGGATTTCCACATTAAAAAACGGCAGTTTCATTTCCGGCAGATGTTCCAGTGGCAGCAAGCGAGCCGAAATCACACCAAACACCAAAAGACTGGTGAACAACATGATCACAGTGATGGGTTTGCGCAATGAGAACGCCGCCACCCGGGTCATCCAGGCCTCTTTATGCACCGGTTTCATTGTGCCTCCGGGTCAACAGTGAAAACACCACAGGCACCACGATCAGGGTCAACAGTGTGGACACCAGCAAACCGCCAATTACGGTGATCGCCATGGGCGCGCGGATCTCAGCACCCGCTTCCTGTCCACTGAACGTGATCACCATCGGCAGCAGCCCCAGCACCGTGGTCAATGTGGTCATGATGATCGGACGCAATCGTGAATACGCCGCTTCAGTGATGGCTTGCATCAATTCCATGTTTTTGGCCAGATGCTGCTTGATCAAATCAATCAGCACAATGGCGTTGTTGACCACAATGCCGGTGAGCATGATCAGTCCGATGAACACCACCACCGATATGTTGGTGCCAGAAATATACAACGCCCAGATGGCGCCGATCATGGCCAATGGAATGGTGAATAGAATCACGAACGGGTGAATCAGCGATTCAAACTGAGAAGCCAACACCATGTAAACCAGGAATATGGCCAGCGACAAGGCAAACACCATGGATTGATTGGAGGCTTCCAGATCTTCATTTTGACCGGCGATGTTCCAACGCACCAACGGATGAATGCCGGCCTCTGTCAGCAGCGCTCGGGCTTCCTTGACCGCATCGGCCAGATCGGTTTCAAAAACGTCCGCTGAGACCACGACCACGCGCTCCTGATCGCGGCGGGTGATTTCACCCGGTCCGCGCGTGATGCGAATGTCGGCCACATCGTCCAGACGTATGGGATTGCTGCTGCCTGGATTGATCAATAAGGCGCGCACATCATCGATTGAATTGCGCTGGTCTTCCTGATTGCGCACCAGCAATTCCACTTTTTGGTCGTTCCAATGCACTGTGGTTTCAGATTTCCCCAGCACTTTATTCACCACATTGTTGGCCACCTGAGTGACACTCAATCCCAATGAAGCGATTTTTTCCTGATCAAAATACAGCTGAATTTCCGGGTTGCCGATTTCCACACCGTCATCAATATTGATAAAGCTCTGGCTGCTGCGCAGCGCATCGCTGACCTGTTCGGCGGCTTTTTGCAGTAAATTCAAATCGTATCCAGACAACTCCACTTCGATCGGCGTGGCCAGATCAAAAAATTGCCCGGTTTGAATTTCACTGCTCAGACCCGGCTTTTTATTCAGGAATTCCGTGATTTCCTGCTCCATGCGTGCCTTACTCAGTGGCGATTTGAGCTGCAACATGATTTCACCGGAATTCTCACCCCCTGACAATTCGGACACATCAAGTTTGCCACCCTGCCCACTGATGCCGTAAACAAATGCCAAATCGGTGTGTTGAGACCAGGACTGACTGACCTGACGCATGAAAGCATCGGTGGACTCAATGGTTTCACCCTCTGCCAGTCTGAAATTGACTTTGACCTTGTCCGCTTGCAGATCAGGTATCAGATCTACACCAATGCGCGGCACCAGGAAGAACACCGTGGCTACAAAAAGCGTCAGGGCAAACAGCAAAACCACTAAACGGTTAGACAAACTCCAAGGCAGCAGGCGCCGATAGCCGCGCTCTAAAGCACCATAAAAAATCGCAATCGCTTGTCTTGGCAACCAGAACAACCAACGCACACCCATGGCGATCCATCGCATCAACAAAGCCACGCCATGAAACAACACATCCAAAAGAAAATTGCCAAAAAATTTGCGTGTGGCCCTTAAACGCTGACCCAAACCGGACTTGGGTGTGTATTTTGGCTCCAATTGCCCCATACTTGTTTGATCTCTGCGTCCGCCCAAACTCGATAACATGGGAATCAAAATTAAGGCAAACACGAGGGAAACCATTAAAGTAAAAGTCACCGTCAAGGCCTGATCTTTAAACAATTGTCCAGATATGCCCTGCACAAACACCAGCGGCAAGAACACCGCTATGGTGGTCAATGTTGAAGCCGTGATGGCACCGGCCACTTCACCAGTGCCTTGCAATACGGCCTGCATTCGTGCTTTTCCAGCGTGCAGTTTGGCTGCAATGTTTTCCAACACCACGATGCCATTGTCAACCAATAAGCCCACAGCCAATGCAATGCCTCCCAATGACATGATATTCAGAGAAACATCAAACCGATACAGCAAAAAGAAACTGGTCACCACTGACACAGGTATCAGTAAAGCTATAATGAAAGTCGCCAGTCCTTCACCTAAAAAAAGATAAATAACCAGCACTGCAAGGACACCACCAATCAAAGCGGAATTGCGCACATTATTAATCGCATCGTCAATGAAGATTGATTGATCCTCTATGATCTTCAATTCGCTGCCTTTGGGTAAATCAGCACGAATTTCCTGCAATTTGTTTTTGACATTTTCGGCGACCGCCACGGTGTTGCTGTCACCTTCTTTATATATGGCCACTTCAATGGCTTCCTGACCATTCAGGCGGTTGATGGATTTTCTTTCCTTGTGCCCCAGTGTGACTGATGCCACATCCTTGATGCGCACCGGTGCAGTGTTTTGAGTGGTTATGATCAAATTTTCAATGGCCTGCAGATCCTTGAATTGATTAACGGTGCGCACCAGGAACAATTTATTGCCCTGCTTGATTGATCCACCGGTTAAGTTGATGTTTTCCTGACGCAACCGCGTAGAAATGTCATCAATGGATAAACTCAATTGAGACAATTTGTATTGATCCGGTAATATTTGAATTTCCTTCTCATAGCCCCCGCTGACTTTGACTGCAGCAACGCCCGGCACCGGATCCAGTTTTTTCTTTAACTGGTAATCTACGTAGGTGCGTAAGGCTTTTAATTCATTTTCACCGGCCAAAGGATCGGACAGAGTCAGTCCAAGCTGCATGATGGGATCAGTGGATGGATTGAAACGCAGCAATATCGGAGGTTCCGCATCCAGCGGCAACTGCACTGCATCGATGCGATCACGCACATCATAGGCGGCTTTTTTAATGTCCGCATCCCAGTTAAACTCAAGTCGAACGTCTGAACGCCCGGTGGTAGAAACCGAATAAATGCGGGAGATGCCCTTGACCACACCCAGTGATTCTTCCACCGGTTTGCTGATCAATAATTCAATTTCTTCAGGTCCGGCATTTTCATATTCTGTGCGAATGGTGAAATTGGGGTATTCCAATGACGGAAGCAAGGTGACCGGCATTTTTTGCAATGACAAAAATCCAAACAACATTGCAGTCACCGTGATCATCAATACGGTGACACGCCGAGTGACTGCAAATTGAACCACGCCGCCAGCCATCAGTTGTTTACGATTTCAATCACCGAATCTTCGGTCAGATTGTTTTTTCCAGTGGTCACCACTTGTGAATCAACATCAACTCCGTCTGTGATTTCAAAGACATCATCCATTTCATAGCCCAATTGTACGAATGTTTTGCTGACCGTCATGTCATCATTAATCAGGTAGACAAAAGATTTATCGTCTTCAGTGATGATGGCATTTTTATCCAAAAGCACCACGTCAGTGTTTTCAGCATATATCACGTCTGCTTTGGCAAATAACCCGGGACGCAAGTGCCCTTCTGCATTGTCGATGTTTACGGTGACATTGAATGTACCCGATTGTGGATCCACCACAGGGCTGACTCGCACAATGGCACCGTCGATGGCTTGGCCCTTGTATGCATCAAAATAAAACAGTACTGGCAATCCAGGTCGCATCAGTGATAAATGATGTTCTGGCACATCCAATTTGGCCTGCAACGAATTCAAATCAACCACATCAAAAACCGGATCGTTGATAGACAAATGGTTGCCTATTTTGACATGTCTCTTGGCCACCATACCGGCGAATGGCGAACGCACCCGTGTATAAGACAAATTCATCTTGGCCTGATCCAGCGATGCTTTTAATGCTTCTGTTTCGAATTTTAGATTGTCAACGGATTCTTTATTCGCCAAACCTTTATCCAGCAAGGTCCTCGAACGTTCATAATTGTACAATGATTTTTTATACAACGCTTCAGCATTGACCACATCCAACTGTTGTTGTTCAGACTCCAATGTCAACAACAATTGTTCCTCACCCACCACGTCGCCTTCTTCGACGTCAATCGATAAGATAATGCCAGAAGTCTTACTCGTGACTGTGGCCTGTCTGTCCGCCTCAAGAATGGCTGTGGATTTAAATACAGCCCTTGAATTACCCAATCGGCTGAATGCAGCTTCGACATTGATTTTAATGACTTCATCTTTCGATGGTTCTTTACTTTGATTGTTACTTTTATTTTCAGAATTTTGCGACGACTGACAAGCGGTAAGGAGTGCCACCAACAGCGCAATTGACAAGTACAGGGGGTATTTCATATAAGCGGTCTTTTTGATCATTCTAAACAAGTCCCTTTGACATCACCATGTGAAAAAAGTCACTGTGTGATAAAAAAAAAGCCTGATACTGGATCAGGCTTTTTTTTCTTTGAGGTTCCTTATCAGGGCATCGGACACCCTGCAGGCAGAATTGGAGATGTGTTTACTAGACACAAATCAACTCCCCTGAAAAATACAGTAACACTAGGATCACCGCCTGGGGCAAAGAAATCACAACTTCCTTCACCAAATTCTGTGACGCCATTGATGTTGGCAAACACTGTCACGGTGGTTTGACCGTCTTCATCGGTAACGCCCGGTCCACTGACAATTGACAGAGTACCAAGAGATGGTTGTTCGCATTGTCCGCCCAGTGCCACACCGGGGATCGGTTGACCATTGGCACCGGTTAATGTCAGAGTAATGGTGTAAGTCCCGCTTCCAACAAACCCGGATGGATTGGCATTCAATACGGCTTCGCCTGGTTCTGCAACCGTCAGACAAAAGTCTCCGGATTCTGACTCACAGGTTAAAGTACCGGCGTTGAAATTGAATCCAACAGTGCCGCCTGGATTGATGATGCCTTGTGTTGATATAGCACCAACAGCGCAACCATCCGGTCCAGTGGTGTTGGCCATGATGCCAGCGCCCTGTTGTCCGTCGATGATGCCGTTGCCTACATCACCAATGTAATTCCAATTAATGCTTAAGCCTTGCAAAGGTGTATTAGCGCCGTCGTAAGCACACACCACGACTTGAGTATCCACATTGGCCGGAATAATGTTGGGTGAAACCACCAAACGGGCATTCAAGTCACCCAGACTGGCAAGACCCGGATAGGCGAACAACTCAACATCAGTCACTGAACGGAAAGTGCCGTTATTAAATTCGCCCTGACCTTTGGCGTACACTGCAGCAATCTTGCCAAGTTTGGAAACCGGATAATTGATGGTAGTTGTCGCAACACCATTCTCATCAATGGTGGCCACGGCATCGATGTTACCATCCACCGCACGTCCAATGATGTAAGGCAGCACAGGACCGTCGTTGTTGATGGTGCCAGTGAGATCATTTCTGTTGAAACGTTCTACAATCGTCAGTGAAGTTTCACTCAATACATTTTGTACTGTGACAGAGGATTCCAAGTCTTCATTGCCGAGCGACTCTTCACCAAACACCAGCAGGGTATCGCCAGGTTGAGCACCGTCAGCCGCCGTCAGGAATTCACCGGTCGGAGCAAAAAATGAAGTGCCGCCCTCAGAAGGATCACCATCAGAACCGGATATTACAAATGTACCGGCACCCATGCTTGGATAGTTGATCACAGGGCTGTCTACCAGACCAAATTGCACCACTTGCGGCAAGGCCGGATTGCCGCCTTTGTCTGTTCCTATGGCGCTCAATACAAAGCTGTAAGTGCCATCCAGATTGATGATGTCCCCATCGCCAATAACTACACTTCCGTCAACTCGATTGACAAGGATGGCTGACAAATCCGGATTGGTGATGTCCAAAGCGAAGAGCACGCCATCGCTGACCACATAGCTGTCTTGCGCCGTGATTGGATCCTGTAATCCGTTGTCAACGTTGTTGTCTGCTCTGTCTGCGGTGGCTATCACGGTGATGGTGTTGGGCTGACTGCCGCTGCTGACCTGGAATGATGCCACGCCATTGCCGGTGGTTAAATTGATGTTGGTGCCCTGTACATTTTGTCCATTGGCATTGACACCCGCGATGAATTCACCGCTGGCGTTGCCATCGGTGAACATTTGCAGATTGACGTTATTGAATCCCGGACTGTCAAGAATCGGCTGACCCTGGTCTGTCAAAACGGCTTGACCGGTGATGGCTTGATTGCCACCGGATCCATTGATGTACAAGGGACCGTTGCCCAACACAGCGACGGAATCGGGAATCTGCCCAACATTACCGCCGTTGCCCACAGTGATGGTCACTTCAGCATCTATATTAAATCCAGTCAAAGGATCCACACCCGCTGCCGACAAAGAAGCGTCACCAAACACGGTATCGGACCAAATAAATACGGTGCCTCTGCCCCCGACCATGTCTACAGGACCGTTGCCCAGCAGAATGAAAATTTCATTGTCTTCAGTCAGTGGGTCACCGTCTTCTTCAGTTTCCGGGTCGTCCAAAGTTGAGAACGCTGCAATAGACACTGGATTAATAGACACACCTACGCTGTCATTCAACGGATTGGACAGAACACCTAAAGGGTCACGGAAAGTGATTTCAGCCTCTGTCATATATATGGTGCCAAAGGCTTCCCTGGGAGTCAGTCCAAATATATTCGGTGCAATGGTGGTGGCCACCGGTGTAATGGTCAAACGGTCAAACGGACCAGGACCTTCAGTGATCTGATAGGTGATGCTTTGCGCGGTGGTGCGACCTGTATTTGGGTTAGTTGCTGACGCCGTCAGAGTCACTGTACCGGCATTTTGCCCACCGTGGACAAAGAATGTACCATTGCCACCGCTTGACTCGTTAAAAACTTGTCCAAAAAGTGTGGTGAATTCATTGACATCAGTGGTTTCAGGATCGTCCAAAGTACTGATTGGAGCCGAATTGGCGTTGCTGGTGGTGAAATTGATTGGCGTCTCATCCGGAATTGGAGTGCCGTTATCAAATCGCACATTTACATTCACTTGCGTCAGGAATGGTGAACCCAGAATGATTGGGTAGTCGTTTCTATTGGTCGGAACACTGCTGTCCACAGGAGTAATGGTGATCACCAATGAAGCGGGCTGAGTCGCGCCACCCCCATTGTTTCCGGTGGCTCCGCCACCGCTGCCACCGCAGGACACCAATGCCGCACTGAGCAAAGCAATCGATAAAAATCTCAACGTTTTTTTGAACATATTCAATGACCTTTTTAAAAATTTATAAACTTTCTTTGATGATTGTTGGTGTAACAAAAATCAACAACTCAGCTTTCTCATCTTGCACAGATTTATTTCTGAACAAGTTGCCGACACCTGGAATGTCTCCTAAGAACGGCACCTTGCTGCGCGTGGTTCTTCTGATTTGCTCATAGATGCCACCCAGAACAACAGTTTGACCGTTTTCCACCAATACGCGGGTTTCCACTGAACGTGTATCTATGGATGGCACCAGACCACCCAAAGATGTGCCCACATTTTCACCGATGGCATCTTGATCGACTTTCAACGTCAAATCAACCCGTTCATCCGGTGTAATCAATGGAGTCACAGTCAATGCCAACACCGCTTCTTTAAATTGAATCGATGTGGCGCCGCTTGATGTTGCTTGTTCAAATGGAATTTCAACACCCTGTTTAATGATGGCTTGTGTTTGATTCGCAGTGATGACACGCGGTGAAGAAATCACTTCGCCACGATCTTCTGTTTCCAGTGCCGACAATTCCAAATCCAACAAGTAGTCGGCAGCAAGTATGCTGAATGCCCAACGACCTGCGCTTGATGAAGCACTGGGCAAATTCACATTCAATCTTTCACCCAGTGGCGCGCCTTCTATCGGGTTGCCGGGGTTGGAAAAATCAGGATCAAATGTTGGCGTACCGGAACCATCCAGACTGGCAAACCGATTGATCAAAGCTGCGTTGTTTAAACGATCCAGGGCTTGCGCGCTGCCGCCCGTGCTGATGATGTTGCCGTAGCGGTCCTCATGAGACCCGGTCACACCGAAACGCACGCCAAGCTCATCTCCGAATGTATCAGAGGCCACAACAATACGTGATTCAATTTGAACCTGTTGGACTGAACGATCCAAAGTATCAACCAAGGCCTGGATGGTTTCCAACTTGCTGGGCACATCGCTGATCAACAATGTGTTGGTTCGTTCATCAAAAGTCACTGAACCACGGTCTGACAAGAGGCTGGTTCCTCCACCGGAATTTTCTCCACCTGTTGATGCACCTTGGATCATGGCGGCGAGATCTGCGGCCTTGGCATAATTCACTTGTATGAACACAGTACTTAGGGGTTCAAGTTCTTCTTGTTCTTTTAGTGCGGTTAATTTTGCTTTTTCACGGTTGGCAATGTCTTCTGCCAAGGCCACCCATATCACATCACCTTCTCGGCGTTTGTCCAGTTGCTTGCTTTGCAACACAATGTCCAAGGCCTGGTCCCAGGGCACATTGTTCAGTCGCAAAGTTACCGAACCTGTGACGTTGTCAGCCACCACAATATTCAACTGAGAAGCATCAGCAATCAACTGCAACACTGAGCGCACAGGAATGTCCTGGAAATTAAATGAAACCAGATTGCCGGTGTATTCCTTTTCTTCATCCAACATCTTGGATTTGGCCGATTGATCAATGACACGTTCTGCCACTTCGACCGTGTACTGACTGCCAGTTTGATACGCCAGATGCGTGTAGTCACCGTGCGGCTCTATTTCCAGTGTGACACTGCCGCCTTTCTGTCTGGCGTCCACATATGAAACGGGCGTGGCAAAATCGATGACATCCATTTTTCGGTCCATCGCATCAGACAAAGTGGCCGAAGAAACATCAATCAATATTTTATTATTGACTTCCGACATGTTGACCACTGCACCGGGTTTGTCAAAATCAATGATTACAACACCCTGGCCATTGGTGCCTCGTCTAAAATCAATGTTTTGCACCTCTACGTTGACGTTGGACACGTAAGAATCGGAGGACCTTCTGCTGCTGTCTTTAATAGTTAATGTCACCACTGAATCGTTCACTGACAACGCGTGTTGAACCGGTTTCATCAAATCAAATACCGCCCGCATTTTGTTGTCGGTTGAAACGACACGCAAACCTTTGGTGGCTCCAATGCCAATGGCCATGTTGTTTTGTTGACTGCTGTTGACCGCATCATTGAAGTCCAAAGCCAATCGGGCCGGGACTTGAGTGGAAAATATCCGCGGCTCACTGACATTACGGTCAAAAACAAATTCAATGATCAGGTCACTGCCTGCACCGGATGTGACCTTGATTTCATTCAATTCACTTTGCGCCGCAGCACCGAATGACATACTCAGCAACAACACACTGATCGCGCAAACCATAAAATGATTTGGTGCGCCTGATTTCTTGCCGCCTAATTTAGAATTACTCAACTTTTTCATAAGATCACTCACTTTATTGTTCATCATTCAGAGCCATGGATGCATTACGTTTAGTCCACGTCCCCAAACCATCATTGACCCATTCTTCGATGATGATTTCATCTTCATGGATGGCAATGATTTCACCGTAATTGTGTCCGATGTGCTGACCCACTTCCGTGCGGTGCACGATGCCTTCCGGATCAACCACCAAGCCCCAGTAACTTTCTTCTTGTTGATAGGTTCCCACCATCAACATGCTGTCCAAGGGGTAACTTTCCAGTATTTCTTTGCGTCTTTGCAAATCCGGCCCTTCTCCCGTAGGTATCACCTGACTGTTTGCCAGGGCTTCTTCTTCAGCCAGTATGGCCAGATCGTTGGAAAAAGGATCGCGCAGATCATATGCATTGTATTCAAATGTTTCCTGCGGCTGTATTTCTGGCAAAGGTTCAATAGGTCTTGGTGGCTTGGCCCGTTCTTTGGCCATGAAACTGTTGATGTCTTCCATTCCGGATTTGCAGGCAGCCAATGACATTGCCAGCAACACCAAGGCTATTGTGCGGATTGAAATCATTTCCTGCCTCCTTTGGTTGTTGCGGCCTGTTTCTTCGCATTGTCTTGTGCCATTTGTTCTTCGTCATCCAGGTATCGGTATGTTTTAGCCGTGCCTTCCAACAACAAACGATTAGAAGATTCACCTTCTATGGGCTTCAATGAAATGTCATGCATGGTCAGTATCACCAGCCGAGGCAAAGAAGCCACACCACTGACAAAACTGCCAAATTGGTGATAACTACCGATCATTTTCAATGCGATGGGTTTTTCAGCGTAAAAATCTTTGAGAATTTCAGGCTTGGGTTCAAACAATTCGTTCTCGATGCCGCTGGCCAAGGCCGTTTGTGACACATCCACAATCAAATCAGACATTTCATTTTTGCTGGGCAGTTGTCTCAACATAGATCTGAGAATGACCTCCATTTCTTCCAGTTGAGCTTTGTATGCGGGTAATTGCGCCGCTTTTTGCTGCTTGTCTGCAAAAGTTTTGCGGTGCGTTTGTTCATCGCGCTCAAGTTTGGCCAGCGATTCACGCATTTCCTTGATTTTCAGGTAGTATCCGACCACGCAAATGAGCAGCAGTAAAAAAACGACCGCGCCAATTTTTATGGGAAACGGCCACCCACCAGGGTTGCTCGTGTCGAGACTTTGGATGTCATCAATTATACTCATGCCGATTGCTCACTGTCGTTGTTCGACTCTTCATTTTCCTCACTCTTGGGATTCACCAGCTTCACACCCAATCGAAATTTTTGTTCGTGTGTTTCAATGGAGTCATCCACTTTGATGTATTCCACTTCTGTGCTCTTAAACCAAGGTGACGCATCCAGGTTGCGCATGTAGGCTGACACCCTGGAATGGGATTGCGCGTAACCTTCCAGCGTAATGTTGTTGCCCTGCTGTTGAATCTTTTCCAAAAAGACACCGTTGGGAATGGTGCCCACCAGCTCATCAAACAAGTGCACCATTTGTGTGCGACTCGCTTGCAATTCCTCAATCACCCTTTTACGTGCTAGCAAGTTGTCACGCTTAGACTCCAGCGTTTCAATTTCTTTAATCTGATTATCCAGCTTGGCAATTTCCGCCTTCAGGTAATTGTTTCTTTTGTGTTGAAAATCGATGCTTTTGTCATAGACCCAGTATCCACCCAAAACCAGCAACAGACCCAAAACAAGCCCGACACCCAGCATCACATAGAATTCATTGGTCAGCTGTTGCCGTCTTTCTTCACGCCACGGAAGTAGATTGATTCTAACCATCAGTCAAAAGTCCTCATTGCCAGGCCCATCACCGTCATCAGTGCTGGAGCGTCAGATTTAATCGCCGTGTCATCAATGCGGGCGGCCATGCGAATATTTTCGATGGGATTAACCACTTGTGTAGGCACGCCAATTTGCTCCTCCACCAATGCATCGATGTCGCTGATGGATGCGCAGCCACCGGCCAGCAAAATTCGATCAACATTGCTGAATTCCGTGGCTGAAAAGAAAAACTGCAAGGCGCGGCTTGTTTGTTGTACCAATGCATCCTTGAATGACAAAAGCACTTCGGTTTCATAACTTTCCGGCAATCCGCCCTGACGCTTGGCCAGTCCGGCTTCCTCAAAAGACAAACCATACCTTTGCATGATTTCATCGGTGAGTTGTTTACCGCCGAAGGATTGTTCACGGTTGTAAATGCCAACGCCTTTATGCATGGCGTGCAAAGTGGTTGTATTGGCCCCGATGTCAAACAAGGCCACCACTTCATCGTCCTGGATGTTGTAATTGTTTTTGATCAGGTTGTAGCAGCGCTCGATGGCAAAAGCTTCAACGTCAACCACTTTCAACGTCATGCCGGCGCCTTCAAAGGTTTCTACGCAGACATCGACATTTTCCGAACGCGAACACGCCAGCAATATATTGTCGACTGTCGGATTGTCTTGATCGGGCCCCAGCACTGCAAAATCCAGGCTGACCTCATCAATAGGATAAGGGATGTACTGGTTGGCATCTATTTCCAGCTGCTGTTCCAGCTCATCTTCTTCCATGCCAGTGGGCATTTTGATAATTTTTGTGATGACAGCAGACCCGGACACGCCAGTGGCGGCAAATTTATTCTTGCAACCGGATTTCTTTAACAAATTCACCAGAGCCGCGGACACGCGATCCACTTCAGCGATGTTTTTGTCGACCACCGCGTTTATGGGCAGAGGCTCAACACCGTAATATTCAACCTTCATATTGCTTGCCGTGCCCCCCAATTGCAGGAGCTTGACCGCGGTTGAACTGATGTCGATACCGACCAATTGTGTTTTACTTCGACCAAATAACTGCAAAATGCTTCTCTCTAAAACGGGTTAATTCTTGTTTGACGCATTGTCAGCCGTCACTTTCGGATACGTTGGTATGAGACCAAAAATGCCCTCTTATTTCTGTGTCGCCTATCACAATATTAATGGATAATTTACTATTTTTAATAAGTAAGTGCAAGAATAACCTTTAAGATACTGAATAATCAAGATTTATCTATTTATTTTTTGAAATAACCAAGACCAGACTCCCCGCCCTTTAAAGACACATCTCGGTCACTTGCGAGTGCAAGAACTTGAACATAAAACGGAGTGTTTGAGGTGGTGGGCCCGGTAGGATTTGAACCTACGACCAATGGATTATGAGTCCACTGCTCTAACCAACTGAGCTACAGGCCCTTCAGAATGAGGGTGGGCAGTGATTATACCGGATTGTTGCTTTCAGACCAGCCTTTTTTCTGCAATCAAACCATTTGTCGGTAAAGATTTAAAGCGGCATTTGCATGCGCGATCAACGACTCCATTGTGCCATTGTTGACGATCACATCGTCAGCCAGACCCAAACGCGCTTTGCGGTCGATTTGACTGGAAACAATTTTTTTTGCTTGCACCTCGGATGACTGGTCACGTCGACAGATGCGCTCAAGTTGTACCGGTTCAGCAACATCAACCACCAGCACCCGGTGCACGACGAATTGATCGCGGCGTGTAAACAATGGCACCACCAGAAGCACTACGCCTTTTTCCACTTGCGCCATTTGATTGGCCATGTTTTCCCGAATCAATGGATGCAATGCGTTGTTGAGCTGACTGAGCCTTGCTTGGTCGGCAAATGCCTGCGCTCTTAAAGCTTTGCGGTTCAAAGTGCCGTCTGGATTCAACACTTTTTCTCCAAACAATTGCACAATTCTTTGCAATCCGGTTGTGCCGGGACGCACCACCGCTCGGGCAACCACGTCGGCATCGATGACCGGTACGCCATTGTCACTGAACACATTCGACACCGCGGATTTACCGCTGGCAATGCCACCTGTGAGCAATACAATGCATCGATTCAACATGAAGCGCCGCTAGAATTGAGATAAATACCAGGTGAAAATCTGTTCACCCCACATCAGCGTGACCCAGGCCCCTGCAGCCAGATAGGGCCCGAATGGAATCTGCTTTTCAGCGTTTTTATTGAACAACAGAGTCAGCCCACCCAACACGGCGCCAACAAAAGACGCCAGAATCACCACTAAAATCAGTGGCTTGGCCCCCATCCATGCACCAGCAGCAGAAAGCAACTTGAAATCGCCATACCCCATGCCCTCTTTTCCGGTCAACAGCTTGAACAGCTGGAACACCAACCACAAGGACAGATAGCCCACCAAAGCGCCAACGATGGCCTGTGAAGAATTGACGAACACACCAAACAACGCCACCATAAGACCCAGCCAGATCAGCGGCAGACTGAGCTGATCTGGAATCAACATCGTGTCGTAATCGATGAATGCAATGATTATCAGCCACCATGTGAACAGCAATGCACACACGGTTTGCCAAGACCAGCCAAATTCCAACACCACTAAAACCGTGAGGCCTGCCGTCAAACCCTCAACCAGAGGGTATCTGAGCGAAATGGATTTGCCGCACGCAGCACAACGCCCGCGCAGCAATAAATAACTGATCAAGGGAATGTTTTGCCAGGATTTAATCTGGGATTTGCATTGAGGGCATCGAGATCTTTGCCAGATCAAACCTTCGGGTTTGCCCTGTGTCTGCTTCAGCCCCAGGTGTTCATTGCAATCACGGGTCCACATGTATTCGAGCATGGGAGGAAATCGCAGGATGACCACATTGAAAAAGCTGCCAAGCAACAGGCCGAACACACCGGCAATTGTCGCAAGCAGATATACATTGCCTTCAAGTGCTTGCAGCAGATACATAAACGCGCAGTGTTCCGGTCAGAACACCGCAGCCATTTTAAATATCGGCAAGTACATGGCCACAACCATGACCCCCACCAGCCCACCAATCAAGACCATAATCAACGGTTCAAGCAGACTGCTCAGGGCATCGACCGCATTGGCCACTTCCTGTTCGTAGTAATCGGCCACTTTGGCCAGCATGGTGTCCAAATTACCAGACTCCTCTCCAATGGCCGCCATTTGCACCACCATGTGTGGAAACAATCCGGTCTGACTCATGGACAACTGCAGCTGATGACCTGTGGACACATCATCCTTGATTTTGAGCACGGCGTCGCGAAAAACAACGTTACCCACCGCACCGGACACCGTATCCAGCCCTTCGACCAATGGAACACCGGCAGCAAACGTGGTGGACAGGGTGCGGGAAAACCGCGCCACGGCGGCATCAAACAAAATTTTTCCGACGATCGGCAATTTCAATGACAAGCGGTCAAGCGCATGCGCAAATTTCAGCGATCGTTTCTTTAAATAGATGAAACCGCCGATGATGCCAACCATGATAAGAAAGAATTTTCCCCAATGTTCCTGCATGGTTTCCGACGCGCTGACCACCATCAACGTCAAACCCGGCAAATCGGCGCCAAATTGCTTGAACAAATCCTGAAATTGCGGCACCACTTTCACCAACAGCAACACGGTGACACTGATGGCCACCAACAGCACTGCGGCCGGATAATACATGGCCTTTTTGATTTTGCCTTTGATTTCTTCGGTGCGTTCTTTGTACGTGGCGATGGTGTCAAGCAGTTCATCCAAAACACCCGCTTTTTCTCCGGCCGCCACCAGGTTGCAATACAACTCATCAAACTGAACCGGGTGTTTGCCCAGCGCTTCAGACAGCGAAGTACCGGACTGAATATCCGTTTTCACCGAATTCAGGAGCTTGGCCATGTTCTGGTTGCTTTGACCGCCTTCTATGATTTCAAACGCCTGCACCATCGGCACACCGGATTCCATCATGGTTGCCAACTGACGGCTGAACAGCGCAATATCTTTGGCCGTAATTTTTTTGCCTTTGCCAAAAACCGATTTGCGTTTCTTGTGCACTTTCTTGACTTTGATGCCTTGCCGGCGCAAGTCATTTTTTACAATCGTGATGCTTTTGGCCTGTTGTTCACCCTTGAGTTTCTTGCCGACTTTGTCGACACCGACCCATTCAAAAGTCTGCAACTCATTTAATCTTTGTGCTTTTGCCATAATATTTAGTCTACAGTCACTCGGTTGGCTTCCACCAGTGAGGTGATGCCGTTTTTAACTTTAAGCAACGCCGAATCACGCAAATCAGGGATGCCGTCTTTTTTTGCCTGATCGGCGATGTCCAGTGCATTGCCATTGTTCAAAATGATTTTCTTCATCTGCGATGTCAATTGCATCACTTCATAAATGCCCACGCGCCCTTTGTATCCCTCGTTGCATTTTCTGCAACCGCCGGCATCAAAGATATTCAAATCCTTGATTTCTTCTTCAGGGAAGCCGGCCTCAATCAGCACATCATCCGTCAATTCGGTCGGCACCCGACAATCGTGCAGTCGGCGCGCCAGTCGCTGAGCAATCACCAATGTCACCGCAGAGGTGATGTTGAAAGGTGCAATGCCCATATTCATCAGACGGCTGATGGTTTCAGAAGCGTTGTTGGTGTGCAATGTGGACAACACCATGTGCCCGGTCTGCGCCGCTTTGATGGCGATTTCCGCAGTTTCCAGGTCACGAATCTCACCCACCATAATGATGTCGGGATCCTGACGCAAGAAGGAGCGCAAAGCTTTTGCAAACGTCATGCCCTGCTTGGTGTTCTGCTGCACCTGATTGATGCCATTGACGCGTATCTCGACTGGATCTTCAACCGTGGAAATGTTGGACCCATCGGTGTTCAATATATTCAGGGCCGTATACAGTGACACGGTTTTACCCGAACCGGTTGGGCCAGTCACCAGCACCATACCATAGGGTTTTTTGATGGCCTCCAGGAACAATTTTTTCTGGTCTTCCTCATAGCCCAACTTATCGATGCCCATTTGCGCTGCGGATGCATCCAGCACACGCATAACGATTTTCTCGCCAAACAAAGTCGGGCAGGTGCTCAAACGAAAATCAATCGCTTTGGTTTTGGATAAATTCAGCTTGACCCTGCCGTCCTGAGGTACGCGTTTTTCAGCAATGTCCAGATTGGACATGACTTTCAGCCGCGAGGCAATTTTGTTGCTCATGGTTTTCGGCGGCTTGGCCACAGTATTGAGCACACCGTCAATGCGGTAGCGCACCCGATAAATGCGCTCATACGGCTCAAAATGAATGTCCGATGCGCCTTTGCGAATGGCGTCCAGTAACACTTTATTGACAAATTTAACCGCCGGCGTGTCGGCCAGATCATCGATGTCAGAACCGGATTTATCGGCTTCCTCCAGGCCTTCTTCAAAATCCAGGTCCTCCAGTCCCTCGTCACCCAGTTCGTCCAAAATCGACGACGACTCCTTCATCGCTTCTTCAATCGCCTGTTCCAGCAGATCGTGTTGCACCACCACCGGTTCGACCGACAGATTGGCATTGAAGCGGATTTCATCCAGACCGCGGGTGTTGGTGGGATCGGACAAGCCCACGAAGATTTTTTTGCCGCGTTTGTACAGCGGCAACATCTGGTGTTTTTGAATCAGATTTTCTTCGATGGCGTCAAGTGGCGCCATTTTGAGGTCCAGAACGGTCACATCAAACAAGGGCACACCGTATTCAACCGCGGCGTATTGCGCCAGATCGGCCGGCTCAACCAAATCGTTTTCAATCAAATAGTTGAACAACGGGATTTTTTGATTGCGCGATGTTTCAATGGCTTCAGTCGCGGCTTCATAGGTGATCAAGGACGCGCCGATCATCCGGTTCAGCGTTCCGTTTACAACTTTTCTCGCCTCAGCCTGTGACATCTGGGTGTTCCCGCCTCATGTGAATAATTATAAACAATGATCGTACTTTACATGATTATGTTAAAGAAATTCAACACTTATGCAAATCTTTGTACGCGCAACGATTGTTATCTGTTTCAATTGTAGAGAAGAGCGGCCGCACAAAACTGCGATTGATGTCACATTTTGTCATCCCACCCAAAGACTGTTTGGATCAACTGCAGCACCCGTGGTGTCAATTTTGCCGATTCTGGTCACCACGCCATTATCATTGCCATAGATTTCGGATACAATGTGACGTTTTTTCGCAATCGTTAATTACATCGGGGAATTTTAACACCATGAATCTTCACGAATATCAGGCCAAGTCGCTGTTCAGCGAATATGGCATACCGGTGCCCAACGGTCAACTGGCCACCACAGTGGACGAAGCGGTGGCTGCCGCGCAGTCGATGGGCGGCAACCTGTGGGTGGTTAAAGCTCAGGTTCACGCCGGCGGACGTGGCAAAGCCGGTGGCGTCAAACTGGCCAAATCTCTGGATGAAGTCAAGCAATACGCCGATGACATGCTGGGCATGCAAATCGAGACCTATCAGACCGGCGGCATGGCCCTGCCCGTAAATTCCGTCCTGATCACTGAAGCGGCCGACATCAAACAGGAAATCTATCTCAGTCTGCTGGTTGACAGGGCACACAAATGCCTGTCTTTTGTGGCCTCTGCCGAAGGCGGTGTTGACATTGAAGAAGTGGCCAGAACAGCACCTGAAAAAATTCACACCCTGCGTGTGAACAACACCGAAGGCCTGTTCCCCTACGCCTGTCGGAAAATTGGATTTGCCATGGGTTTCAACGGCAAGCAAGTGCGTCAATTGACGCACATCATGACTTCAATGCATCGGCTGTTTCATGACCTGGATCTGGCCCTGATCGAAATCAACCCCCTGATCATTGACGACAACGACGATGTGATTGCACTGGACGCTAAAATCAACACCGATGACAACGCCCTGTTCAGACACAAAAACATTGCCGAGATGCGCGACATCTCGCAGGAAGATCCGGCCGAAGCCAAAGCCCACGAACATGAGTTGAACTACATCAAACTGGATGGCAACATCGCCTGCATGGTGAACGGCGCGGGCCTGGCCATGGCCACCATGGATGTGATTAAACTGAAAAACGGTGAGCCAGCCAACTTTCTTGACGTCGGCGGCGGCGCCACCGCCGAACGCGTGGCCATCGCATTCAAGATCATTCTCTCCGACCCCAACGTGAAAGCCATTCTGGTGAACATATTCGGCGGCATTGTGCGTTGCGATCTGATCGCCAATGGCATCATTTCAGCCATCAAGGAAGTGGGCGTTGAAGTGCCCATCGTGGTGCGCCTTGAAGGCACCAATGTGGACCAGGGCAAACAGATTCTGGCCGACAGCG
Organism: Marinicellaceae bacterium; assembly: GCA_050303435.1. Classification (GTDB taxonomy): domain Bacteria; phylum Pseudomonadota; class Gammaproteobacteria; order Xanthomonadales; family Marinicellaceae; genus JBNLBT01. The sequence goes on from JBNLBT010000027.1 coordinate 22,948, forward strand.
ACCTGGCGGTGATCCCCGCCGACAATCTCGACGACGCCGCCAGCAAAGCCGTTGCGGCGGTCAACCAGGGAGGTGCCGCATGAGCGTACTGATCAATAAAAACACCCGCGTGCTTGTGCAAGGTTTCACCGGCTCACAAGGCACATTTCATTCCCAGCAATCGCTGGATTATGGCACCCAAATCGTCGGCGGTGTTACGCCTGGCAAAGGCGGCACTACACACTTGGATTTGCCGGTGTTCAACACCGTCAGTGATTGCGTCGCCGAGACCGGCGCGGACGCCTCGGTGATTTTCGTGCCCCCGCCTTTTGCTGCCGATGCCATTCTGGAAGCTGTGGATGGCGGCATCAAGATCATTGTTTGCATCACCGAGGGCATACCGGTGCTTGACATGATGCGCGTGCGTTCGGTGCTGGACGCGCACCCCGAGGTGACCATGATCGGACCGAACTGCCCCGGCATCATCACCCCGGGTGAATGCAAAATCGGCATCATGCCGGCGGCCATTCACCGCCCAGGCAAAATCGGCATCGTCTCTCGCTCAGGCACGCTGACCTATGAAGCCGTGCACCAGACCACCGTGGCCGGCCTGGGGCAGACCACCTGCATCGGCATCGGCGGCGACCCGATTCAGGGCACCAACTTCATTGACTGCCTTAAACTGTTCCAAGACGATGCACAAACCGAGGGCATCATCATGGTGGGCGAAATCGGCGGCTCAGCTGAAGAAGAAGCCGCGGAATACATCAAAGCGCATGTCAGCAAACCGGTGGTCTCCTACATCGCCGGCGTGACCGCGCCAGCCGGCAAACGCATGGGCCACGCCGGCGCCATTGTGGCCGGTGGCAAAGGCACCGCCCAGGCCAAATACGAGGCCTTGCGTGCGGCCGGCGTCACCACCGTGGAATCGCCAACATTCCTGGGTGAAACCATCAAGAAACTGTGCCCCTGAAGCGGGCCTGAAACACCCGCCCGGGCATCTGCATGCCCGGGCGATTTCTGACTCAACAGCGCCCCATTACATTTACCGGCAACTGTGCTATAGTGTGGGCACACGTTTTGCTTATCGGAGAGTTGAGTCATGATACGTTCAATCCCGGCGTTTAGCCTGTGGGCGCTGATGTGCCTGATGTCACCCGCCCACGCCGAGCAGAAAATCTCTGAAGGCGATTACGAAGTGCATTACAACGCGTTCTCATCCACATTTTTGTCTCCAGAAGTGGCCAAAAGCTATCAAATCGGCCGCTCAAAAAATCGCGGCATTCTCAATGTCTCGGTGCTGAAAAAAGACGGCCAGACGATGCGTCCGGTTGAAGCCGATCTGAAAGTCAAAATCAGCAACGTGCTCGGCCAGAACAAAGACTACAACGTGGAAAAAATCACCGAACAGGGCGACGCCGTTTACTATCTGGTGCTGTTCTCGGTGTCCCACAACGAAGACATCCATTTCACGGTGGACGTGACACCGGCCGGGGCCAAGGCCATGCGCGTGCGTTTTTCACAGGAATTCTTTACCGACTGAACCCGACAACCCATGATTCGCACCATCCTGACCTCCACAGCATTGATTGCATTGACTGCCATGACCCAAAAAGGCCAAGCCGAACAGACCAGCGTCACCATTTATTCCAGCGCATCGCCTGGCGCGTTCAACCTGGAACAACTCAGTCGCGACCGCGCCAACATCCCCGGATACGCCATGGTGCGCCAGGACCGCGAAATAGAAATACGCAAGGGCGCGTTTGAATTGCCATTCAGTCACGTCACCGCAACCATAGACCCGACCACGGTCACATTCAGTATTCCCGAAGACCCCGACCTGGCTCAGGTGCTGGATCAGAATTACCAGTTTGACCTGGTCAGCACACAAAAACTGATGGAAAAATACCTCGGCGAACAGGTGCGCGTGGATTATCCAAATGGTCAAAACAACGAACAAATTGAAGGCACTTTGCTGGGCACCAGCGGCGGCTTGATCATACAGCGAGAAAATGGTTCGGTGATCACTTTGTCCAACTACAGCCGCGTGACTTTTCCAGCCCTGCCCGGCGGTCTGCTGACCAAGCCCACCCTGCTGTGGTTGCTGAATGGGCAAAAGAATACCCGCGCCACTGCACGGGTCAGCTACCAGACCAGCGGCATCACCTGGTGGGCCGACTACAATGCAGTGATCGCCGAGGACGGCACCGATTGCCACATGCAACTGGGCGCGTGGGTCAGCATCGTTAATCAAACCGGCGCGGATTTCTTTGACACACAATTGAAGCTCATTGCCGGCGACGTAAATCGCGTGCAGCCGCCACAACAGAACTATGCCGTGCGCTCAAACGTCCTGGCCGAAGCGGCAGACGGCGGCTTTCAGGAAAAATCATTTTTTGAATACCATTTGTATACTTTGCCGCGCCACGTTGATTTGCCGGACCGTTCGAGCAAACAAATTGAACTGTTTCCAACCGCCAATGAAATTGCCTGTGAAAAGGAGCTGGTGTACAACCCCACGGGCCTGACGCGGGTCAGCTATAACCGACCGCTCACCGATCGCGGCTATTATGCCCGCACCCAGGGGAAAATTGAAACACACCTGAAATTCGTCAATGCAAAAAACAATCGCCTGGGTTTGCCTCTGCCGTCCGGGCGCATCCGCGTCAACCAGGTGGACACCGCCGATGGCTCGGTTGAATTCATCGGCGAAAACGTCATCGACCACACACCGGAGAACGAAACCATACGGATCAAACTGGGCCATGCCTTCGATGTGCTCGGAGAACGTCGCCAAAGCGACATCAGCATCGGCAAAAATTTTATTCGAGAACAATTCGAAATCGAATTGCGCAACCAGAAAAATGCACCGGTGACCGTGCAGGTGATTGAACCCATTTACCGCTGGTCTAACTGGACCATCACCGAACATTCGCATCGCTACGACAAGCTGGATGCAGGCATGATTCGCTTCGATGTTGATGTGGCCGCAAAAAAAACCGCCACAGTGAAGTACACAGTGCTGTATGAGTGGCCTCAATAGGCCCATCAAAGCCAACCGTCAATAGCAATAATGTGACTGCAGTCACACTAAGCCACCTGAATATAGTGGTATGATCAGAGTGCATTACCCTAATTGCTGTACGCTGACCCATGACGAAAAAGACCAAAAACGTTGTTGACCTTGGCATCGTCAACAAAAACAAAGCATCGTCCAAAGTTGACTTGGGTTCAATCCTGCCTGAAATCCACCTGCTGTTCATCAAAGGACTGAAGCCGGGCATTGGCTCTTTTTACAACAATCTGGACGACTCACTGTTTGACCTGGCAGAAAAATCAGAAACCAACGAAAAACAGAATCTGTATTTTGACGCGATGCGGGAAATCCGCAAAAAAAAGGATCAAATGCTGCGCATTTTTTCCGACCAGATCAAATCCGTATTCAAAAAATTCAAGCGCTCTGAATTCGACTATTTCGAGCGCGATGAGATGCCGGAAAAAACGCAAGGCAAACTGTCACTGGTCGATGAAACAGAACTGGAGCAAAAACTTGCCATCACCAACCTGGTGAACAAGGCCAACACCGTGTTTCATGAACATCTGTTTGCCCTGGAAAAACGTTTTTCCCTGCTCTCCGGCGGCAATGATATCAGCGCCAAGGAAGTGCCCATATCACCGCACGTGGCCGTCAATGCATTTGCCTGCTCACTGGATGGCATCGACTCGGATGTCACCGTCAAGCTGATCATCTTCAAACTGTTCGAACGCAGCCTGTTGAGTTCACTGAATGAAATCTACATTGAAATCAACAAATTTCTGATTGAAAAAGGCATCTATCCCAACATCAAATTCAGCCTGAAACCTGGGCAAGGCGGCGGTTACAGCGCACCGCGCATGCCTGCAAGCCAGGCGATCGATCCGAACCTCCCTCAGGACATGCCGGGGGTCGAGCCGGGCATGCCGCACGCGGCGCCGGGCGGCGTCATGGCCGCAGGGTATCCGGCCGGCGGCACCGTGGACCCGATGTATCAACAAATCACTCAAATGTTGTCTGCACGACGTGCTGCGTTGGGACCGCAGGGCGGATCAAGCAACATGCCGGCGTTTGAAATGCCCTTGCTGAGCAACGCCATGAGTCTGTTGCAAAGTGATCTGGTGCAACAGTACGACAACCAGAATTATCAACCCAGCCCGATAGAGATCAAGAATCAGTTGCTGGAAAAAATCAAGTCTCTGGACGCCGATGCCGAGAACAAACGTTTCGGTCAACAGGAACAGGACACCATTGATTTGGTTGGCATGCTGTTTCAGTTCCTGGTGGAAGATCGCAATTTGCCAGACAAAATACAGGTGTTGCTGGCCAAACTGCAGATCCCCTACCTGCACCTTGCATTAAAGGACCGCAAGTTGTTTTCCAACCGCGATTCCAGTGCCCGCAAACTGCTGGACACCCTGGCACAGGCTTCCATTGGCTGGACCGAAGACAATGACAGAAAAAATCAATTCATCAACAAGTTGCAGTCCATCATTGATCACATCCTGGAAAACCACGAAGAAGGCGTGAACTTTGGCGACTTGACCAAGGATTTCAATGAGTTCAACGAAAAGTACCAAAAACGTGCACAAATCGCTGAAAAAAGAACTTCGGAAAAGGCGCTGGGTGAAGAGCGTGTACTGAAGGCCAAGAACACCACCGCGCAGTTGATCAAGGAGAAAATGGGCAACACGCCGTTGCCAGGCATCGTATCCGATATACTCATGACTCCCTGGGCCAACGTGCTAATTTTGAATTACCTGCGTCACGGCGAGGATTCTGATCAATTCAAGCACTTCGCCCGTTTTGTGGACCAGGTCATCATCGGCGCCAAGAAGAACAAGAAAAAGAACCTGACAGAACAGAACATCAATGTGGTCTGCGATCGCTTGTCACAGGGATTGAAGCTGGTGGCCGTCGACAATAAAACCATAATGGAAAAGCGCACCGAGTTGTACAATTGCCTGGCCGACATCAACGGTCTGGACAGCAAAACCAAACTCGATGACAGCGATTTCATCAAGCCGGAAGACATCATCGACCGTTCCAAACAGAACGCCGAACAGGCTGAAATATTCGCCTATCTCAATGACGATGAAAACGAACCCATCGAGCTGCAAGACGACGATTGCGCCGATGCGGTGTCAAAACTCAACACCGGCGATTGGGTGGAATTTACACAAGAAGAGAACCAGATCAAAGCCAAGCTCTCCTGGATCAGCCCAATCACCAAGAAACTGTTGTTTGTGAATTCACGCGGTTTGAAGGTCACCGACCGCGAACCGGCCCGTCTGGCTCAGAACCTGCGGGAGAAAACCGCACGAATTCTTAAGAATGCACCGTTGTTTGATCGCGCCTTGAACGCCATTGCCAAAAAAGTTAAAGCCGACGAGGCGTCCCAGAAAGAAAAAGACCCTTCATAAACTGGCTTCAAACGTGTTTTGCATCAGCGTCGCCACGGTCATCGGACCAACGCCACCGGGCACCGGTGTGATGGCCTGCACCCGTTGCACCAACTGTTCGAAATCCACATCCCCGCACAAGCCGCGTTCGGGGTGTCGATTGATGCCAATGTCAATGACGATGGCCTGATCCGACACCCATTCAGACTGAATCACGCCGGGCTTGCCGATTGCAACCAGCAAGATATCAGCGCTTTGCACATGCCGCTTGAGAACGCGCGTGAACCGGTGCGCGCAAGTCACTGTGGCGCCGGCATACAACAATTCAAGCAACAAGGGTCGCCCGACAATGTTGGATGCCCCCACAACCACGCAATGTTGCGATTTGGGATCGATGCCATAGTGATACAACAGGGTCATGACACCGCGCGGTGTGCAGGGTCTGAGGCCCGGTTGTCGTAAAGCCAGATGTCCGACATTGCGGGCATGAAACCCGTCCACATCCTTGCCCGGTGAAATGCGGTTGGTCACTTCGGTCTCATCGATGTGTTCGGGCAATGGCAATTGCACCAGAATGCCATGAATGTCCGGATCTTCATTGAGCCGATCAATCAGCTCATACAGTGCCTTGGCTGAAGTCTGTCGGGGCAGATCAAAAGTGCGCGATTCAATGCCGGTGCGCTCACAGGCTCGAATTTTGTTGCGCACATAGATGCGCGAAGCCTCGTCGTTTCCCACCAGCACCACAGCCAGACCCGGCCGCGCATGCCCGGCTTCCACCCGCGTTTCAATTTGCACTTTCAGCGCATCCAACAAGGCGTTGGCGACCGGTGTGCCATAGAGAATTTCGGCTTGTTGTGTCATGTGTTTTGCCCGTGGTTGCAGTGTTGACTGGGGCGGTATTTTACCACTTTATGGGTGTGAGAAAGCACATCATACAACAACAATTCGCTGGCCAGTGGGCGGCCCAGGCCGGTGATCCACTTGATGCACTCTGTGGCCTGCAACAGGCCCGCCAGACCCGGTACCACGCCGAGCACACCCGATTCACTGCAATTGGGCGGCTCAATGCCTTCATTGACCGAAAACAGACACCGGTAACACGGCGCGACGGTGGCCTTGAAATCAAACAATGAAAGTTGAATTTCAAAGCGGTGCACCGCAGCAAAAATCAGCGGCACACGAAATGACACGCAAGCGTCATTCAAAGCCAGCCGTGTGGCCAGTCGGTCACTGCCGTCCAACACCACGTCAACGCCGCGCAACAATTCGCGCGCGTTGTCCGGTGTCAATCGCACAGGCAACGCATCCACCCGCACATCGGCATTCAATGCCTGCAAAGATTCGCGCGCAGATTCGGCTTTGTTCTGGCCCAGGCCCTGTTCACTGTGAATCACCTGCCGATGCAAATTCGAAAGCTCCACCCGATCGTCATCAATGATTTTCAAATGTCCAACACCGGCCGCGGCCAGATACAGCGCCGCCGGAGAACCCAGTCCACCGGCACCCACCAGGGCAACGCATGCAGATGCCAACAATCGCTGTCCATGCGCGCCCAAATCAGGCAATCGCATCTGCCGGTCGTAACGCGCCCAGGCCAAACGATCGGGGTCGGTGATCTTGTGCACAGGCAACCCACTCTGTTGCCAGGCTTGAAAACCTCCCGTCACTGAACACACCGCCTGCAAGCCCTGTGCAATCAACTGCGCTGCCAGTTGCACGGAGGAGATGCCGCGATGACACAACAACATGAGCACCGCACCACGCTGCAGATGGGCATTGGCTTGGGCCACCACATCGGCCGCCAGCACCGCTTGTGCGCCTTCGGGCACGCCGGTTTCAGCCCACGCCGCTGGTCCACGCACATCAAGCAGCAGCCCCCGGCCGGATTGACACAGCCTGTGGGCCTGCACGACGTCAATTGATTTCACAACAGATGGGTGTTGAATAGATCGACGAATCGCAGCACCGGCACGGCATCGCCGGCGCGCAGCGTGTGGTGCGACTCATCCAGAATCACAAAGCAATTGGCCTCGGTGACTGAGGACAATCGGCCAGAACTTTGATTGCGATTGACCGTGACTTCAAAATGTCCGGCAGCGACGCTCAATTGACCGCGCAAGAACTCGCGGCGGTAGTGCTGCTTATTCCAGTCATGGGTGAGCTTGGCAGACACCGTTTCCACCGTAGATTTGGGCTCCCCATGTATCCAGCGAATCGCTGGTAACACGTAATGACAGAGGGTGGCAAATGCCGACACCGGGTTGCCTGGCAGGCCAAAACACAGACCTTGACCGAGGCGCCCATGCAACATTGGAAAACCGGGCTTGATGCGCACTTTGTGGAACAGAATTTCTCCGCACCGCTGAAGTGCGCCATGGATGTGGTCTTTTTCACCGGCGGACACACCGCCAACCGAAACCAGCAAAAACGGTTGTTTTTTATTCTTCAATTCAATGAACAACGCGTCAATCCGTGATGCGTCGTCTTGCAGAAACACACGTTCAATCACTTCACAACCGGCGTTCTCAAGCATCGCCGCGCACATGGCTGAAACCGAATCGTAGACCTGGCCCGGTTGCAATGCCTGACCCGGCTGCACCACTTCATCTCCACCGCTGAGCAGAACGACTTTAATTTTTTTACGCACCGCCAATTGTTCGCACCCCACCGATGCACAGGCACCCAGGTCCTGCGCACGCAGTCGGTGACCGCGATGAAACAGCAGCTGACCGGTTTTAATGTCTTCGCCGCGTCGACGGATGTTGGCGCCTTTCTGTCCCACGTCACTGACACGAATCAGTTCGCCTTCTCGATGGGTGTTTTCCTTGATCACCACAGTGTCGGCACCGGTGGGTATGCATGCACCGGTGGTGATCGCGATGGCGTGTCCACCCGGTTGCAAGACCCGCTCACGAACGTCACCGGCAAACACCGAGTCTTGCAAGGTGAACGTTTGCGATTCAAAATTGCTGATGTCGGCGTAAGCGATGGCAAATCCATCCATGGCACTGGCATCGCAGGACGGCACGTCCACGCTGGCACAAATGTCCGTGGCCAGCACCCGACCGCAGGCATCATTCACCGACACCACCGATTGCCCCGGATCAAATCCTTCGGCGGACTGGCGGATGATTTTCAGCGCCTGATCATGAGAAATGGGCTGCGTATTTTTCATTTCTTTTTCTTGGATTTGCGGATGTGTCGCTGCAAGCGATTTTTCTTGTTCAACTGCCTCTTGCTCAAGGTGTTTTTCCGTCCTTCATACGGGTTGGTACTGTCCTTGAATTGCAACAGAATGGGCACGCCTTTGAGATTGAAGGCATTGCGGAAGGTGTTTTCCAGGTATTTCTTGTAACTCAACGGCAATCGCCCGGTGCGGTTGCCATGTATGACAATGCGCAGTGGATGATTGCCGCCTGAATGCGCGTATTTAAGCTGACTGGTCTTGCCCTGCACCATCGGCGGCTGATGCGCATCAAACGCGTCTTTCAACACATCGGTCAATTGATTGGTCACCAATTTGAGTGAGGCGCGCTCCATCAATAAATCCACGCGTTCCATCAACACCCGCAAGCCGGAACCGTGCAAGGCCGAAATGAACAGCAGCGGCACCCAGTCAAACGCCAGCATTTTACGCTGCAGTTGCACTTTGACCTGGGCTTTGTGCTCCACAGACAAGTGATCCCATTTGTTGACCACCAGAATCACCGGTTTGGCGCGTGAAACCACCAACCCCAGCAAATGCATGTCTTGATCCGTGATGCCTTCAGTGGCATCGATGAGCACCGCACAGATGTGTGCCAGCTCGATGGATTGAATGGTTTTCAGAATGCTGAATTTCTCCAGCCCTTCTCCAACCCGCGCCTTGCGCCGCACCCCCGCCGTGTCGATCAGTGTGTAGGGTTTGTCGTCCCAAACCAGTGGCAGTTCAATGCTGTCACGGGTGGTGCCAGGCAAATCGTAGGCCACCACGCGTTCAGCCCGCAACAGGCGGTTGACCAGGGTGGATTTGCCGACGTTGGGCTTGCCGATGATGGCCACCTTGGGCCCATGATCCAGCGCAGTGGCCGCTTCCGTTTCACCCGCCTCAAGTCGCAAAAAATCCCGCAATTTGTCCTGCAGATGCAGCAGACCCTTGCGGTGTGCCGCGCTGATTGAGATCATGTCCTGAATGCCCAGCTGGTAGAAATCCGCCAAAGCCAGCGTGTTTTCCAGCCCTTCGGCTTTGTTGGCCAGCAATATCACCGGCTTTGCCAGTCCGCGAATGCGCTCCAGAACCTGATGGTCGTCGGCCAGCAAACCGGCCCGTGCGTCCACCATAAACAACAACACATCGGCCTCTTCCAGGGCCATGGCAATTTGCTGCTCCATCAACTCGGTCAAAGCCCCTTCATCGCCGTACATGCCCCCGGTGTCCACCAGGTCAACCGGCAATCCATCCAGCTGAAATCGGCCGTATTGACGATCCCGCGTGACCCCAGGCTCATCGGCGACCAGCGCGTCACGCGTACGGGTCAGGGCATTAAAAAGGGTTGATTTGCCAACGTTGGGGCGACCGATGATGGCGACTGTACGATTCATTGCAGCGCATCATTCAGATTCTGAGTAGCGGTGAGCCACCAGCGCGCCGTCTTTGTTGTAACTGTAAATCACGTCAACCACAACCAGCGGCGCAGAATAAAAAGAATTGCTGCCAGCCCGTACGCGAGATTTGATGGTGCCATCTTCGCCGTCCAGCACATGCAAGTAGCCTTCCAGATCACCCACCACCAGGTCGCCCTGCAGGCTGACCGGCTTGGTCAATGAACGGTTCAACAAGGCCTCCTGGGTCCACTCCAGTGAACCGTCGGCGCGTGCCATCATGCGCACTTTGGAATCCGTATCGGAAATGAACAGCGAACGTCTGGATACGGTGATGCCGCTGACTGAACCATAGTCCTGAGCCCACAGAATGCGCCCGGACTCGGTGGCCACAGACAGCGTTTTGCCCGCTGCGCTGGACAAGTACAATTCCGTGGCCACCACCGCAATGTCGCCATCGATGTCGGCGATTCGGTCCAGTTCGGTCTTGCCCTGATTGTCCACCACATTTTGTTGCCACAGCACCGAACCGTCGTCGATGTTCAAAGCGGCCACCTGACCGCTGTCGAAACCAATGTATACGCGACCGGCGCGTGCCACCGGACGGCTGTTGCCGCGGAGAGTTAAATTGGGGATTTCGGTGTCGAAAACCCATTGCCGCACACCAGAATCGGTTGAAAATCCATACACCCGGCCATCCTGGGTGCGCACCACCAGCACATTGCGGTCAATCACTGGTGAACTCAGGATTTCCGATGTGACCTGGGTGTTCCAGCGCCGTTGACCGGTTTCCATGTCCAATGCAAACAGTTGCCCTTCCGGGGAACCCACCGCAAGCAAATCATCGCCCAGACCAGGCCCTGCACTCAATTCCACGTCCAGGTCCGTGACCCAGATTTCTTTGCCGCTGACCGCGTCCAATGCCAGCACGCGTCCACTCTGGGTGGCCACGTATAAACGGCCCTTGTTGAATGCCGGTCTGAGTTGATACCCGTACGCTTCCTCGGCTTTGTCCAGCGAGCGTTTCCACAGCTGGGTGAAGCGCCCCTGGTTTTGAATTTTCACCAGTTCCGTAGGATCCACCAGCTCTTTTTTGTTGGATGAGCAGGCGAACAAGGTCAGAAAACCCAACACCACAAGTAACTTTTTCATAGAATTTAACCGGTTGAAAATCATTCAGCGACCTGGGAATCGGCCAACTTCATCTCGATGATGTTGCGACCAGAGTAGCCATCGCCTTCATTCAAAGCCAACTGATAGGTGTCGTGCGCCTGCTTGGTCTGCCCCTGTGCCAGATACACATCGCCTTTGATTTCCAGAACCATGGTTTTGAAATTCAAATCAAAGAGAAATAAATCAAGGGGAGGTTTTGGAATTCAAGGCAAGGTTTAAATATTTTTGAATAATTTATTGGAGGTGATTCTTTTGTTGAGAATTTTCACAACTCAATAAATGAATAATTTTG
>JBNLBT010000028.1:0-33252 GCA_050303435.1 Marinicellaceae bacterium
TACGGGCCGCGCTGTTGAACTTCACTCGATCCAGCTGCACGTCCAGTCGATCAATCAGGCCGTCCTGCCAACCCATGTGCACAGACAGGCCACCAGAAAGCGTGGTGCTGGCAAAACCATGCAACTCCAGAAAATACTTTAAAAACGCCTGATTCAGGCCGTTCAGTTTTTGCACCGACAGGGACAACTCGGCCGGTGTCAGTGGTGGCGCATCGGCCGCGGACCTGAATTGCACGTGCAGGTCAAACACCCCTTCACTGTGCAAGCGCACAGAGGTCGGCCACAGCGCCTCATCGCGCCACGTGGCCGCAAATTCAAGCTGCAACGGCAGCCCGTCCAGCAACACATACCAGTCGCCCAGCAACGCTTCACCGGCCGGCAGCACCGTGTGCACCTTCAGCGCACCGCTGTGGGGATTGAAGCTCACCCGTCCCGCGTTCATTTGTAAGCGGTCAGCGATCATTGCGCCGCCCTGAAACTCAAGGTTCAGGCCTTCGCTGGACAGCGCATCCACAGACCATGTGTCCTCATTGAAACGTTGATCGATGGCGGCACTGAATGCGCCTTCAACGCGCCAGTCGGGCAATGACAGTCGCAGCAGTTGCAACAAGTCAGTCACGCGCGTGTTATTGAACCAGGCCTGCACACGGTCAGATTCAGCGCTGTGGTATTGCACACGCAAAGAACGCTCCAGCAATTCCAGCGCCAGTGACCAACCGGATTCTGACAGCGCGGCATCCAATGTGGCCTGTAAGCGCCATTCACCGGCCGCTGAGTTGACATCCAGACGCCCGTCGGGGCACTGCAGATGCGGCATCAGTTCGCGGCTTTGCGGGCAGGTGATGCGCAGCGCGTGCAGCAGAACCTGATCGCCGCTGCGCACATCCTCGGTGTGCAATTGCATGCCACCGTCGGCAGACTCCAATCGCAAGTGACCCATGGACCATTGGCCGTCATCGGCGCCCTGCGCCCGCGCTGGCGTGTTCAGCGCGACCAGCGCCCAAAAGGCCACAGTTTTTACTTGAATAAGTCTGCGAATGATTTTATTCTCGTGCCAGAGTTCGAAGCGAAATGGAAATTATATATGACCCAAGGAGATGATCACAATCATCGGATACTCATCGTTGATGACAACCACATCAATCGCACCTATTTTTCTGCCGTGCTGCAAAAAAACGGTCACCACTGCGTGGCCTGCGACAGCGGTGAAGCCGCACTGGAGCATTGCCGCACTGCGGTGTTTGCCTGCGTGCTGATGGACATCCGCATGCACGGCATGGACGGCTTTGAAGCCACCCGGGGCATCCGCATCAGCAGTCACAATTCACACACCCCCGTGATCGCCGTTTCAGCCGAAACCATTGAAGACAGCGAAGGCCTGTTTGATGATGTGTTGCTGAAGCCGGTGAGCAAATCGACACTGCTTGAACTGGTACAACAACATGCCGTGCCCGTGTTGTCAGTGCACAACGACCCTGCTGACAACGACGGCGCGATTCACGCACGTTTACGGGCGATGCTGGCAGAAAGACTGGATGAAGACGTGGACGGGTTGAAACAGGCACTGGATGCCTGCGACTTTGAAGCGCTGGCTGAGCGCATCCACCACCTCAAGGGTTCAGTGAAAATGTGTCATGCGCCGGCCTTGGACAGGCGTTTGGAGTCGCTGCACACGGCGGTCAAAACACACGCGCCGGACGTGCACTTGTATTTCAATCGATTGCAACGCGCCGCACAGCGTTACCGCCAGTCGGTGCAAGAAAACACATGAATTAAAGGCCGCAAGTGCCTGCATGAATACGAATTGAATGTGTGGCGGCGGCAAGAATCACACCGCGTTGCTCAGATGAGCCTGAACTTACTGGCCAACTTTATTTTTGACTTTTTCCTTGAGGTCTTTGCCGGGCTTGAAATGCGGCGCAAATTTGGCCCCCAAGGGCACCGGTTCGCCGGTTTTCGGGTTGCGCCCCATGCGCGGTTTGCGAGAACGCAGAGTGAAACTGCCGAAACCGCGAATCTCAATGCGCTCACCTCGCGCCACCGAGACACTCATGAAATTGATGATTTCTTTGACTGAAAGACTGATGTCAGACTTGAGCAGTTCAGAATCTTCAAATTTCTCTGCCAACAAATTGATCAATTCTGAACGCGTGATAGTTTCTTTCATTGCCCCTCAATTATAAATAAATGATTTAAAAAGGAAAGTTAAAATTATATTAATTCCCGTCAAATGCAGGGCAAGCGGTGTACGAATCCGTTGCCCTGCACATCATTGCATTTCAGCGGCGATTAATCATCCATTTGTTCTTTCAACAGATCGCCCAGTGACGTGGTGCCTGAACTGGTCTGTTGATATTCCTCAAGCACGCTGCTGAGTTCGTCGTTTTCCTTCGCCTTGATGGACAATACCAGCACTTTTTTGCGGCGATCCATGGAAACAAACTTGGCTTCCACCTGCTCGCCGACTTTCAGCACGGCACTGACGTCGTCCACTTTTTCTTTGGCCACGTCAAACGCTTTAATCACTCCGGTCACACCGTCTTCCAGTTCCACCGTGGCGGCGCGCTCATCCACTTCGATGACTGTGCCGGTGACAATGCTGCCTTTCGGGTGCGTGGCCACATACGAACCAAACGGATCCTGGGCCAGTTGCTTGATGCCCAGTGACACGCGTTCACGCTCAGGATCAATCACCAGTACGGTGGCGTCAACCTGATCGCCTTTCTTGTAATTGCGAATGGCTTTTTCACCGGCTTCCAGCCAGGAAATGTCGGACAGGTGAACCAGACCATCGATGCCGCCTTCCAGGCCAATGAAGATGCCGAAGTCGGTGATCGATTTGATCTTGCCGCTGATGACGTCGCCTTTTTTGTGGTTTTCCGAGAAAATCACCCATGGGTTCGGCTTGCACTGCTTCATGCCCAGGGAGATGCGGCGTTTGCCTTCTTCAATTTCCAGAATGCACACTTCCACTTCATCGCCGGGTTGAACCACTTTGGCCGGGTTGATGTTCTTGTTGGTCCAGTCGATTTCAGACACGTGCACCAGGCCTTCAATGCCGTCTTCAATTTCAACAAAACAACCGTAGTCGGTGATGTTGGTGACTTTGCCGAAATGACGTGAACCGACCGGGTGACGGCGTGAAAGGTCTTTCCACGGGTCTTCGCCCAGTTGCTTCAGACCCAGCGACACGCGCTGGCTTTCTTTGTCGAACTTCAACACGCGCACGTCCAGTTCCTGACCAATTTCAACCACTTCTGACGGGTGGTTGACGCGTTTCCAGGACATGTCCGTGATGTGCAGCAAACCGTCGATGCCGCCCAAATCCAGGAACGCACCGTAATCGGTGAGGTTTTTCACGATGCCTTTGACGATGGCGCCGTCTTCCAGTGATTCCAGCAGCTTGTCGCGTTCTTCGGAATAATCCGCTTCCACCACCGCGCGTCTGGAAACCACCACGTTGTTGCGTTTCTGATCCAGCTTGATGACTTTGAATTCCAGGTCCTTGCCTTCCAGGTAGCCCGGATCGCGCACCGGTCTGACGTCCACCAGAGAACCCGGCAGGAAAGCCCGGATGTCTTTCAGTTCCACGGTGAAACCACCGCGCACTTTACCGGTGATCTGCCCGACCACGATCTGATCGGTGTCCATTGCCAGTTGCAATTCTTCCCAGACCAGCATGCGCTTGGCCTTGTCTCTTGACAGGATGGTTTCACCGTAGCCGTTTTCGTATTTTTCCAGCGCCACGTCAAACACGTCACCCACGGTGACGGCGTTTTTCTCGCCAAATTCTTCCAGCGGAATCACGCCTTCGGATTTCAGGCCGGCGTCAACGATGGCAAAGCCGTTTTCAATGTCAACAACGGTGCCTTTGACGATGGAACCCGGAATGAGGTTTTTGCCTGAAAGCTCTTGCTCAAGCAGTTGTTCAAAATTTTCGCTCATATTAATATAGTATTGAATCAAACACTGCGTCCTGACAGAACGAGTGCGGTCTTCTGCATCGGTTTGCCCAATGCTCGTACACAAATACCGGCCGCGGCCGGCGCCTTAAATTTTCTATGGGTCAATGAGACCGGCTTTTTTCACGCAATCCCAGGCCACATCAAAGACCCGGTCAACAGACAATTCACTGGTGTCGATCAACACCGCATCGGCGGCGGGAATCAACGGCGAGGCGCTTCTGTTTTTATCGCGAAAATCGCGCGCTTCAATGTCCGCTAAAAGGTCGGCGATATTAACATCAACGCCCTGATTTTTCAATTGTTTGTGGCGCCTTTTTGCCCGTTCTGCGGCGCTGGCGGTCAAAAACAGCTTTAAATTCGCATTTTTGAACACCACGGTGCCCATGTCGCGCCCATCCGCCACCAATCCGGGCGCCCGCGCAAAATCCTTCTGACGCTGTAAAAGTGCCGCGCGGATGGCCGGCAATGCGGCGATTTTTGAGGCCACATCGCCGCATTCTTCGGTGCGCAGCCGATCGTTGACATCGATGCCATCAAGGCGCACCCGAGTGGGCGCCTCGGGCTGCATTTCGAACTGCAGATCCAGCGCCTGCGCCAACGCCACCATGCGCGCCAAATCGCTGCTGTCCACGCCCGTCTGAATGACCTTCAGTGCCAGGGCGCGATAAATGGAGCCGCTGTCGAGCAAATGCCAGCCCAGCCGTGTGGCCAGTTTGGCACTGATCGTGCCTTTGCCCACACCGGAAGGACCGTCCACATTGATGATCGGTGCACAGTCATTGGGTCCGTGCTGGTTGATCGCATCACTGCACATGGGACTGCACCCCCAGGCGTTGTGCGGTGGCGACAAAATCAGGGAACGACGTGCCAATCTGCTCACAGCCTTTGACTGTGATTGTCGCTGCATTCAAACACCCAGCGATCAGAAAACTCATGGCGCAGCGGTGATCGCCCTGGGCATCCACGCAGGCATCGCGCCAATGTGCGCCACCGTGGATGTGCATGCCATCGGGAAATTCTTCACAGCGCACTCCGCAGGCACGCAAACCGGCCACCATCACGGCGATGCGATCGCTTTCCTTGTGCCGCAGCTCCTCAGCACCGCGGATGCGGGTCACACCCTCGGCACAGGCCGCGGCAATGCACAGCACCGGCAATTCATCGATTGCCGAGGGCAACCAGTCCACCGGCACATCCACCCCGCGCAACGGGCTTGAATGCACCACCAGATCGGCCACCGGTTCGCCGCCGGTGAGCGCGTGGTTATTCAATTCAATGCGCGCCCCCATGGCCTGAAGTATGCGCAGCAAGCCGTCGCGGGTCGGGTTGATGCCCACCCCAGGCAAGGTCAAGCGGGCCTGTGGCAAACACAGCGCCAGAACCACAAAAAAAGCCGCTGAAGATGGATCCGCAGGAACGCTCAATGTCTGCGCCTTGAGATTTTGGCCGCCGGCCACCTGCACGGTCAAATCGGCCACCGTCACCGCGCAACCGAAACCGCGCAACATGGTTTCTGTGTGGTTCCTTGAACGCACCGGCTCGCTGATTTCAGTGACGCCCGTGGCATATAAACCGGCCAGCATCACACAGGATTTCACCTGCGCGCTGGCAATGGGACTGCGGTAAGCGATGGCGTGCAAAGTGTGCCCGCCGGTGATGTGCAGTGGCGGCGTGCCCTGCTCGGCATGGATCTGAGCCCCCATGGCCGTCAGCGGTTCAATGATGCGCCGCATGGGCCTTTGCTGCAGGGACGCATCGCCAATCAACACGCTGTTGAACGGCTGGGCAGACAACAGGCCAGCCAACAGCCGCATGGCGGTGCCTGAATTGCCGCAATCCAGCGGTTCAGCCGGCGCCTGCAGTCCATGCAAGCCAACGCCGTGTATGCGCAATTCAGTGCCAAGGTGTTCAATGCGCACGCCCAACCGACGCATCACTTCGACCGTGGCCAGGCAATCGGCGGAATTCAGAAATCCCTGCACCCGGGTGACGCCCTCGGCCAGGGCCCCCAGCATCACCGCGCGATGCGAAATGGACTTGTCGCCGGGCAATTCAATGGCGCCGTTCAAGGCGTCCCCCGACGGCCAGCTGAAGCGCATGCAATCCGGCGAATCGGTGCTCACTGCAAATCGTCCATGGCCTGTAACATGCGGTCCATTTGTGCTTCATTGCCAATGGTGATGCGCAGGCATTCGGGCAAGCCATAATTGGCCACCGGGCGGGTGATGATGCCGGCGCGCAAGAACTGTTGGTAAATGGGCATTGCATCGCGTTGGAAATCCACCAGCAAAAAATTGCCGCGGGACGGCACGCAGCGCACATTGCGGGCATGGCAATGCGCCTCCAGACGCGCCAGCCCCGCCCGGTTCACGGCGCGCGAGCGCTGCAAAAACGCCGCATCATCCAGCGCCGCCTGGGCGGCCACCAGGGCCATGGAATTGACATTGAAAGGTTGTCTGATGCGATTGATGATGTTGGCGATGTCCGGATGACTCAGGCAATAGCCCACGCGCAAGCCGGCCAGACCGTAAATTTTTGAAAATGTGCGCGTCACCACCAGATTGGGGAACGCCTCCAGCCAGCGGCTGCCGTCGACCTGTTCATGCGGTTCGGCGTAGTCCACATAGGCCTCATCCAGCACCACAATCACGTCCTCGGGCACCGATGCAATGAAGGCCCGCAGGTCTTCAGCCGGTAAAAACGCCCCGGTCGGATTGTTGGGGTTGGCAATGAACACCATGCGGGTGGTTTCGTCGATGGCCGCGCGCATGGCGGCAAGATCGCAGCCCAGCGGCGACGCCGAACCGTGTGGCAGCGCGGCGGTCATTTTGTGCGTGGCACCGATGGCCTGGATGGCGATCGGGTACACAGCAAAACTGTACTGGCTGTACACCGCGCTCAATCCCGGTTGTAAATAGGCTTCGGCAAGCATCACCAGCACGTCATTGGAACCGTTGCCCAGGGTGATTTGTGCCGGATCCACGCCGTGTTTTTTTGCCAGCGCCTGTTTCAGGTGAAAGCCATTGCCATCGGGGTACAAAGCCAGCTCATTCATCACGCTGGACATGGCCTGCAGGGCCAAGGGACTGGGGCCCAGCGGATTTTCATTGGACGCCAGTTTGATGCTGTTGCGGATGCCCAGCTCTCGCTCCAGTTCACTGATCGGTTTGCCCGGAATATACGGCTTGAGCTGCTGCACACCGCTGACCGCCAGCTTTTTAAAATCAACCATTGAAAGCACAGAAAATCGAAAACGCGAACATTGTGCCGATTTGACCGCTTGAAAGCAAGTTATTCAGGCAATTGTGCGGCAATGATGATAAAATCGCCTTTCCTCTTCAAACCTTTGACCTCGATGCAGACTGACGTTAAATTTGATCTGGAATTGATCAAAAAGTACAACATTTCCGGCCCGCGCTACACCTCATACCCGACCGCCGTGGTATTCAATGAAAGTTACAAGGAGGCCGATCACCGCCGCAACCTGGAAGCGCACCGCGCCGCGTCGGCCGATAAACCGCTTTCGCTGTATTTCCACATCCCATTTTGCGACACCCTGTGCTTTTTCTGTGCGTGCAACAAAATCGCCTCGAAGAAACGTGAAAAGGCCGACGTCTACCTCGATCACCTGGCCAAAGAAATGGCCATGCAGAGTGCCTTGATGCCGCCTGAACGCGTGGTGCAGCAGCTGCACTTCGGCGGCGGCACACCAACCTTTTTGACCGAAGCGCAAATGCAGCGCATGTGGCAACTGATCGACACCCATTTCAATCTCACCGATGATGTGGACCGCGATTACTCAATTGAAATTGACCCGCGTTCAGTCACGCCCGACAGCCTGGCCCAGTTGCACCGCCTCGGCTTCAACCGCTATTCGCTGGGTGTGCAGGACGTGCAGCACAAAGTGCAGGCCGCGGTCAACCGCATTCAGCCGATCGACATCACCGCGGCGGTGGTGGAACAATGCCGCAACAACAACGCCAAGTCCATCAACATCGATCTGATTTACGGTTTGCCCCTGCAAACCGTGGAATCGTTTGCGGACACACTGCAAGCCATATTGAAAATGGCGCCGGACCGTCTGTCGGTGTTCAACTACGCCCATTTGCCACACCTGTTCAGCCCGCAAAAGCGCATCAACGCCGAAGACCTGCCCAGCGCCGCGGAAAAACTCGACATTCTGGAATTGACCATCGAAACCCTGACCGGTGCCGGCTACCGCTTCATCGGCATGGACCATTTCGCCCGACCGGACGACGAATTGTCGAAAGCCCAGGACGACGGTTCATTGCACCGCAATTTCCAGGGCTACACCACGCACGCCGAATGCGATTTGCTGGCCATGGGCGTCAGCGCCATCAGCCACATCAACAACGCCTTCAGCCAGAATTTGAAAACACTGGAAGGCTATTACCACCAGGTCAACAGTGGCCACATTCCCATCTGGCGTGGCTACGCACTGGACCGCGACGACTTGACCCGCAAACACATCATCCAGCAACTGGCCTGTCATTTCAGTCTGGATTTTAAAGACATTGAATCTCGCTTTGAACTGGACTTCAATGCCTACTTTGCCACGGAAATGGCTGAACTCGAGCCATTGCACGAAGACGCCCTGATCGAGCTGGATGCGCATGGATTCAGCGTCACCGGGCGCGGTCGCCTGCTGATTCGCAACGTGTGCATGGTGTTCGACAAATACCTGCGTAAACAGACTCAGCAGAAATTTTCCAAGGTGATTTGATGCCAGAATTCGTCCCGCTAACCAAAATCTAACGAAAGTTGCGGTACAATGATGCGCAAACGCAGTCATGAGGTCCAAGCATGAACCCCAAACAACGCCACAACACGACCCACTTGATTTTGCTGCTGCTGATGTGTCTCACCGGTGCGCATGCACTGGCCCAGCAGCCTGCACAGGACGTGCTGCAAGTGCACCCGGCCCAATTGAGTCGAACACAGCCATTCCTGATTGAAATCAACCACTACTGGCCGGATTTGTGTGGCGGTCGTTTTGAAACCCAGGTGAGCACCAGCAGCATTGACATCACTGCGATCTCCATCAGCTCATTCGGTGCCGTATGCGCCGCCGCCATCCAGCCATTCACCCGTTTGTTCAATGCACAGACATTGATGGAAGAACCGATTGAATTCGATGAGACCGTCCGTCTGCGGTTTTACCAGCAAATCGCCGACGTGCCGCCGCGACTGATCAGCGAACGCCTGGTGATATTCAGCGAGCAGCCCAATGCACCGGCGCACATTCAAAGCGGCAGCTGGATCAGCACGGACTTGCAGAACTCCGGACTGTTCATCGACCAACAGGACAGCTTGATCACCGCTGGCTTGATGGATTTCAATCAACAAGGTGATCCCATGTGGGCCTTTTCGGCCGGCAGTCTGAACGGCAATGTGTTGATTGCCACCATGCACCAATACGTCGAACACGAAGTGTGCACCATTGGCGGCGACTGCACCCGGGCCACACCGGTCAACCAGGGACAGATCCTGCTGTTGATGCGCAATTACAATGAAATTGTGGTGCAATATGAGAACGTACTGAGCTCCACTCTGATTGACAATGAGAGCGCCAAAATCTATCAACGGCTGAACCTGGTGCGACCGTCGCAGTTGCCGGATTTCAATGGCCAACCGGCGCCCAATCTGCTGGGCCAGTGGATCATCACTGCGCAGTTGCCTGAACGCACCGTGAGTCAGGCAGTGAATCTGGAGTATTCACACAGTGAAACAACAGGCGTTGTCAAAACCCTGCATTACACTTTGACCAGTGAGTTGCAGAGCGAGGCCCAATTCACCTGTCTGCGTTCACAGGCAGACGACCGCGGCGGCGTGTGTGAAATGTCGCAAGTGCAGATAGACGCGCTGCAATGCAGTTGGGACGTTCAGTTGCAGGACATCGGTGTGACGCGCGCAAGCGGCAGCGGCGAGTGCGACGGTGAGCCCGCACGCATCACACTGCTGAAACTGTAGGGCTTAATTCTGCAATTGCCCGGTGTGCACGTGCACCGTGGTGTGAATATTCAGGTGCTCAAGTGCCTGCAAATATTCGTCCAGTGTCAGCAGACCCACACAGGCCATGGCGCCGACAGGCAAGGCACCCGCGGTCAAAGCTTTGCGTGCCAGCAGCGCGGCCGGCACAGCCGGAATCATCGGCCCATCGAAATCCAGCGCCTCAATAAACCACGTGACTTCCAGCGCCTCACCATCGGCGTCACGGCCGCGCATGCACACGTGCATGCCACCATCGCCACTGCCGAGGCGATCAAACCAGCGCGCGGCGCGCAACAGTAATTCCGCGTGCCGGGCCGGGTGTATTGGCAGTTTCAGCCGCACGCCCCAGGCCGTCAGCCACATCAGGCCGTGCAACAAGCCCGATTCCATGCCCGCAGAAAACAACAAACGGTCCATTGGAAAATGCGCAGCAAACAAATCCAGGTCCGGCACATTACAGGCGCCCATCAGGCGTCGCCCGATGCATGGATACTTTTGTACATAGGTGCTCATCCAGCCGTGCCTCGGGCGCCCCTGCCCTGGCCAGTCAGGCAACCGTTTGCCCAGGTAACTCAACACCCCGCGTGCCGTGGCCAGGCCGCGTTCGGTGCGTTGCCCGGGTGTGATGCCGATGCGCACTTCACTGAAATGCGCGAATCCACGCTGCAAAAAATGCTGAACAACCGCCGACGACAATGCCGGCACCGTGCTGGCACCGGTGACCAGCGCGACGCCGGCCTCGCGCGCCGGCGCATCCAGCGCCAAAATCGCCTGCACGTACTCACGGTCATCGGACAAATCAATGCAATGCACACCGTGTGCCAGACAGGTTTGAGCCACCGCCGTGGACTGCCCCTGAAACGGCCCACAGGTGTGCACCACCAGCGCAGGTCGATGTTGTTCCAGCAAGGTCTCGAGGTCGCGATGCACATCGGCCACCAGACCCTGAAAACTCGCAGCGCCCGCGGTCATCTCCACCTGCATAGAGGTCTGTAATGATGCCAGCGCCTCGGCGCGACGCCCCACCGCCAGCACCGCCACACCGGCGCGCAACAATTGTGCCGTGATGCGGCGACCAAAGGTGCCATAGGCCCCCAGCACCATCGCCCGATCAGTGCGGGTCATTGAACACCCCGGTTTGAAAAAATGTCTCGCCCAGCCAACGGTGGCACATGCGGATGGTGAATCGGAAGCTGCCGTGGCCGAGATCGCTGTGGATGACTTCCGTGGTGCCCGGCCCCAGCCAATGCGGCAATGCCACCGTGCAACCAAACACCCGCATAAAATAACGCGTGCTGCGGAACACCAGATCGCCGTTTTCCGCGCACACATCCAGAAACATGCCAAAGCCTCCACCCACGCATTCGGTCATGCGTCCCTTGGCGTCATTTTTCTTCACCGAGGTCACGGCAAAAGGCCTGCGGTCGCGAAAAAAATAGGTGCGGTGCCAGAACACGCCCGGCTGTCCATCGCGGGTGGTCAAAACCACCGTCATTGGCACCCGACGGCCCGTGTGTGGCGACAAGGGGTTGCCGATCACCCGGGTGAGCTGGGCAAACAGCCAACCGGCGCGTGAACAACGCACTTCATCCATCAGGCCAAGATACACAATGGGCTCGGTGTGGCCCGGCGCACGGGCAAACCGACGTTGCACATTGGGGTGCAGCGCGTGCCAGTGCCGCTCCAGGGCCCAACGAATGGCGTTGTGTTTTTTCATGGTGTTTTCCTTGCGCACAGCCGAACTCAGAAGTCATGCTGTAAAATCAAGATGGATCGTAACATCCGGGCACTGACTGACTCAGCCGGTGCGATCAACCTCACGGCGTCGGGTTGAGGCGGTGTTATCAACAGCTCGCCAGGCGCAGCCGCGATAACCGTTGTCCAGCAAATACACCAGCCATTTTTGCAAAAAACGGTTTTGACTGATGCGCAGACCGGCTTGCGTGGTGGTGCAAATATACGGCCCGTGACGGCGGATCTGGCGTTCAAACTCAGAGCTGTAGAGCAGCTCGGCCACCCGCGCATCCCAATAAATACGCAACACCAGTGTGTCCGATGGGTGGGCATCAAAGCGGTAACTCAACGACAGTTCCGTGGTGTAAGGAAACACTTTGTCAACGCGCATGGACAGGCGCGGTTTTTTCGGCACACAACTGACTTTTTCCTCACCGCTGCGCAGGGAATCGGGCAACAGCATTTTCAACAAGCGGTGGTTTTCTTCATGCAACAGGGTCAGGTTTTCACCGCGGATGAGACCGTTGATGCGTTTGCTGGCCAGTTCTTTATTCAGGCGCATGTTTCAGATCAGTTCCTTATTCAAATTCATTTGCATGAGTATCTTACCAGATATTTCTTCAATCGATGTGTGGGTGGTGTTGAGAAAGGAAATGCCGGATCGCTGATACATGCTTTCTGCTTCGGTCACTTCCCGTTGACAATTGCGCAGATTGGCGTACTGACTGTTGGGCCGTCGTTCCGCGCGGATTTGC
The DNA here is from genome assembly GCA_050303435.1 of Marinicellaceae bacterium. Lineage (GTDB taxonomy): Bacteria > Pseudomonadota > Gammaproteobacteria > Xanthomonadales > Marinicellaceae > JBNLBT01. The sequence continues at coordinate 12,467 of JBNLBT010000028.1, forward strand.
GACAAGCGAAACGGATCGATGCTGAGACCAAAGGCTTTGTCCTTGTGCTGCAGGACATGGTCTGGCAAGCGGCCGCGCTCCAGGTCTTCCGGGGTGATCGGATAATTGGCCGCAAGAATGCCGTAGTGCAGGGCCAGATACAGACAGGTCGGTGTTTTGCCCGAACGACTGACGCCCAGCAAAATCAAATCGGCATCGTCGTAGCGCAGTCGCATGCCGTCGTCGTGCGACAAGGCGTAATTCATCGCGTTGATACGCGCATCGTAGCGGTGCATGTCGGTGATGCCGTGGGCCCGACCGACGGCCGGATCGCGCTGAATGCCCAGCGTTTCCTCTATGATCACCAGCAAGCGGTTGAACGGATCCAGCTTGACCCCGCCGGCGGCGTGAATGATTCTGCGCAACTCAATGTCGACCACGGTGTTAATCACCAGCGGCTGATAATCGCCCTTGGCGCCACGGATCAGCTGCGCCGCCTGTTCAGCGCGTTCCACCGAATCCACGAAGGGAATGCGTTTCTGGATAAAGCGGATGCTGCGGAACTGGGACATCAGACTCTGACCCACCGTTTCCGCGGTGATCCCGGTGCCATCTGAGACGTAAAAAATCGAACAGCTTTTCATAGGTGTGGATGACCTGATTTTGATAGAATACTCCATTTTAACACTGCAAGCGACGGAATCATCACCATGCCTGAATACGTAGTCAACCTCAATCAACTGAACATGTCAGACCTCGGCCGGGTCGGCGGCAAAAACGCCTCGCTCGGGGAAATGATCAGTCACCTCACCGCTCTGGGGGTTAAGGTGCCGGGTGGCTTTGCCACAACGGCAGACGCGTACCGTGAATTCTTGCAAACCGACGGGCTGGGCGCCGCCATTGACGCGATGCTGGCGGACCTCAACGCCGACGACATCAAACAATTGCAATCGGTGGGCCAGGCGATTCGCCAGAAAATCCTCGACACGCCTTTTCAAGCGGCCCTGCAACAGGCCATTGTGACCGCCTACACCGCGATGCAGGCTGAATTTGGCGACGGCGATTTTTCAGTGGCCGTGCGCTCTTCGGCCACCGCCGAGGATTTGCCCGACGCGTCGTTCGCCGGACAACAGGAAACCTATCTGAACGTGCACGGCGCCGAAGCGGTGGTGCGCAAAGTCCATGAAGTCTACGCGTCGCTGTACAACGACCGCGCCATTTCCTACCGGGTGCACCACGGCTTTGAACACAGCGAAGTGGCCATTTCCGCCGGCGTGCAACTGATGGTGCGCAGCGACCTGGCCGCCAGCGGCGTGATGTTCACACTTGACACCGAGTCCGGCTTTGACGACGTGGTGTTCATCACTTCGGCCTACGGTCTGGGCGAAACCGTGGTGCAGGGCGCGGTGAATCCGGATGAATTCTATGTGTTCAAACCCGCGCTGAAAGCCGACCGACCGGCGGTCCTGCGCCGCAATCTGGGCAGCAAACACATCCGCATGCATTACGGCGAAGGCGGCGTGCAAACGTCCGCCGTGGACACTCAACAGGCGCAATTGTTCAGCATCGATGACAGCGAAGTGCAGGCCCTGGCGCGCATGGCGCTGCAAATCGAAGCCCATTACGGCCGACCCATGGACATTGAATGGGCCAAAGACGGCGTCAACGGTCAACTGTATATTGTGCAGGCGCGACCGGAAACGGTGAAAAGCCGCGACCGCGGCGGGCAAAAAATCGAACGCTACCATTTGCAGCAACGCGGAGAAGTGTTGTGTGAAGGCCGCAGCATCGGACAGAAGATTGGCAGCGGCCGCGCCAAAGTCATCGCCTCACTGGCACAAATGGATGAAATTCAAAGTGGCGATGTGCTGATCACCGACATGACCGACCCGGACTGGGAACCGATCATGAAAAAGGCCGCCGCCATCGTCACCAACCGCGGTGGCCGCACCTGCCACGCCGCCATCATTGCGCGTGAACTGGGCATCCCCGCCATCGTCGGCTGTGTCGATGCCACCGACCGTGTGCCCCATGACCTCGATGTCACGGTGTCCTGTTGTGAAGGCGACACCGGCTTTGTTTACGCCGGGTTGTTGCCGCATGAATTGAAGGTCACCGACCTGGCCAGCATGCCTGAAGTGCCGATTAAAATCATGTTGAACGTCGGCAACCCGGACAAAGCCTTTGATTTTTCCAACTACCCCAACGCTGGCATCGGTTTGGCGCGGCTGGAATTCATCATCAATCGCATGATTGGCATCCACCCGCAGGCCCTGCTGGAATACGACCAGCAACCCGAGGATGTCAAACAAGCAGCCGATCCACTGATCCGTGCCTACCCTTCACCTCGGGATTACTATGTGATGCGCCTGGCCGAGGGCATCGCCACACTGGCCGCGGCGTTTCACCCGAAACCGGTGATCGTGCGGCTTTCGGATTTCAAATCCAATGAATACGCCAACCTGATCGGTGGACGCGCCTATGAACCCCATGAAGAAAACCCGATGCTGGGTTTCCGCGGTGCTTCGCGCTACGTCGATCCATCGTTTGAAGCCTGTTTCGCGATGGAATGCGAGGCGCTCAAATACATTCGTGATGACATGGGGCTGACCAATGTGTGGGCCATGGTGCCATTTGTGCGCACATTGGACGAAGGCCGCGCTGTGATAAAAACAATGGAAAAATACGGTTTAAGTCGCAGCCAGAACGGATTGAAAATCATCATGATGTGCGAATTGCCATCGAATGCCTTGCTGGCGGATGAATTTTTAGATATATTCGATGGATTCTCGATCGGATCAAATGATTTGACCCAGTTGACTTTGGGACTGGACCGCGATTCTGGATTGATTGCCAATTTATTTGATGAACGCGACCCGGCGGTGAAAAAGCTGCTGACCATGGCCATACAGGCCTGTCGCAAGAAAGATCGTTACGTGGGCATTTGCGGACAAGGGCCGTCCGATCATGCCGATTTGGCTGAATGGCTGCTGGCGCAAGGCATCGGCAGCATATCCCTCAACCCTGATACAGTGGTGGAAACATGGTTAAAACTGGCAAAAAATTAATCCTTGGCCTGGGCTTTATGGCCCTGGTCGTGAGTGCACCAACGCACGCCGACGATGGTCAGAAGGTCAACGCATTCAAACCCGAACCCGATGACATTCGGGCTTCGGCCAATTCAGCGCAACTTCGATTGGCCACCGGCATCTTCGATCCCCTGAATGAATCCCTGGACTTCAGCGCCACATTCATCAATGAACACAGCAGCGAACAGTACGGCATCGTGCAGTTCCAGGCCGGTAAAGCCTCGGCCGCCGCGTTACAAAATCTCGGACTGACGGTGCTGCAGTACATGCCCAATGACGCCTATGTGGTCAGATGGGACAACGCCAAGCGCGCCCAGCTGAATGGCCTGGGCGATGTGCGCTGGCACGGCCCCTATCAAGCCGGTTTCAAAGTTTCCCCCACCTTGTGGAGTGGCAGCTCCCTGGCCCGCAGCGAGCACCTGCTGTCTGTGATCCCATTTGCTGACTACCCGGTGAAACATTTGAACGCATTGATCCTGAAACGTGTGCCGCAGGCGCAACTGGTGACCACCAATCTGCCCAAAGGCGCCCAGGAGACTGTCATTCGCATTCCCCACAGCACATTCAACGATGCCATCAATGCATTGGCCGCGGAAGAAGGCATCCAATGGATCAACCGGTACTATCCTCAACGCTTCTTCAACACCGAAGCGGTCTCCGCTGTACAGGACGTTTCATCGTCCGGTGGTGGCCCCGGTGACGACAATTACGTGCCGACCGTGACACCCATCTGGGACCGCAATTTGACCGGCTCCGGCCAAATCGTCGGTGTCGCCGATTCTGGCCTGGACCACAATGAAGACTGGTTTGCGCATTTGGACAAAGGCAGCGGCATCGTCACCGCGCTGACTGTGGCCAGCGATGTGTTGCCGCCAGTGGCCGGCCCGGTGTTCAACAACGTGAAGGTGTTCGGTCACTGGATCATGCCAGGCGCGGCCGAGTACGATCACACTTCAGCAGGCTTTCACGGCACCCACGTGACCGGATCCGTTGCCGGCGATCGCCAGGAATCCATCGGTGCCGGCCCCTCGGGCAGCGTATCATCGCCCACCAGCAGTGGTTACGACAACGACGACGGCATGGCGCCGAATGCCCAGATCCTGTTTCAGGACATCGGTTCGGATTCAGGCCTGACCGGCCAGGGTTCATCGCCCATGTGGGAACAGGCACACAACGTGGGCGTGCGCATTCACAGCAACTCCTACGGCTCGGACACATTCGGCGAATACGTTGGCAGCGATCAACGACTGGATGAGACTTTACGCCAATTGGAAGACATGGTCATTCTGTTTGCTGCTGGCAACGACGACGGCCCGGTCAACACCATCGGCTCTCCAGGCAACTCCAAGAACACCGTGACTGTGGGTGCTCTGGCACACGGCAACAGCGCCTCGGTGGCCGGTTTCTCCAATCGCGGTCCAACCGACGACGGCCGCTTGAAGCCCGACGTTTCAGCCACAGGTTCCGGTATCGAATCGGCCGGCGGTAACACCGACGACGCCAATGTTCTGGACACCACACCGCAACGAAGAACCATTTCCGGCACGTCAATGTCAACACCGATCACCGCTGGCAGCACAGCGTTGCTGCGCCAGTATTTCACCGACGGATTTTATCCCACCGGCAGCGCGGCGCCGATCAACAGCTATACACCCAGCGGTTCATTGATGAAAGCCGTGTTGTTGAACGGCACGGCAACCGACGGCGGTTTCTTCTCCAACAACATCGGCTGGGGTCGAGTGTGGCTGGAGAATTCTCTGTATTTCCCCGGTGATGCGCGCAAACTGCGCTTCTGGGACGTGGCCAACATCAACGGCCTGACCACCGGCCAAACCCTGCAGTTTGAAGTGCCGGTGTTGGCCGGTGAAGAATTCCGCGCCACTCTGGTGTGGTACGACATGGCCGGACCCACCGGCAGCGGCGTGACCCTGGTGAACAATCTCGACCTGCGCGTGCAACAGGGCGCCAATACCTATCTTGGCAACAATTTCAGTGCCAATGTGTCGGTCACCGGCGGTTCTGCAGACGCCATCAACACCGTTGAGCAGGTGCGTTTCACCGCCCCGGTCACCGGCGATTACACCATCACAGTGGACGCGGACAGCATTCCGGGCAATGGCGAATCCGGCTCGCAAAAGCAAGGATTCGCGCTGGTCGTATCGGGTGACTTACGCACTTCATCGCCGCCACCCGTGGTCGGCAACCCGATCGGCCTGAATGCCACCGCCAATGGCATGTCCGGCATCGACCTGGCCTGGAGCGCGGCCAGCAATGCGGATTACTACGAAGTCTACCGCACCGACGGCCTGTGCAACAGCGCCGACTTGAGCAGCTTGCGCTACGTCGGCAACAGCCTGAGCAATAGCTATAACGACGACGGCTCCATCGGCGGCTACCCTTACAGCTACCGCGTGCGCGCCTTCAACAGCGACTCCATAAGCACCTGGTCCAATTGCGCCGATGTGGTGTCCGACGATTTGTGTGATCTGCCCCCGGACTTTTCCGGCAACCTGCAAGTGGGCAGCGGTGATGTCAGCTTCTGTCGCATCCAGCTCAATTGGGACGCCGGTCAGTCCAATTGCCCGCTCGGCGATGCGTTGCGCTACAACGTGCACCGCGGCAGCACACCGAATTTTGTCCCATCCGTCGGCAATCTGGTGGCAAGCACCAGCAGTCCGGCTTACCACGACACCAGCCTGAGTGACGGCACACCTCAATACTACAAAGTCATTGCAGAAGACAGCACCCTCAACGGCAGTGGACCGAATGGCGGCAATGAATCACTGAACCAACTCAGCGCTGGCTATTCAGCTTACAGCAGCCAAACCACAGAAGGCAGCGTCACCGACAACGTTGACAACCTGGTTCTGATGTCGCTGAATCATCCGTGGCAGGTCACCTCGCAACAGGCTTCTGACGGTGCGTTAAGCTACCATTCCGCAGAAGACGGCAGCGATTACCCATCCAACACCTGCGGGCGCATTTTCTCGCAAACCTTCTCCATCCCGGTTTCACCCGGCGGCACACCTGAGCTGAATTATCAGGCCCGCTACGACATCGAAGCCGACTGGGACGGTGTGGTGGTGGAAATATCCACTGACGGCGGCAACAACTGGAGCGATTTGCCCCCCAACGGCGGCTACCCCAGTGACTTCAATCAGACCGGCAATCCACCCATCAATGTGTGCGGATACGCGGCTTCCCACGGCGCGTTCAACGGCAGCACCGGCGGCAGCTTCCAGTCCATCACCCATAACCTGAGTGCATTCCAGGGGCAAACGGTGCAAATACGCTGGAGCCTGTCCACCGATCCAGGATCCGAGGAAGAAGGCTTCTATCTGGATCAAGTGCAATACAGCAACGTCAACGTGCCGCAGGCCTGTGCTGTGGTCACTGACGTGATCTATGACAACAGCTTCGAATAATATTTGAACTGCATTGGATCCATCACAAGGCCATGCTTCGGCATGGCCTTGTTTTATTGACTCAAGAGATCGCCACATGAATTTACCTGAAAACAGCCGCCTGTACATTGACCGCGCAACCATCCAGCACCGCATCCAGGCCCTGGCGGATGAGATCAATGCCGCGCATGAAGGCCGATCTGTGTTGCTGCTGACGGTGCTCAATGGCGGCATGATTTTTGCTGCCGAGTTGGCACAGCGCCTGCAGTTGGATCTGACCATGGACTGCGTTCAGGTCAGTCGCTATGGACACGGCACCGAAGGCGGCAATCTGCGTTGGATACACCGCCCGACCGAACCCATTGAGGATCGTCACGTCTTGCTGTGCGACGACATCCACGATCAAGGTTTCACATTGCAAGCCATCGATCGATGGTGCCGTGAATCCGGTGCCCGCTCTGTGCATTCGGTGGTGCTGGTGCAAAAAAATCACGCGCGTGAATACGCCGACCACACCCCCGATTATTGCGGACTGCAAATTGAAGACCGTTTCATCTTTGGTATGGGCATGGATTATCGCAGTCAATATCGGCACCTGCCGGAAATTTACGAAATCATCTGAACACCGCGCAAAGCACGTCCTGACGCGCTTCCAGGCGCACTTCCACGTTGTAAAATCATTCAATTTGTGTTAGTTTTGAGTTAAATGGTTGAGCGAGTCAATGACTGTTCAGAAACTTGGCTGCGCCAACCCAATAACATAAATAAGAGCCGCCTGCACTGCGTCGGCAGCGCAGGCACACACAACCCACATCAACATGCAGACTAACAACATTCACCGAGTGTAAAAACATGAACAGAAACCATGCAGAAAAAAAAGTTCATCAGCTCAACGCGTTGCCAAAAAAACTGATCCAGCTTTTTTCCCGCGCCATCGCCAAGCTGATACTGAAGTTCAACGTCAATCGCCATGAATACATACAATGCCTGGATGAACAGTTGATACATGAAGCCAAGCGCCAGGATCCCAAAGCCACCAAGGTTCAATTGGCGGTGAGAACCGGCATCGACCGCCGCTTCATTGCCAGCTACCTGAAAGGCAGTCCCCCGACATTGAAACCCAACAAACTCACTTTGATCCTCAGCGACATCAAGTGGACTTTGAACAAATACTATCCACCGGGCTGCACCCGAATTCCCAAGTCAGGGCCATTCCGTACATTTCAGAGCATTTGTGAACAATGGGTTTCCGGCACATTGACACACAACGCCGTTTTGAATGAACTGGTGCGCATCGGTAGCGTGGTTGATCACGGCAACGAAGTGGAATTGATTGATTCCGACCACGTGGATGTCAAGGAGATGGTGAAGTACTTCGAAATGTCAAGCAATCTGCTCAACCGCTTTTCCAACACCATCACTGCCAATCTGGAGATACCTGAAAAAGCCGATCAAAATTATCAAATGTCGGCCATATCAACCCAGATTCCGCCTGAAAACATTGAAGCGGTCAAAGCTGAAATCAAATCCGAGCTTCGGATTTACTTTAACAACATCATTGAAATTCTTGAAAAACATGAGAAAAACGTAAAGCCAGATACCTACCCGGCCTACGGCGTTACTCTGCTTGAATTCAATGATGAGACGCCCAAATGAAACCCACACATGATCAGTTCATTGCACTCACCGGTGCACTGACTGTTCCCACACCGGGCGCTGCATGCGCACCGTGTGTACCCCCGCAGCCTTCCAACGATTGCACACAACACACCCCCAATTGTGAGCAAATTCTGGCGATGCAGCGGACAACAGCATTCAGATCTCCTGTGAGAGCAGGTTCTGCGGAACGATATCGCTTGTCCAACGAAATCAGCGCAGTGCACACAACCTGATCCCGCAATTGCAGACCTGGATTAACCCCAACCGGCTTGTCCACGACCATAAAATTCAAGCACAACCCTAAATTTGAAGAGATATATCATGAAAAAAACCATACTGACTTTTGCATTCATCCTCATTTCAACCTGCACCATCGCCGCAAACGGTGAAGGCGGCTCCAACTACAACGACAACGGCAACGGCGGACCCGGCACCGAAGCCACCGGTGAAGGCGGTTCCAACCTGCTCTATGGTTGCAGCTCAAGCCTCAAAGCATCCGGTGAAGGCGGCAGCAATGGAAAAGCGTCCGGCGAAGGCGGCAGCAACGGCAAATGCACACAGCAATCCTTTTTGTCAGAACTGTTGGATCGCTGGTTCTGAAGTACAGCAGGCATGGCATCACACAAGCCGGATCGGGACACCCAACATGGCTCAGCATGAAGCTTGGCTCGGTTGATCGTGTGGCACAAGGACGTGCCGCCATGTCTGGTCAGTTTGACCCCGCCGCTCAGACACCAAGTGCTGCGTGCAGTCAATCTGCCCGAATGGGCCAATGATGACTTGATTGCCCCGAGAAATCAGGGGTCAAAAATGCGCATTCACTCCCGCTGACCAACCCCGTTCTGAGCCACACCAAAACTTGGCTGTACAAGAAGATACTGCGCAGCCTTTAACATCCTCACTTCAAATGACATGGGCCGCAGCCGATCACTCAAACCCCTGTGCAAAAATGAAATCCTGCAACACTTCGTAAGCACCAATGTCCGCCACCAGATGTCGCGGCAAGCCACGCTGGTCGATCGGCAAGGCCACTTGGACGTTGCCCTGGTTGACGCCCGGACCGTTCGGGTCAATGGCCGCTGTCAGAGAATATCCACCGTTGTCACCCACCACCGATGCCAGCGGATCCGCCCAGATCAGCGCGGCGGTGGCCGGCACTTCATTTTGGCCGTTTGGTCGTTGCTGTGGGAACTGCACATTGTTGCCTCCGCCCACCGGATTGCGGATGTTCCAGGGGTTGAATTCATTGCCGCCGGTGTTGAAGGCCAGTATGCTGTTGTGCAGGGTCACCTGATTACTGGCGCCCACTTGAATGCCGCCGACAAAACACACACTGCAAGGGGCCTGGTTGTGCAACACGGTGAGGTGTCGCATGTCCACTTGCGATGAATCGGAAATGCCCATCGCCCCACCCAATCCCTGGGTGGTCTGATTGCCATAAAAAGTGCTGTTCAGGATAAACCCGCTGGCATCAGGTCCAACAAACAAGGCGCCGACACCGGGCGCGCTGTTGTTGACAAATCCGCTGCGATTGATGTTAAACGGCCCGCCCTGGATGTAGGCACCCGCGCCATGCCCCAGATTGCCGGTGTTGTGGTTGTTGGTGAATTGCACATCGGTGAATGCACTCAGCGAGAGGTCGTCGTACATGACCGAGAAAAATCCCACGCCGTGGGCATTGGCGGTGTTGTTGATCAGCTGTGAGCGGCATAAATTGAACACCCGTTCAGCGCCGTCAACACCAATCGCGCCGGCGTTGCCGCCGTTGCCCGGATTGCCGCCATTTCCGGTGGCACTGTTGCCATCAAATTCGCTGTCGGTGATGCGCACATAACGGCTTCCCAGAGAATACACCGCGCCGCCATTGCTGCCGCTGTTGCCGGTGAAATTCGCGTTCGAGATCAGCACCTGATCCATGCCAATGGCATAAATGGCCCCACCCCCGCCGTCCTGCTCCACCTGGATGGCGTGGTTGTTGCTGAAATCCACATTGACCACTTCCAGATTGACCGCCTGCCACGGCCCACCACTGGGCTTGAATATGGCCGCACCGGAGCCGCCGGGGCTGGCGCCATTGATCATCGCCAGACGCTGCACCTTGAAAGTGTAAAATTGATTGTTCGGATTGGTGATGCGCACAATGCGGCGCGCCCCCTGCCCATCCAGAGTCACCAGCCCGCCGCCGTCCAGCACCGCTGCTCGCGTCACCACCAACTCCGCACTGATGGGAATCACCGCAGGCGACGGACCGAGATCAAATCGGATCACTCCACCCGCATTCAAGGCGTTTTGTATCATTGCCGTGGTGACTGATCCGGGCGTGCCATTGCCTAACAGCACATCGGTGGCTTCAGCGTTCAACGGTGTGACGGCGCAGTCCACCTGGGCCTGTGAAATCCCACAAGACAGCCCCATAAGCAGCAGCATTTGCGCCGAGGGGAATACATATTTTTTGATGTTCATGCAGCCAGCCTAGCAAAGCGATGCAAGCAATTATGGGACCGACATCACATTCCGTCAACGATCACTTTAATGCGGACTTTGTAAACCTTCAAGTGGTGTTGCCGTGTCCTGATTTTCCGCCTGCAATTGCGCCTCAAGGGCCTGCAGTGACCGAATTTGTCGCAACAAATCGGGGTGAGACGCGTAGCGTGCGCGGAACACCGCGTCTTCAACCCGCTTTAAGGCTTGCATGCGTTGTCGATGCAAAGCGCTGGACTGAATGTACAGGCTGCGCTCCTGAATGAGCTCGCGCAGTTGCTTTTGCAAACCCTGGATGGATCGTCTTTTGTTGTTGCGCACCGCCGTGGCCAGGGCCTGTCGGGTGTGAATCATGGCCTGGCTCAAACGCGCAATGGTCGGGTCTTGCTGCATCAATTCATTGAGTCGACGCTGCTGCAACACCAGCTCTTGCTGCAGTTGTTCAGGCACCGGATCGGGTTGAATGGTTTGCAGGCGCTGATCCAGCGCTTCTTTCATTTGCACAATCTGCAGATACAACGACTCTGTCTCCGCCACCGCCGGTTGCTGCTGAAACAGCAGGCTCTGAAAGAATATCACTGCAGCACACCACATAATTCAGCAGCTTACCATGCACCGTGCGACGACACCAGTGACGCAGGGGGTTTCAGGCCAGGCGTTGCCAAAGCGGCGACTTCTGTGGGATACTTTCATGAATTCACGACAACAGAAATGACCGAAAATCATGCCCAGCGAACAACGCCCCGATGCGCCGGCCTGCGCGCGCAACCGCGAACCGATATTGCAGCAATTGCGCAGTCATTTTGCTGATGTCCGCCGGGTGTTGGAAATAGGCAGCGGCACGGGACAACACGCGGTGTATTTTGCCCGTCATCTGCCGCACCTGCGCTGGCAAACCAGCGACTTGCCGGAAAATCACGACGGCATTCAGCAATGGCTGGCGCACAGCGCGCTGGACAATGTCGATCCCCCCATTCCACTGGACGTCAGCCAAACGCCCTGGCCAGTCAGTCCCTGCGACGCGCTGTTCTCAGCCAACACATTGCACATCATGCCGACTCAGGCGGTGGAACAGCTGTTTGAGCACGCGCCCGCGGTGCTCAGTGCGGGCGCGCCGGTGGTGATTTATGGCCCCTTCAAGCAGCACGGTCGATACAGTGGCCCCAGCGATCGACAATTTGACCAGTGGCTGAAGGACGAAGCCCCACATCAAGGCATTCGCGATCTGGAGTGGGTGGATTCACTGGCCCAGCGACAGGGCTTTGAATTGCTTCACAACACACCGATGCCGGCCAACAACCGCTTGCTGTGCTGGCGGCGCAGCCAAGACTGATCAGTCATCGCGCTGCGTTGCGCTGTGAGCAGTCTCATCGCGCAAGCGGCAAGACATCAGGCGGTGATTTGCCCGATCGACAAACCCCAATGAGCCGTACAGTTTCCGCGCGCCGCGATTGTCGCGCCGCACTTCCAGATGCAGGGCCTCAAGGGACCAGTCCAGACAACGGCGTTGCAACAGCCGCATCGCAGCGCAGCCAATGCCTTGTCCACGTCGTTGCTGGCACACAAACAACTCATCGACAAAGGCGTCTCGGCCACAGAATTCCAGGGAATATCCAAAACACAGCACCACATAACCCACCGTTTCCTGATCCACTTTAAGCCACAAAATGCGGCCGTATTCAGGGTGTTGCAACAACTCTGCGATGCCTCGGCGGCGGTCATTGATGTCAACATCAACGCCTTCGTCCTTATGAAATTCAGAAACCCAGTGCAGTAAGTGATCAACATCGTCCGGCACCGCTTCAACCAGCTCTGCGATGGGCCGGTTGCGGAATTCGGTCGTGGGTTTGGACATGTTGGATAAGAATGGTTGGTGCCGAGGAGAGGACTCGAACCTCCACGGAGTTTCCCCCACTAGCACCTGAAGCTAGCGTGTCTACCAATTTCACCACCTCGGCGATGGATGCGCTATTGTAATCAAAGCGAACCGATATCTCAAATAAAAATTGCCCCAGGGGTAAAAAATTTGTCAGCCTCAAGCTCGGCACCCGGAGTCACTTGCGCTGTGACCACGGGATTTGAGTCTTGCACCCAATCGCCGCAGAGAAGGCGCGCGCAACAGTTGTTGACTCAGTGCATTGTGAGTTAGAATGAATCAACACCCAGTGGACGAAATTGCAAGAGGATTCAATGCCATACCCATTCGCCACAACTCAGCACGTGCGCTGTGCGACATCGGCTGCCAAGCCGTTGTGGAGGTTGAATTGTGGGCGATGACATCCAGGGTGAGGTCACCCAGCTACTGAACAAATTCAAAAACGGCGAAGAAAAAGCGTTGGAGCAATTGGTGCGCATGGTGTACAGCGAGCTGAAGAAAATCGCCGGTTCCATGTTGTCCAGTGAACGCAGAGATCACACCCTGCAAGCCACCGAACTGGTCAATGAAGCCTATTTGCGCCTGTTTGATGCCACGCGCCTGAACTGGCAGGACCGCTTTCATTTCATTGGTTCAGCCGCATTGGCCATGCGTCGCATCCTGATTGATCATGCGCGCAAGAAACACGCCTCAAAACGCATCAGCAAGGACGATTTGGTGCCACTGGAATTGTCCGGCGAGCCGTTCTCGCTGCCGGAACAAAACATCCTGGCCCTCGACGACGCACTGAAACGACTGGCGCAACTGGATCCACGGCAGGCCAAAATCGTTGAATTGCGTTTCTTTGGCGGTCTCTCAGAACAGGAAGTTGCGGCCTTGCTGGAATTGTCGCGCATGACCATTTCACGTGAGTGGAAAATGGCCAAGCTGTGGTTGCACAGAGAAATCAGCAAGTGAGCGAAGCAGAAAAATACCAGACGCTCAAGCGCATCGTCAGTGACGCCCTGGATTTGCCCGCCAGCCAACGCCTGGCATTCATCCAGGAACACTGCGGCGGTGACGCGGACATGCTGGGTGAAGCGCGCTCACTGCTGGACCAGGAAAACGCGCTTGAAACCGGCTTCATGGAACAACCGGCGATGTTGCAATTGCTCGGTGAATTGTCCGAAAACCCGAACACACTGCCCGATCAAATAGGCCCCTACACCATCCAGGAACAACTCGGCGAAGGCGGCATGGGCACCGTCTATCTGGCCACGCAAAATGAACCCGTGCATCGCCAGGTGGCCCTGAAAGTGGTCAGTGGCATGCATCAGATCGGCTGGCGGGAACGATTTCACAGTGAATGCCAGACTTTGGCCAAACTCAACCATCCGAACATCGCCACGCTGTACGACGCGGGGTTCACCGAAAACGACAACCCCTATCTGGCCATGGAGCTGGTCACCGGCAGCAACATCATCGACTGGTGCAAAAAAAATCGCCTGAGCATGCGCGAACGCTTGCTGCTGTTTAAAGACGTGTGCGCCGGTGTGCGGCACGCGCATGAAAAAGGCGTGCTGCACTGCGACATCAAGCCCAGCAATGTGCTGGTCACACGCATCAACGACAAACCGATTGCCAAAGTGATCGACTTTGGCATATCACAAATGCTGGAAAAACCGGAAAAACAGCGCTTCAACAGCCAATACCAGGCCGGTTCACCGGCGTACATGAGCCCTGAAGCGGCCGCCCGCGACAACCCCAACGATCTCGACACACGCAGCGACGTCTATTCACTGGGTTTGTTGCTGTACAAACTGATCATTGACACCCTGCCCTTTTATCAGCCCAAGCAGGATTTGCAACAAACCATTGAACGATTGCAAAAAGAAGACCCGCCTTCAATGTTGATCCGATTCAATGAATACGCCGCTGAAAAACGCCGCAAAATCGCAGAGAAACGCGGCATTTCGGTGAAAAAAATGTTGCGCTATCTGAACAGCGATCTGCACCATGTGGTGCAAAAGTCCATCGCCCGCTCACCCGATCAGCGCTACTCATCACCCGCCGATTTGTGGGCCGACATTGAGCATTTTATGCAGCGTGAACCGGTGACCGCGGTGAAGCAGAACTGGATGTATCTGAGCGGAAAATTCATTCACCGGCGACTGGCCTTGAGCATGACCACCGTGGCGCTTTTTGTGGTGCTGATCGGCGGGGTGATCGCCCGTGGCATCGAAGCGGAGCGCGCCAACCTGGAGGCCGAACGCAGCAAGAAAGCGCTGGCCGAAACCATGGAAATTTCCGAGTTTCTGATCAATCTGTTTAACTTGGCCGACCCCGACAGCAATCCGGAAAAAGAAATCACCGCGCGCGAACTGGTCGACGCGGCCGCAAAGCAACTGGCATCCGATCTGGATCAACAGCCCCTGGCTCGAGCACGCTTCATGCAGACCATCGGCACCATCTACAGCAAACTCGATGAATTCAGCAAGGCCGAAGAAATGGTTGGCCAGGCTTTGGCATTGCGTCTGGATGAATTGAAAGAGTCCGATCACTCGGTGATTCAGTCCCTGGCCCAGCTGGGCGTGATTCAACGTCGACTGAATCGACCCAAAGACGCCGAGGCTTCATTGCACCGCGCCCTTGACCTGTTGCAACGATCCGAACAGGACAGCCCGGCTTTGCGGGCGGACATATACCATCACCTGGGCAATCTTTATATTTCCGCGCAGCGCTACGATGAAGCCGAGCAAGCGCACAAACTGGCGCTGCAATTGCGCCAACAGAACCCCGACACCGAGCCCACCTTGGTGGCCGATTCAATGAACAACCTCGGTGTGGTCTATCGCGCCACAAACAATTGGCAACAGGCGGCTGAACTGTTGAGTCAGTCCATCGAGATCCACCGAGAAATCTCCGGCCCCGACACTTTGCGGGTTGCCTATGGCTTGAGCAACCTGGCTTACATTGAGGAAATTCTCAATCATTTCGATCGCGCCGAATCGCTGCAGCTGACCGCACTGGACATTTGGATGCGCAATTACGGCACCGATCACAACAACACCATGCTGGTCCTGCTCAACCTGGCCAAATTCATGGAACGTCGCTTGCGCCTGGAAGAATCCATTCAGTGGTGGGATCAGGTGATCAGCAGTGCCTTGGTCAAACGGCCACTGAGGGCCGCCGAGTTTTATGGCTGGCAAGGCCGCGTGTACGGTCAAATGGGCGATGCAGACGCCGCCACAGCTGCATTCGATCGGGGTGAACTGTTGTACCAGGCGGCACCGGGCAATGAACAACTGCACGGCAAATTGCTGGTGCGCAAGGCCATGGGGCTGTCTGAATTGTGGCCCAAGGCCGACGTGGTGGAATTATTTGAACGTGGCCGTGAAATGATCGTTGCTCAGGCCGGACGCGATGTCAATGATCACGTCTGGGCTCTGCTGGAACTGGCCATATTCCTCATGCGCGACGAACCGGCCAGTGACGTGGCTTTTGACTTGCTCAGCGAAGCCGATGAAATCGCCGATCGCATCTACAACACACACCACAAGTACCTGTTTCTGGTCAAAGTCACGCTGGCGGAAATCCTCATCAATCGCGGTGAACTGGACGCCGCAGTGTCCTTGCTCAATCAGGCGCAAAATGTGGCCATCAAAGGCTACGGAGAGCAGCACAAGTACAATGGACAGGTGATCTGGCAGCGCGCGCGTCTGGCCCAGGCGTTTGGCCAAATAGACACGGCACGTGTACTGGCCCGACAAGCCGTTGAAAACTTCACCCAATCCCTGCCCCCAGGCGATGCGTTCACCCAGCGCAGTCGGGACTTGTTGCAGCAACTGAACCGGGACTGATTTTCACCGGCGCATCCATTCAGACCCCTTCTGATCATCAAAACCACTGAACCGTTGACGGCCTGGTCGCAGACGCAACAACTTCGATCGCCATTGGCATGGCACTTTTGGCTTGCACGGATGCGACAAGCACACACATTTCAGGCCCACAATGTGTCTTTGAGAAAGGCTCAACCAGCACTGAAATCGACTTTTTTAAAAATAAATAAAAAAAATGTTACAGTTTTGCGCGCCCTTGCGCATTTGTAGTTATAGAGCCGTGCACTATGGCCACTCTATGGAACCTCTTCAATCTCACAAGGATGTGAACCTATTGCGGGTCCCGGATCGAAACAGCCTTTCGGTCCGGGGCACAACCACCCCAACCGCTGACATGCATGCCTCATCAAGGCACTGAACTCACCACCACAGCATCGCTGACCATGTCCACCGGCGCAGATCGACCATAATCTTGCCACAAGCTCTGCATGAACGCGCCCCGGCTTTGGTTGGCCGGCCCCACCGTGAATGCGCGACTGCACATGGCATTCTCAGTGGGAAAGGAATGATCGATTGCTTCCTGTGCCAGAAAATCAATGTAATCTTTGCTGGCCACCTGGAATTTCAAAGTCGCCGTCACCGTCACCGGAAACACCGCACCACTCACCGGCACGGTGTAGTTGACCACGTCGTAGTTGACCGTTTCAGTCGCTTGTTCCGGGTGGGCCGGGTAACTGATGCCCACCGGCTTCATTTCCAGGTCCGCACCGCCGCGAAACCCAAGCGGTGGAATGCGATTGTCCTTGGCCACGCAGTTGTTCAAGACGAAATGAAATTTTTTCACGCCGCCGTCCTCCACCACACAGCTGCTGGTGCCGCTGTCCCAGATCCCCTGTAAGGTTTCGTAAATGCGGATTTGCGCGTCTTCGGTCAACACCCCGGTGGCGGCGTTATAAGCGCCGGATTCCCACAGCAGCACGTCGTTGCCATCGCGCGCTTCCAGGTGCAGCCACATGCGTCGCCCTTCGGCATAACCGGTCGGCAACTTGTGCCCCGACAGATTGGTGACTTTGACCGCCACATTCAGCTCACTTGCAGTGGCGCCAGTCAGCGAGGTGTCCACCAGCGCGCTGCGCATTTGCAACATCTCTTCGGCCAAAGTGGTGGTGCGGTCATACGCATCGGATCGGCCCAGCGCGGCGCCGTATTCGCCTTTCAGCACCTGCGGAATCCAGGTGTTGCCACCGGCAAATTCGTGCACGCGCATGTCGTTGGTGCGAAAACCTTCCGCATCAAAAACACAGGCGCGTGCCAATGAACTGTCTTCCACACGCATGTGACACGACTGGCAGGATTCGCCGCCGGTCAGATAGGGCTCTTCAGCACTCATCACATCGCCGTATGAATCGCGAAACAACAAATCCGAGTAGCGGCTGTTGTTCCACTCCGAATAGGTGCGTTCAATCGGCATGGCCACTGCGGTTTCCACGCCACCATCCCACAGCCGGCGGGCAATGCTGAGGCTGCCGTTGTCGTCAATTTCCGGTGACGAAACGTCGTGGCAGGTGCCACACATGGCGCTGGAG
This sequence comes from Marinicellaceae bacterium, assembly GCA_050303435.1. Classification (GTDB taxonomy): domain Bacteria; phylum Pseudomonadota; class Gammaproteobacteria; order Xanthomonadales; family Marinicellaceae; genus JBNLBT01. Next base: position 30,359 of record JBNLBT010000028.1, read on the forward strand.
CCGAGAAAATGCGACTGCTCCCATTCGTGCGGCGGTCCACCGCTGGAATAGGTGTACGGCCCTTTGCGGCATGGCTCGGCGCCGGTGCCATTGCAGGCCGAATCGTCCAGCCAGATGTCCGCGTTGCCGATCATGAACGGCTCGGCCGCGGGCCCTTGTGAATCCACGCGATGGCAGGTGTGGCAATTGACGCCCTGGTAATCGTTGCTGTCGTTGTCACTGGCGGTGTCGTGATAGCCGAACAGCTCACAGCCGTTCTGGCCGTTGATGTGCGGCGACGGCGGAAAACCTGTTTTCGCCACGCGACCCCCGTACCAGGCCATCGGCGTGTGGCATTTGAGGCAAAAATCACCGACCCCGGGAATGTCGTTGTTGGCCACATCCAGCGCCGCCCAAAACAGCGGATCCCGCGTGGCGTTGGCCATCATCGATCCGGACCAGGTCGGGTACGGCATGAAATCGGCGTTGCTCGCCGGTCCACCGTGACAGCCGCTACAGTCGGACGCAGCGTTGAGGAAATACACCAGACCCGGCTGGGTGCCGTGGGGTGTGAAATCCACTGGATCAACGCCATCGGGGGTTTGGGTTGCAGCAATGACACCGGTGACCACAGGCCACGCCAGTGCCATCGCAAGAATCTGTTTTCGCATGCCGGCAATTGGTTTCAATTGAGACTTATTATAGGCCGTCTGTGGACTGAAATAAAGCGTCGGCGATTTCTTACAAGCGCATGTGAAGATGCTCTACACGCGATTCAGAATACCGCCATAGGATTCTCCGGGTACAGCCGACTAAAATGCCGTCCGGGTTGTGAAGGCAACCCAAACAATCCATTAACTTTCAGGAGAAATAAAAATGAAAATCATCAAAACCGCTGTGTTGGCCGCTGTATGGTTTGCCCAATCCCTGTGGGCCGCTGTGAATGTCAACACCGCCGATGCGGAAGCCATCGCCGCGGAGCTGAACGGCAGCGGCTGGAAAAAAGCCCAGGCCATTGTCGCCTATCGCGAAGCCAACGGCCCGTTCAAAAACATTGAACAGTTGGCTGAAGTCAAAGGCATCGGTCTGAAAACCGTGGAAAAAAATCGCACAGCCATCAAGCTGAGCGAATGAGCGAAGGTGGGCGGAGCGCGTGGCGTTTCGTCCACCGCATTTGCGGCGGGTTCAGCTGCCGGCCTGTTGCAACAGCCAGTTTTTCAACAGCGGCATGCGGTTGACCGCTGACAAACCCATGCCTCGCAACCAGCGCAGCGGCGGCGCGTCATTGGAAAACAGTCCATTCAGCGCGCCCATCAAGTGCGACATTTCAACGCTGCGACTCAGACGTTCGCGCTGATAAACCCGCAAGGCGCGGTGCACCACGGCTGCGTTGCGCAAATCCACGTGTTGCAATTGACGCGCCAACAACAACGCATCGTCGATGCCCAGATTCACGCCCTGCCCGGCCAATGGATGTATCACGTGTGCGGCATCGCCACACAGCACAATCCGGCCCTTAAAGAACGCTTCCACTCGCATCGACCGCAATGGAAAAGCGGCGCGTTTGGAACACAATTCCGGTGTACCCAGATCACGGCCAGTCGCCCGCATTAAGCCTTCAATGAATTGATCCTCATCGCACTCAAGCCACTGTTTCACTTGCGTTTCAGGCAAACTCCAGACGATTGAAAACAAACCCGGAGACAACGGCAAGATGCCCAGCGGCCCGGTGGCATTGAACGCCTGCAGGGCCGTAGCCCGTGGTGCTTTGGGCCAACACAGCATGGCCACCAGACCGCATTGCTGGTGCGATGCAAACCTGGCCTGTATCCCGGCCAGAGCGCGCAATGGAGAATTGGCGCCTTCGGCACCGATCAAGACCCGCGCGGTGAGCGGCTCAGCACCCTGCATGTGCACATGCACCGCGCTGTCGGTCTGCTCAAATTGTGTGATCTGCGCGTGTTCAATGATTTCACAACCGCGCAGCAGCGCCGCCTGATGGGCAGCGCTGATCAAATGTTGGTTTTCAATGATCGCACCGAGCAGATCGTGGCTGGAATCCTCGGCATTGAATTCAATGAATCCGTCGCTCAGATTGTCCCACACACGCATGCACCGGTAGCTGCCGTTGCGCACAGTATCGGCGTGCAGATGCGCGCCAATGCCCAGATCACGCAAAGCCTGCAGACGCTGCGCCGAAATGGCGCAGACACGCAGGCCTGGACTCTGGCCGGCTTGCCATTGGGGCAACGCCTGCCGATCAATCACCGTCACTTTCATACCCGCTCTGGCCAAGGCGTTGGCGGCAATCAATCCCACCATGCCCGCGCCACTGATCAGGGCATCCACGCGACGCGTCATGCCAGCAAGCCTCCAGCCAGTCGATACAGGCGCTGTTTCATCAACGGGCTGTTGTCTATCGCCAGCAGCGCGGTGGAACGAAAGGCGTTCACCAGTGGGTGCTGCAAGGCGAACCAGCGCATCAGCCCGTCGGTGTACTCCAATGTGCGCATTTGATCCGGCATGGCCTGCGCCTGATAGGCCGCCAGCCCGGCCGGGTCGCCCAGGTCACTGCCACCGGTTACGGCGCGCCTGGCCATGGTCTGCAAACGGCGCACACCGCGAACTGCCAGATTCAAGCCCTGCGCAGACACCGGCGACAGGGCGTGAGCCGCGTTGCCCAGCAACAGCACCCGGCCTTTGTGTTGTTGCGTGGCAAGCATGCGGTGCAAAGGAAACGAGACGCGGCGACCGATGCGTTGAAAACGCCCCAGGCGCAGGCCAAATGCGCGATTGGCTTTGCGCATGAATTCAGCTTCATTAAGAGCCATCAAGGCCTCGACCTGTGTGCGGTCCACGGTCCACACCAGACCCGCCTGATGCGTCTGCACACCGGGTATCAGGGCCACCGGACC
>JBNLBT010000029.1:0-31701 GCA_050303435.1 Marinicellaceae bacterium
TCGGCATCCGGATTTTCGCCGCTTTCCCGCATGGCCAAACGCCGTTCAATACCGCTGGCCAAATGGAAATAATGCCCCACTTTATCGGCGGCAATTTTGGCAAACCATTCCTGCGCGCGGGTCAGATCAATCTCCACCTCACCGCTGCCATCAAAAAACATTTTGGCAATGAAATACGCCACATCGGCGTTGCCGTCTTCCACCTGTTGCAACAACAGCGGCGGAATGGTGGTTGTGCCGCCGGGGCTTTGCGCGCCGACCGGCGCGGCCAGGCTCAGCAGCCCGCACAACACCCCGATTATGACGTTTCTGTGATCCATCGTGTGAACTGTTCTCCTCGTTCGGTGTAATTGGCAAAAGCATCGAAACTGGGGGCGCCGGGCGACAGCAACACCACATCGCCTGGACGGGCCAAACCCTGTGCGCGCCGCACAGCCTGTTTCAATGAACCGTCTAAACATAAGGTAAAGCCAGCGGCTTGATTTTTCAATGCATTGTGTATTTTTTCTCCGTTTTGACCGCTGCACACAACAGCGCGCACCGCGTGCGATGGCAATTGCCGTGCAAACGCGCGCCAGTCCAGCCCCCGGTCGTGCCCTCCGAGCAACAAAATCACCGCCTGGCCACGAAACGATTCCAGCGCGGCCAGGGTGGCGTGTGGTGTGGAAGCAATCGAGTCACTGACGTAGCGCACTCCATCGCGTTGCGCCACCGTTTGCAGGCGGTGCGGCAACGGCTTGAAACGCCGCAACGCGGCCACTGCATTCGCCCACTCGGGGGTCACTTGTGCCAACGCGGCCAGCACCGCCGCGGCGTTGCGCAGGTTGTGATCGCCCGGCAAGGACCATTCATCGGCGCGCAACAGCACGCGCCCCTGGTGCCGCAACGCGTGTTCGCGCACGTGCCAGTTTGGCCGGGCACCGAAGGTCACCAGCCGGGGGTGTGCAGAAAACACCTTCTGCAAGCCGTGTTGCACCACCGCGCAGTCGGCCGCGTGCAGCAATTTAAATTTGTCCTTGCGGTAGCGGCGGTACGACCCGTGCCAGTCCAAGTGTTCTGGAAACACATTCAGCAACACCGCCACATCGGCCTGAATGGCGCCGTCCCAGGCCTGGTAGCTGGAGGTTTCCAGCACCACGTGACTGTGCGCCGCATCGCGGCAGGACAGCAGCGGATTGCCGATGTTGCCAGCCAGCACCACGCGATGCCCCAGAGATTCCAGTGCGGCCGCGAGCATGGACGCTGTGGTGCTCTTGCCTTTGGTGCCGGTGACCGCAATCACGCGCCCGTGGCGGTGATTGGCAAACCACAGGGCGGCGCTGGAGGTGATGCGTGCGCGGGTGTTGCGCACCGCCGCCTGATACGGGCTGATGCCCGGCGATTTGATCACCACATCAAAGGCATCCAGGCGTTCAGCGGTGACGGCACCGTGATCGAACTGCACGCCGTCGCGGGCGCCTTCTGAGGCCGGGCACAACACCGTGAACGGCTGCCCTGGCAACTGCGCCTGCAACCAGTCGCACACCGCGCGGCCTTCAACGCCGTAACCCCACACCGCGATGCGGGCGCCCTGCAGTTCACTCAAATGCATGATTGAAGCGCGCCTCAGATGGAATCAGGTGGTCATCGCTGGCGCAAAGCAGGCGCGCCGTCTCGGCTTCGCTCAGCGGTTTGAAACACCCGCTCAGTTCGGCCACCAGCGCGTCCTCACGCCACTCGGGCCGGGCCGCCAGCCACTGCAGCGCGGCGCGGCACTCGGCCGCCTCGCCAACGCATTCAAAGGGTTTGTGCTCACGCAAGCCCAGCAGCGCTGCATAGGCATCGCGCCATTCGGGCCTGTTCAATAAATTGTCACCAAAAATCGACACCAGCGCGGCTTTGGGCACAAACGGCGCCAGCGTGAGAAACACGAAATGGCATTTCGGGCAGGCACCGCACCAGTGCCCGTCATGGTTGCGGCTGCCTTGCAGGTGGAAATTGCGATTGCAGCTGGAAAAATGCGCGTGGTAGCGGGTCAGTTCAGCAAAGCGACGCACAATGGCCAGCTCTGTGTACGGGCGCAAGAGGGAAAACACACGCAACTCGGCGGCGATAAAACGCTGCACCACGCCCTGCATGGCGCGTTCAAACGCCAGCGATTTCGAGTACTGGTGATTGACCTCGCTGCCATCGGGCAGGCGCGCGTTGGCCGCGTTGGCCGAAGACTCATTGGCGAACACCACCGCGTCGTAATCAAACAACAGGGCCGCGGCCACACCCACACAGGCGTTGATGGCCGTGATTGGCACATGGCCATTGAAGGCCCCGGTCTGGTTGATTTCATGCAAGGCCTGCGGCAGTTCTCTGCGCACCTGCAACAAGGGCAATCCGGTGCGTTTGGCCACAGCGCGAATGAACGCTGAATTGCCGAACATGAACAGCGTCTGGTCGGCGCCGTTGCGCTTGAGCTGTTCAATGCACACCAGTGAATCCTTGCCCCCGCCGATGGCCACCAGCGCGCGGCGTTGCAAGGGCAGTGGCGCTGCATCCGTCCAGTCGGGACCGGCCTCAAATGCCGTCTGCAGCGCGGCCGGCAATCCATTGACGTAGGCCAATTCCGCCAGCCCCGATCGATAGGTTTCACCCAGCCACGCGGCCACCGGCGGGGGCGGAGCCGGCGCGGTGAATTGAATGTGTCGGGACAACCCGGTTTTGTAGTAGCTGACGCCGGCCATCCAGTGCAACAGATCAAAGGCGCGGTGAATCGCGCTCTGATGCCGCGCATAGCGCTCGGCATCGATGGACGGGAACAGCACCCGTTCTGTCAGCCGCGGGTGCCCTGGAATCGCGTAATGCAGCTGCAATTCCGCCGTCAGCGGATCAAATGCCCAGTGCAAAAACGTGAAATGTTCCGCCCGCGTTGGCTGCATCAGTCGCCTGCAATGGTCAGTTCATCCAGCAGCCAGGAACCGGTGCGGGTTTTGCTGCGCACGTCGAGGTCGCTGCCCACCGCCTGAACGCCGGCAAACATGTCGCGCAGATTGCCGGCGATGGTCAGTTCATTGACCGGGTGCGCAATCGCCCCGTTTTCCACCCAGAATCCGCTGGCGCCGCGCGAATAATCCCCGGTCACGGTGTTCACGCCCTGCCCCATCAAAGACGTCACCAGCAAGCCCCGGTGCATGGTTTTGATCAAATCGTCGAGCTCACCGGCGCTGCTTTGTACGGTCAGGTTGTGCGCACCACCGGCGTTGCCGGTGCTTTGCATGCCGAGCCGCCGGGCCGAATACGCCGACAATAAATAGCCGGTCAAAACCCCATCGCCCACCAGCTGTCGTGATTGCGTGCGCACCCCATTGGCGTCGAAATTGCGGCTGGCAAAGCCCCCGGCAATGAACGGGTCCTCCGCCAGGTTGAACCATTCAGGAAAAATCTGCTGGCCGCGCTGGTCTTTAAGAAAACTGGCTTCCTGATACAAGGCGCTGCCACTGATCGCGGCACACAAGTGGCCCACCAGGGTGCGCGCCATGGACGGATCAAACAACACCGGGGCGCGAGTCGAGGCGATTTTGCGCGCGCCCAGCATGCGGTCGGTGCGTTCGGCGGCTTCGCGACCGATGCGCGCCGGGTCCATCAGATCGCGGTGATTGCGCGCCGCGTGCCAGGCAAATTCCCGTTCCATGGCGCCGTCTTTTTTGCCCACGGTCACCACGCTGGCGGACACATTGCTGCCTTTCTTTTCGCCAATGAAACCATGGGAATTGGCGTACACCGAATGCACTTCACCAAACTGCACATTGGCCTCGTCCACCACCACGTGCGGCATCACCTGCGCGCCGGCATCCGCCTGCAGCGCCAGTTCGATCAGATGATCGGAGTCCATGGGGTTGTCGTGCCAGGTGTGCAGATCCCTGAATTCGGTGGCCATCAGATCCGCGTCCGCCAGGCCCGCGTGTTCATCCGCGGCCGTCAGTTGCGCGATCGCCAGGGCTTTGTCGACGGTCAACTCGATGGCGGAGGCATCCAGCACAGCGGTCGATGCCGAGCCTTTGGATTGCCCCTTGTAAACGTTGACCATCAGTGAAACGTCGCGGTTGTTCTCCACCGTTTCCACTTCCGCGTCGCGGCAACTGACCGACACGCCGCGTCCACTGGAATAAATGATTTCTGCCTGCGTGGCGCCCTTTTTCTTTACTGCGTACAAAACTTTTGTGACAATATCGTGCGTATTCATACCTGTATCATTGGTTCCCGGTTCACAGATGAGCGATCAAAACGACACACCCGAAGAAGAATTCATCAGCAAGACCCAGCGCAAAAAACACGCGCTTGAGTTGCAGGATCTGGCGCGCGAGCTGGCGGACATGCCGGCCGGCCGGTTGGCGCAACTGGTGCTGCCCGAGGCCCTGCTGAAGGGTTTGCAGGAGTCCCGGCGCATCACCAGTCATATTGCCAGAAAGCGGCATTTTCAATACCTGGGCAAATTATTGCTTAAATCCGACCACAATGCCATCCTTGAACAACTTGAGGCCATGCAAAACCGGGCCGCGGCATTCAATGTGCGCGACGCCTTTTACAACCGCTGGTGCGACGCTTTGATCCAGGACGACGCGGCGCTGGACCGCCTGTACAGCAGCCACGAGCCGCGTGAATTGAATGCCCTTCGCGATGTGCTGCGGGTGCTGAAAAAAACACCGGAAAAAACCTCCGCCAGAAAAAAACTCTACCAGCAACTGAGAACGCTGGATGCACAAACCCCCTTGCCATTGCTTGACTGAACAAGACCTCAGGGCGACAAACGCTGCATGCGCCAGGCGCCGTCCTGTGCAAGGCGGTATTCAAAACGGTCGTGCAACCGATTGGCCCGGCCTTGCCAGAACTCCATACAATCAGGCAGCAAACGGTAGCCACCCCAGAATGGCGGCAATGGCACCGGCCCGTCGGCAAATTTTTCTTCCAGACGTTTCATCTTTTCTTGCAATTCTGCGCGTGAGGCGATGGCCTGACTTTGATGCGAGGCCCAGGCACCCAACTGGCTGCCGCGCGGACGCGAGGCAAAATACGCGCCGGATTGTTCGGCATCGACCCGTTCAATGCGGCCTTCCAGGCGAATCTGCCGTTCCAGCGAAAGCCATGGAAACAGCAAGGCCGCGCGTGGATTGTGCGCCAGATCATCGCCCTTGCGGCTGCTGTAGTTGGTATAGAACACATAGCCATCGGGACCAAATTCCTTCAACAGCACGGTGCGCACCGAAGGCACACCGGCCGCGCTGGTCGTGGCCAGTGACAAGGCGTTGAAATCCGGCACACCGGCCGCCTCAGCCTGCTGAAACCACAGTTCGAACTGGCGGTGCGGGTCCGCCAACATGGCCTCGGATTGCAGGCCCGAGAGCACGTATTCTCTGCGATAATCTGATAACTTCATTGCATCTCCTCATCTTCGATCGTGGCCGGGCGGCGCCGGCACAGCACGGAATTCAAAGCCCCTCAGTCGCGCCAGCGCCAGCGGTGCCGCCAACCCAGCCACACGCCGAACAGCGCCACCAGGCCCGGCAGAACAAACAATCCGACGAGGCTGTAGGCAGCCAACCGCTGCTGAGACAGCAGCAATTGATCGGGCGACACTGCCTCTTGTATATTGACCCGTTCGTCGTAACCCAAAAGCCAGTCAATCATGCGCATGGCCATGCTTTGATTGCCACCCATCGACAAAAAACGGTTGGCAATGAAATCCGCATCCCCGGTCAGCAACTGACGGTGTGTGCCCAAGGCTTCCGCGGCTGCCAGTGCACGGCCATCGGCGTCCAGCCACAACGCCTGACCGGAGGTCAGAAAAGCCTGACTCTGTGGTGCGTAGACCGACGCGGCGAATTGTTCGGTGATTGGGTGTGCGGCAAAGTCACTGACCACAGCCGCAGATGCATCAGCGGCATCGGTGGCTTCCAGCGGCACCGCATCGAACATCAATTCCAGCGTCTTTTGCCGACCGGCCAGTTCAGGTTCTGTCAACCACCACAGCGCAACGCCCCTGGCCATGGCCGCCTGCAACCAAGCGATCTCGGCCTCGGGCAATGTTTCACTCGGTGCCGGCAGTATCAGCAAGCCCACGTTGTCCGGAATCTGCACCGAATGATTGAGCGTCATGCGCGCGCTCGGATAGCCGGCTTTTTGCAGGCGTTGCAACAGTTTAAACAAGCCGTCATCGGCTTCACTGGTGACCTCACGGGCCGAGAACCCTTCAAGAAAAACCAACCAGCGATCCGCCCGATCGCGCAGACGATGCAACAAATTGACCAACGACTCCAAACTCAGTTCAGTCAAATGCAATTGCGCATCCCCGACCGTCACCACCATCTCACCGCGCACGCCGATGGACAGCGCGCGCGCGCGATCCGGGTGCAGATCCGGGGCGGTGTATTGCACGGTCAGCCCATCAAGCAGATCATCCAGTGGCTGCAAAAAGGCCTGCACGCGCTGACCCACCGCGGATCGCCGGTCGGCAAACGCTTCAATGTGCACCGGCAGATCCCAGGTGCCGAGCGCCTGCCGCACTTGCGCACCCATGTCCGCATCGTGCGCGATCACCGACAGCGACCCCGGCCTCACCGCGTGCAATGTAAACAAACCTGCCAACCACAGCAGCACCAGCACTGCTCGCATCACAACCGCCCCCGCACGCGTTTCATCTGCAAGCGCGCCGCGGCCAGAAACACTGCAGCCCCAACGACGAAATACCACAGGGAAGTCCAGGAGAAGCGCCCCAGACTCCACAATTTAAAATGGTGGTACGGCGAGGCCACTTGCATCCAGCTGGTGCCCCATTCAGCCGACAACTGATTGCGCCCCAGCATCCACAGACCGATGAACACCACCACATTGAGCAACACCGCAGTGGCCCCGGACTGGCACAGCAACGACAGCCACAAGCCCAGTGCCACCAACCACAACAACAGCAACACGCAGCCCAGGGACAGCCAGCCCAGCCATGCCAGCGGGAGCTGACCGCCGCCGTCCAGCAAAATCATCAGGGTGCTGATAAACAGCGCGCACATCAAGGCACCGATGCACCACGCCGCCGCGGCCTTGTGCCACAGCAGATACCCATCGGAGCGGCCGCTGCAGAGCAGCAAGGCCAGAGTGCCCTGCTGTTTTTCCTGCGCAAAGGACAGCCCCGTCAGCAAAGCCACCAGCAACAACAGGGCCTGAGCAACCGACAAGGCATACGGACTGGCCAGTGCATCCAGTACGGTCGGCGCCTGTGGCAAATCCGCCCATTCGACCTGTTGTTGCAGAAACGCATCCAGCATTTGCCAGAACACCCAGTTGACGGTGAACAACAACACGGCCAGCATCAACCACACGCCGGGCGTGCGCATGAGCAGTCGAATTTCCTTGCCAAACAGATTCATGATTGCACCGCGCGCTGATACACTTCATGCAACCGCCCGGCGCGCGCCGGCTCAACCCCGCACAAGCCGTCATCGGGTGTGCACAGGGCGATCTTGTGGGGCAACTGCGCTTGCGACGATTGCACCACCAGACTGTGCGAATCCGTGCCGCGGCGAGCGCTCAGCCGTTGACACAATTCGTGCGAAACCGGGCTCAGAAAACGCATCAACCAGGTGCGATGCTCGCGCGCGCGCCAGTCCACATCGGCCTTGACCTGACCCTGGGAAAACACCAGCACACGATCGGCGATGTCTTCGGTGTCGTGAATCAGATGCGACGACATCACAATCATGGTGTCTTTTTTGCATTGCCCCATCAGTGCTTTGAAGGTGGCCACGCTGTCCGGGTCCATGCCGTTCATCGGCTCATCCAGCAATAGCCAGCGCGGCGATCCCAGCAGCGCCTGCGCCACGCCCAGGCGTTGCCTGAAACCGTAGGAGAGCGCCCCCACCGGCTTGCCCAACACCGCCCCAAGGTCCATGGACTCTGCCACCGCTGTGACGGCGGCATCCAATGGCTTGCAACGTTTCAAATTGGCCATCAAACGCAACTGCTCGGCCACGGTCAATTGCGCGTACAGCGGCACCTGTTCAGGCATGTAACCCATGCCTTGCAACAACGCCGGGTGCGCGTGCGGCGACTGCCCGTGACACAGCACGCGGCCTGCAGACGGGGTGTAGAGGCCGGCAAGCACCTTGATCAGACTGGATTTACCCGAGCCGTTGGCGCCCAGCACGGCCAGCAGACAGGCGCCCTCAATGCAGGCATCAATGCCATTCAATACGCGGTGATTGCGGCGACTAAAATGCAGGTTTTCAATGCTCAGTGCAGCGCTGGAATCAGCGACCATGGATAATGCCTGGACTCTGGGAAAAAAATTCATTATAGTATCTGATCAACTCCCAGACAAACACAATTATGTACCAAATCCTTGACTTCCTAGAGACTGGCCTGCTCAATTTCAATGGCTGGCAAATTGCCCTCGTCACCTTCATTGGTTTGCAAGTCACGCTGTCAGGCACCAGCCTGTTTTTGCACCGCGAACAAACCCACCGAGGCGTGATTCTGCACCCGGCCCTGCGCCATTTTTATCGCTTCTGGACCTGGCTCACCACCGGCATGCTGACCAAGGAATGGGTGGCCATCCATCGCAAACACCACGCGCATTGCGAGACCGAACTTGACCCGCACAGCCCACAGATTCACGGCATCAAAAAAGTGCTGTTCCACGGCGTGCAACTGTACACCAAAGAACGCAAAAACCAGGCCACCATGGACAAATACGGGGTCGGCACACCGAACGACTGGCTCGAACGCAACATCTATTCGCGTTTCCATTACTACGGCATCGTGCTGCTGGCACTGATTGACATCGCCCTGTTTGGTGTCATCGGCCTGCTGGTGTTTGCCATCCAGGCCCTGTGGATTCCCATTGCCGCCGCCGGCATCATCAATGGTGTGGGCCATTTCTGGGGCTACCGCAACTACAAAACCGAAGACACTTCACGCAACATCACCCGCTTCGGGTTTTTGATCATGGGTGAAGAATTGCACAACAACCACCACGCGTTCCCTTCCTCATGCAAATTTTCACACAAAAAAGGTGAATTCGATGTGGGTTGGGGCCTGATCAAGGTGTTTGAATTCCTCGGGCTGGCGGAAGTCAAGAAAACCCTGCCTGAACTGCAATCGGATTCGCACAAATCCGACATCGACAGCGAAACTGTTAAGGCGCTGCTGACCCACAAATTCAATGTGCTGCAGCTGTACATCAAGGACGTGATTTCACCGACTGTGGTGGAAGAATACCAGTCCGCCTCCAAACTGATTCGCAAGAAAATTCGCCAGTACATCAAGCTGCTGTCCTTTGAAAACCGCTTCACGCACCAGCAGCTGAAAACCAAGATGTTTCAAAGCATCGAAGACAACAAGACGATCCAGTCACTGATCGCCTACAAGAATGAACTCAGATCCATCTGGGACAACAAATCATTCAACACCGAAGAAATGATCGAAGCGCTGCGTCAGTGGTGCAGCAAAGCCGAGAAAAGCGGCCACCAGGCCTTGCAACAATTTGCTGTGCGCCTGCGCAGCTATCGACTGCAACCGATCACCACCGCCTGAGTGTCATCCGGGGTCGTCAACGCGGCCCCGCTTCACTTTCTTTAATCTCTGCAGCCTGCCTGGCCGATCCATTCCAGGCGCCTGCCTCAAATCTCATCGCAATACTCTGCACCGATGCACGTCAATCGCGGCCACTTTCGGACAGCGACTGGCACGCGTGCCTTCTGTACTTCTCCGAATGCATGCACCCCGGCTTTTACCAAGCACCACGGCGCATTGCAGCGTGCACCAGTTGCAAGCATGCAAGCTTAAAAAAAACGGGGCGCCTCGAAAGACGCCCCGCCGTTGGATCTCAAAAAACCGCAGGAATCAGAAGAATCCTTCGTAGTGCGCGGTCGCCTGAGTTTGAGAAAAGGTGTTGTCGGAATGATCCAGCACCGTGGCCGAGATGGTTTTGCTTTGGTACTGACGGATCGGCACGACACAGTACAGGCTGCTTGAGCTGCACGATGAATCCGACCACAGCACGGTGTAGCTGCTCGGTGCATTGTCAATTGAGAACACCGCTGAGGTGGTCACGGCCCAACCCACGGAAAAACAATTGCCAACGGTCGGCACATCAAAAGCCGGCGTATCGACGTAACATTTCATCACGGCGTTGCTGGATTTGGTTGCAACCGGCGGCGAATTCAATTCCGGCATGGCCTTGAACAGCAGTTCTTCAGTCAAACCGTCTTCTTCGGTGGGTTGAGCGATTGCGGAAACGGCCAGGGCCAAAGCACCAGCGGCGGCAATCAATTTGGGTGTGTGTGAGTATTTGTTCATAATGAAACCTCTTCAAAAAGTTCGTATTAAATGCGCATCATCGGTGGTTTAAATACCTTTGATCCGCTCATTCCAATGTGTCCGGTGCATCACCACACACAGGCAAGTGCAGCTTAACAGGTGACAACTTTCGATGCGTGTCTGTGGGGGACTAAAAACATCGCCTGGGGGACACACACCTGCACTTGCAGGACACATACACTCCCTGTGGCGACCATATTAACCGTGCAGGCGTGACATTAAAGTTAAGCAAATGTGATGTTTTAATTAACCGGTTGCAGACCCAATGGGGCAATTTTTTCTACGACACTTGTCGTCAAAGTAGGCACTCAATCGACGCGTCGATTGATGTCATGGAGGGCCGTTGGCTGGGCCAATTCAATCCTCAGGACGGCCTCAGAATTCAGCTGCGCTGAAGGCTGCGAGGCATCAGCGCCTCGATCTGTTGCATCACATCCAGCCGGTCAATCAAGTCGTGCACATAATCCAGCCGATCGGTGGGCAAGGTCATCACCGGACTGAGGTCGTAGCGTCCGATCCATTCGCCGTACAGGCGCTCCAGCCGTTTCAGATAGGACAAAGGAATGGCCTGTTCCATTGCACGTCCGCGCAGGCGAATTCGCTTGCGCAACACCCGCATTGGACAGTGCAGGTAAATCATCAAGTCCGGTGGTCGAATGGAGGCCACAATTGAATGGTAAAAATTGCGATAGGTCTGCCAGTCCCGCCCACTGATTTTGCGCATTTCATACAGGGCGCGTGCAAAAATCTCCGCGTCTTCAAAAATGCTGCGATCTTGAATGACCACTCCGCGGGTCTGGTCGACCTGCTGGTGAATGGCGAATTTTTTGCTGAGGAAATACAGTTGCGAGTGAAACGCCCAGCCGCGCATGTCGGCGTAGAAATCGGCCAGATAGGGATTTTCATCGTTGGGTTCATAAAACGGCGTCATGCCATAGGTGGCGGTGAGGAATTCCACCAGTGAGGATTTTCCTGCCCCCATGTTGCCAGCGATGGCGATTATTTTTTGTGCCGTCAAACGCGTCTCCTGAACCCCCGCTACCGGTTCAAAGTCCCCGAAATCCCGGGCAAGCTCTGCGCCGATCCATGCGTGTTAAAAAAAAATTCTTTGTGATTGTATTTTCTGCATTTAATAGTATCATATGAAACAGTATGAAAGATCAGTCGCAGCGAGTGCCTCACAGGAGCGGTCGATGCGCACAGCCTCAGTCCAGGTCATTGGGATTTCTCTCTTTCACATTACTCTCGATCTCAGTGACCTGGCAATTACTGCCAACCCCCTTAAAAACTCGGTCGATGTCAAACACGACTGTCGTTGCACCTGTGGCAAAAAACCCGGCTTTTGGCCGGGTTTTTTTTGTCTTATTCGCGTCGATCACAGGCCGGTTGGCAGATTCTGATTGACCGCCACTGTGATGTGCGCAGCGGGCGCCTGATCCGTGTCTTCGGTCAAAATGACGCGACCAAACGCCATGCCGGTGTTGATGTCCGGCACACCGCTGGCGACGATGGTCACGGTCACTTCACGCTGGCCTAAATGCATCGGCGAGTTTTCCATGCCGTCGCTGTAAATCAAATCATCGGCCATGGTGAAACTGCTGGGCGACACCATCAATGTGAAACTGCCGTCGGTCACGGTGCTGACCGTCCAGCTGGTCGCGACCGGCAAAGTGGCTTTCAATGTGCGCATCCACACGCAGCCTGGCACGCAGGTGGCATCACGCGCAGAGGCAATGTTCAGCGTGGTCGGGTCGCCCCCTGTGGCCGGATTGGCGGCAATGAAATTGTCAAACGTTTCGTCCATCACCAGACCGGCGAGCGCGGCTTTGCGCAAGTCCACCGTGCCACTGCCGACATCGTCCGGATCCGATGGCGTGGCGCCGTCGTCTTTCATTGTGTTGGGATCCGCGCTCATCATCAGTGCCGATTTGATTTCACTTGGTGACCAGTGCGGGTGCGCAGCCACCAACAGCGCGGCCGCGCCGGACACGTGCGGCGCCGACATTGACGTGCCGGATTTGAAGCCATACTGGGGGTGCGCGCCGTCGCCATTGCGAACCGCGGCGTAGATGTTGGTGCCCGGTCCGTTGATGTCTGGCTTGGTGACATCGAAAGTCAGATTGGGCCCACGCAAAGAACTCATGTTCAGCACATTGCCGGCCAGTTCAATGATTTCATACAGTGCCGTGCCCACAATCTGTACCACCGGCTGGGAGGCCGCGCCCTGGATAAAGGACACCAGGTTGGCCCCGTCACCTGAACCCACCATCACCGATGGGATCGTCGGCGCTGGCAAATTGGGGTCAAAACCCATGACGATCGGCAACAGGCTGGCGTTGTTGAAAACAATCACCGCAACGGCACCGGCTGCGGAGGCGTTGTTGACTTTGTCCAGGAAGGCGCAGCTGCCTCGACTGATCAAAGCCACCTGACCGTTGAAGGTGTTGGCCGGCCAGGCTGAACAGCCTTCGAAATTGCCGGCATCGACATCGCCTGCATAGACGATGTCGGCATTGACATCACTGGTGATGGCCGGTGCCTGACCTGCCAATCCGTACAAGCCCACCGCATCACTGGACACCGGTGTCGGCGCGGTCATGTTGACCTGATTGTTGAGCACGCGGTTGTGCGACGAATTGGCCACCGACAACAGCCAGGGGCCGCGGTGATTGACTTTGGACACCGGATTGGGCACTGAGTCACCGGTGTTTCCGGCGGATGCAGACACCACAATGCCGGCGTTCATTGCATTGAGAAATCTCAGTTCAGAGGAATCAACCCACGGCGAGACACCACCGCTGATGGAAAAACTCAACACATCCACACCATCTTCGATGGCTTGATCAATGGCGGCATTGATGGCTGCCCCCGAACAACTTCCGACACACACGTCGTATGTGATCAAGTGCGCGTGCGGTGCCACACCGGAAATGCTCGGAGCTTCAAACACAACCCCACTGGATGAAACAATGAACCCCCCCGGCGGCGCGGAGATGGTGTTGCCGGCGGCTGTGCTGGCGGTGTGCGAACCGTGCCCGTTGGAATCTTCCGGACCGTCATTTTCACTGATGCCATCAGCAAAATCCCATGCACCGATCAGCTTGTTGTTGCAGACGAAGGTCAAGCCATCGCACGCGCCGACAAAATTGCCGGCACCGAACGGATTGGCTGCAGCAAAATCGTAGCCGTCCTCAGGGGTGCCGGAAAACGAAGGGTGGTCCATATTGACGCCGGTGTCCAGCACCCCGATGATCACGCCTTCACCCTTGTTCGGCAAACCATCCGATGAATTCGAGCCATCCCACAAGGTGTTGGCACCTATGTATGTTGGACCGGCATCTGTGTCCAGTTGATAATACATATTTGGTTGGATGCTTAGGATGCCCGGCAATTGCGCCAGCAATGCCGCTTCACCCGGCTGCAACGCCAATGCCGCGCCATTCATGGCCAATTCATAGGTGAATTTGTATTCCAGTTCACGCCCCAAGACCGATTCAAACTCATCCAGCCATTGTCGGTGCACTGTTTGCAAATGCTGTCGATAGCTGACCACCGGTGCAGAACGGGTGTTGAGTTTTCGCGCACCCGTGACTGCTGGCGAGGTGGCAGAAAATGCGCTGTTTTCACCGCGGTAAACTGCCACCGGCGCTTCTGCGAACTCGATGATGTAAAGATCGTCGGCATTGACTGTTCGCGCGCCTTCCAGCGACTGTGCCAGCACCAGGGCCGGTGTGCACAGCAGCAACAAAGATTGAGCGGAAAAAAACATGTGATTTCTCTCTGATGCAGTGACAGGTATATAAAAGTACTCTTCCACACGGAAGATTTCAAGTCAATACAGTGATTTGTGAAATTTACCAGTCAACGCATCCTGCGCAAATTCAGCGGCTCGCCAGGTACAGATACGCAGGGATAATGGCACTGTTCTCAGACGGCAAATAAACCCTCAACCCCACCCGGCACACCGGTGGTGTGTGCCAGGCACGATTGACGGTCAGTCATGATTGATGTGTGGCCGCTTCCGGCGGCCCGGACAGCCCCGTCCAGGGGCATCATTCAGTTCATTCAGCCACGCCGGTGATGCGGCAGGCCTGATAGGCCGGATGACTTTCCAGTATGGTGTAGCGGCCATTGCCAACGTCGGCTTTGTATTGAATGGAACCGCTGTGCAGATGTCGGGTGACCTGAATGTCGCCGGCGGTTTTCAGAAAGGTGTCCCAGCGGTTGCCCGGCTGGTGGCAGACCATTTCACACCCGCCCTCGGCGCACTTGATCACCGACTGGCTGATGCCCGGGTCGTCGTTGGCAAATCCCACCGGGCTCAATCCCAGGCCCAACAGCAATGCGAAAGTTTTTTTCATCGGGTGTGACTCCATTGATTCATTGACACCCATTGTGCCAGGCAGTGCATGAACACCCAGTGAATGCGCTGCCCCGCCAAAACATCGACTGGATCACATTTTCAGTCCAGCAGGCCCTCGCTGCGCGCCAGATCCATGATCACGCGCCATTGATCCGCGCTCACCGGCTGCACCGACAAGCGGGACTTGTTCAGCAGCGGCATGTCTGCCAAAGCCGGTTCCTCGCGTAAACGCGACAGCGGCAGCACGTCTCTGAAACGCGACACAAAGGCCACGTCCACACACACCCAGCGCGGGTCTTCGGGATCGGACTTGGGATCGTGGTATTTGCTGTGCGGATCAAACTGCGAGGCGTCCGGGTGTGCCTCGGCAACCACTTCAGCCAGTCCGGCCACACCGATGTGTTTGCAGCTGCTGTGGTAAATGAACACCCGATCTTTGCAGTGCATGTCATCGCGCATGAAATTCCGCGCCTGGTAGTTGCGGATGCCGTCCCAGGGCTCTGAAGACACTTTGTGCAAATCATCGATGCTGAATTCAGAGGGTTCGGTTTTCATCAACCAGTGTCTCATGGATGGATTCCCTTGGCATTAAAAATGCACCATTGTAACGCACCTGGCCCGCAGAGGACAGCAACGGCGAGGCCCGTTCAAGCCATCATCGGGCTTGGTGTTCAACCCGAATCCGCACTACAATGCACTCTTTGCCAGAGGGCCACCCCTTGAAAGACCTGACCCAGGGCAGCATGCCCCGGCTGATCATTGCCATGGCCGTGCCGATCGCTTTCAGCATGCTGATTCAGAACCTGTATTACCTGGTGGACCTGTATTACGTCAGCCAGCTGGGTGAAGCGGCGCTGGCGGGGGTCAGTGCGGCCGGCAATTTGACTTTTTTCATCATGGCGCTGACCCAGATCCTCGGCGTCGGCACCGTCACCCTGGTGGCGCAGGCGGTGGGGCGTCGCGACCGCGATGACGCGCAATTGATTTTCAACCAGTCGCTGGTGCTGTCGGCGGCGCTGGCCGCGATCACTGTGATGTGCGGGTATCTGCTGTCCAAGGCCTACGTTTATGGCATCGTTGATGATCCACTCAGCCGCGACAGCGGCATCGAATACCTGTATTGGGTCACCCCCGGACTGGCCGGGCAATTCGCCCTGGTGGCCATGGGATCGGCGCTGCGCGGCACCGGCCTGGTTAAACCCACCGTGATCGTGCAGTTCATCACCGTGGTGATCAACATTCTTCTGGTGCCGGTGCTGGTGGACGGCCGCCTCACCGGCCACCCGATGGGCGTGGCCGGCGCCGGACTGGCCACGTCAATCGCTGTATTGCTGGGGGTGGTTTTGTTGGGCGTGTACTTTCACGCGCTGGAAAAATACGTGTCTTTTGACCCCGCGCTGTTTAAACCGCGCTGGGTCACCTGGCGACGCATGCTCGCGATCGGCCTGCCGGCCGGTGGCGAATTTTTCATGATGTTTTTCTATCTGGCGTTCATTTATTGGCTGATTCAGGATTTTGGCGCCGCCGCCCAGGCCGGTTTTGGTCTGGGCTCACGCGTGATTCAGGCCTTGTTCCTGCCGGCCCTTGCTGTGGCCTTCGCGCTGCCGGCCATCGTCGGCCAGAATTTTGGCGCCGGGCAACACCGTCGCGTGGCCGTGGCCTTCACCTGGGGCATCTTCATGGTCATGATCATCATGGGAGCGATGACGCTGTTGTGTCAGTGGTGGCCCGAACCGATGGCCGCCTTTTTCAGCGAAGACGCCGACACCGTGGGCGTGGCGGTGGAATTCATGCAATTCGTCAGCCTGAATTTCATTGCCTCAGGCATCATCATGGCCACCTCCGGCATGTTCCAGGGGCTGGGCAACACCTGGCCCGCGCTGTACAGCTCCGCTGCCCGCCTGATGTTGTTCTTTGTGCCGGCCTGGTGGCTGTCCACACACGGTGCGTTTGAACTGCGCCAGCTGTGGACGCTGGCGGTGCTGTCCGCCTACCTGCAAATGGGCTTTGCCCTGTTCCTGCTGCGCGGACAATTCCGCAAAAAACTGCGCATTGATGCGGCCATGGATCCGTTGAACTGACCGAGGCCATCACTCCAACAGCAAGCGGCTCAATCCCTGCAAAGGGGCCAATACCTCCGGATCATGCGCCTCGCGCCACGCCTGCCAAGCCGACCAGTCCAAAGAATCGGATTTTTCCTCTTCGGCCCGATGCGTCAGCGACCAGACAAATTCATCCAGAAGCCCCGCATCCAGCAATGTGTCAAAGCCCACCGCATCGGATGCGGTTTCTTCCCGCAACCCGCGTTGCACCATGGCCACCGCTTCATAGACCTGCAAATCACGGCTCAGCGTGTCGATGAACGCCCCATCGTTCAGTGCGTTGACCATGCCAACGTTGTAAATCAATATCAGCTTGCCCCGTGCGTCATCGCCAGCACTCAGGTCTGAATTGAATTCATTGGCATCCAACACGATCTTCACTTGGCGTTCTTTGACTTTTTTAAATCGAATGCTGCCCATCAAATCCCGCGCCAGCGTCAGCGATTGTTGAAAATCCAATGCACCGGGGGCCGATGACAGCCGCAGTTTGATGTAATGGTGGTGGCTGGCGCCGAGATACAGTTCCGACTTCCACTGACCGCCCTCACCGTCCAGCACGAATTGATCGTACAACACCGTGAGCTCATCCAATGCCTGTTGCGCATGACCGGTGTGCACCAGATGGCGTCTGGATTGTTCGTGTGCCTGACGAATTTCTTCAAGCACATCGCGGTGATGCCGTCTGAGCAGATATTCTGGTTGCAGTGCAACCGGCATCGGATAGACATACAAGGTGGCGTGGCGCAGGCCGTCCTCAGAATTGTAACTGATCATTACACCACCGGCCGGGTCTGCGTGGTAATGCGGTTTATCCGCCGTCATGCCGTGCATCGACGCCGCCACCTCCACGCGCTTGGCTGAAGGCAGCTTCAGTTTGATCTGTTTTTTTCTGGCTTCGGCCGTCAATGTGCACAACAACAAGACCACAATCAGTCCAATTCGCTCTGTTTTTATTTGCATGTCCTTAACTCCTCAGGGATTGATTATTCTGACAACGGATTCCAATGCAGGTCCACTTTTTTTCTGCGTTTGCCCGATCTGGTTTGCTTGTCCGATCTGGTTTGTCTCATCACTGAACACGCGGCCCTGATCCAGACTTGACATACAGCGACACAGATTGCATCATGATTTTATTCCACCAGCGGATGGCTGCCCATGAAAAAAACCGCAATGATTTTGATGATGCTGTGCTTTGCGAGCGGGGCGTTGGGTGAAACCACCCTCAGACAGGGGGACTATTGGAAAATATTTTTTATCAATGGTGAATACTACCATTTCGCTCAATCAGAGACTTACTCTATTGAAGAGAACGTGCACCGGCTGATGAATGAAAGGAAATTGCCGCAAAGCACGTGGCATGACATCATTGAGCACGGCCATTTTGACCTGGCCTCAGCGTTACTTAGTACACTGTGCTCCAGGTTGAGCAAGGAAGAATTGTGGCCCTACATTGAAACTGCCTTGCGCAGAGAAGCAAATTTTCCAGAGTACTCATTGGCCATGGCCGCATATAAAATCTTAGCGACTGAGCAGAAAACAGAGAATATACGGGCAGTCAATGTGCATCCGGAATATCGCCGCAACATGTGGCCAAATGTTTTGTGGATGGATTTATTTTCTGGCCCAGTGGACGACCGATTGAACACAGCGCGTGCAGCAGAGCAACTGGCCCTTCTTGCCAAGAATAATCGCATCGGCCAATATCCCCTGGCACAGTTCAACTCATTGGATGAAAACACACAAACGCCAGAACAGCAATTGCAAGCCCGTCAATACAGTGAAATGGTTCAATTGATGAGCCGCATTGCTCGCTCCGAGGACACCCAATACCTGGCCATGCTGGCCGAAGACGCGCCGTTCATGGTGGCTTTGCCCGCCTGGTTTGCACTCAGTCGGCTGGCACCAAAGCGGTACGCAGAGACCATCCTCAGGCGCAGCGCAGAAATGCATCGGCCACTGAGCTTTGTAAATATATATTGCCCTGAGGATGTCAACTTCGGGTTCTGCCAGCTCTATCCGGCCGAAGCAGCGCATGTGCTTTTTGCCGAAGTTGTATCTGCTGATACTTTGCGGGAGATACTGCTCAGTGACTCACTGTTGATGTCTTTGACTGCCAGCGAGAAACAAAACAGTGCGCAGTACAGACAGGAACTCTACAAATCCATGAAAGCCAATCATCACTGGTTGCGTGTGGTGAAGACTTTGCCTGAATGGCCTGTGTTGTTTTCTGAACTGCAAGAAAAGCTGAACACGATAAAACAGTGCGAGCTCGATTTGCAGGATGGTCAGAGAGTGGACGCCATGTGTGTCTATTTTCTAACCAATCGCATCATCCCACAAAAAACGCAGGATGGGCTGCTTGAAGCGGCATTGAACCAACGCATCGATGACATCGGCATGTTGAATTCAGTCACATTCATGCTCGACAGGAATCGAGGACTAAAAATTTTACAGGCCGTCCTGCACGGAAACCATTTTAGTGCACAGGTCACCGACGATTTATTGTATAGGTGGCAGTTAAAAATTATCCACGGCACATGGCCCAAAATCTGGGATGAATACCTCCCGCAAGTCATCGAAAAAATCAGAAGCAGAGCGGATATAAATATTTCGCCGCTGCTGTCACCGGAATTCACCAACCATTGACGGTCAAACCGGCGTTTCCCAACGCTTCAAATTGAGAAATTCGCGGCGCGTTGTGGGGCCGTAGGTGTTGAAGTGCGGTTGCGGGTTGTTGCGGTAGTTTTCGCGCATCTGCGCCACCACGTCTGTGGCGGTGAAGCGCTGCACTTCTGCGGCCTGGATGGCGTAGGGTTTGCAGGCATTGAGGCCGAAGATTTTGGCTTTCAATTCGGCGTTCAGATCGGCGTAGCCGTGTTGTTCCTGCAATTTTTCGCTGATCTGGAAGGCGCGGAAGGCCTGAATCTGGTCCTGCGGTGAGCCGTACCAGATCGAATCGGTGCCCCACAAGACGTTGTCGGCGCCGACGTATTTGACCAGTTTGCCCAGCGCGTGCGCCGCCTGCACCGGGTGACGCATCAGAAAGCGCCAGGTTGAGCCCAACTCGGCGTACACATTGCTGTTCGGCGCCACGCCGTGATCCAGCACAGACTGCACCAGCGAATCGATGCCGGCCTTGCCCTGCCCGGCGGCAAAAGCGGTTTCCTCCACCGACGGATCGTATCCCGAATGATAAACAATAAAATTCACGTCGGGATAGGCCTTGGCCACCGCGCCGATGTCGCTGCACAGGGAATGTTCATAAGAGCGCGGTCCGAACGGGATGCCCTTGTGAATACAGATGTTGCGAATGCCCAGTTTGCGCGCCTTTTCAATGAACGGCACGCCAATCTTTTCATCGTGCAGATAAAATCCGACGCCCTCCGGCCCCCACTGCGTGTAGGTTTTCCACGCCGCGACCCGCCATTTTTCCGCCAGTTCATCCATGCCGTCCAGGTCGCCGGCCTGATTGGGGTTCACGCGGCCGTGGATCAACAGGCGGTGATCGCCGGGCATTTGTTCAATAATTTGCTTTGTGGCGTGCGCTTCCTCGATGGTCAACGGTTCGCGTTCGCGCGTTGAAGGCACAAACGACAGCACCATCAGATCGGTGTCGCTGTCCATGAACACATCGCGGATGAAACGCTCGGGACCAAGGCATTCCAGGTAACTGCGCGTGCCGGGCTGGCTGGCCAGGTCGCAGGCGGCGTTGGGCAGGCTGGACAAGGGCCGCACGCTGTCCGGCAGATCTTCCAGCCAGCGGCCGTTGGGGTCGACGAAATGTCCCTGAATATCAAAAATAAACTCCGAACCGGACAGATCTTGTGCGGCCACCGCGGCGTCCGCATCGGCGTCTTTGGAGAGTCGGTAAAAGCCGTCCTGCAAGCCGTAGTGTGCGTTCACCCGGTTGGCCGCCATCAAGGTGGCGGCCGCGGCGCAACTGCTGCGCAAAAAACCGCGACGGTCCATGCGTGCACGGCGCGTTTGTGTTTCCACCTGCTGCCAGGCTTCGCGGTTGATCTGCTGTTCCCGCCGGGACAACTCGGGCGGCATGAATTCGCCGTTCGAGGTGGCATCAAATTTGATCGGCAATCCGGTGTTCTTTTTCATCGCGACTCTCCTGTGAAGTGTGTGTATTGGGCGCGGCGCTCTGCGATAGCGGACCGGTTGGCGCGGCCACCAACGTCTGTTATACATCCAACCAGTGCCGCGGCGCAATGGGCAATCGGTCACGCCTCTGGGCCGCTGACTAATCGCACCAGCGGCGCGCGCCGGCTGTGCAAAAAATGCCTCGCCTGTGGTCTGAATATCACTATAATAGAATCACATTCACGGCACATTTAAGGCAATGACGCAACAAAGTCCGGCAGCAGCCGAACACACGGAACCCGGCACCAGACACCTGGAACGGTTTGTCAACCGCGCGGTGGTGCACGCCTACAAACAACAGCTGCTGGAGCGCGCACCGCAGCAGCCAGTGGCCGAACTGATTGACGCACTCTGCGCAGAACACCGACACCTGCTGCAATCCGAGTTGGACCCGGCGCAATGGCACACGCTGGCCGCCAAGGCGTTGCGTCAATTTGTCTACGCGCAGATGTCACAGAAAGACACCGATCACTGGCTCAGTCAATTGCCCCACATTCTGATTAAATTGCACCGCTATTCGGAAACCATCACCGATGTGTTCACCCTGCACTTCTTTGCCGGCATGCCGCTTGAGCGCATCGCAGAAGTGCTGGATTTGAACCCGGATGAAGTGCACAAAATGTGGATCAAGGCGCAATTGATGGTTTCTGTGAGTCTCAACCAATGAACACCGCCAAACTGTTCTGGAAAAAAATCGATCAACTGGTGGAAAGCCAGCCGCCGATGTCCGTTGAAGAGGCCATCGCTCAACTCAACCCGTCGGCCGCGCGCATCATACAGGACAATCTGATCCCGCCGTGCATGGACGATGCGTCCATCTTTGCCGCCTTGCAGGAATCGCTGCAGGACCACAGCCTGGACATTGACGACGGCGCGGCGCACCGCGATCCGCGCAGCGGCCGCAACAAACAGATACAGTGGCACGAGCAGCGACTGAACAAAAAACGTCGTTTGCGGTTTTTTGCCCACACCGCGGCCATGGCCGCGCTGGATCACCCCGGCGTGGCGCGTCTGCTGGACGCCGGCGTGGACAAATACGAGCACGGCTGGATGCAGTTCGAACGTTTGCAGGGCGCCACCCTGAAACAACACCTGGTGCTGGGCCAGCCGGACACGACCAACACCCTGCAGCAGTTCGCCTTCATGCTGGCCGCCCTGGACGCCGCCCACGCACAGCACATCAGTCACAACCACCTCAACAGTGATGCGGTGCTGATGCTCGAGGACGCCGGCATCGCGCACCCGTTGATCCACTCATTCAGAATTCAACCGGCACAGAAAACACACGCCAGCGACGCCAACGAAGAATTGTTCATTGATCCCGAGCTGATTGACAGTGAGCTGGACGATGCACGACTGGATTTTCATCCGCACAAAGACCTGGCGGCGGTGAAACAGATGCTGATTCAGGCGCTGTATCTTTCACAGCAACACGACCTGACACTGGAACAACGCAAACAGGTGGCCAGCGGCGAAACCGCCACTGAAGTCATGACTGAGGCTTTGCACGCGCAGGCAGCGCCGCAATTGCAGGCGCTGTTGACCGCGTGCGAAAGCGCATCAACACCCGGCGATGCCCGCGCGGAGATGGCTGAGCTGATCCAGCGGCTCCAGGCCAGCCTGGATGCGTCCAGACAAGCGCCACCGGTGGCGCACAAAAAGAAGAAACCCAAGCGCCAGAAAAAAACCAAGGAGCAAGCACCGGCCCGCGCCGGCAGTCAACGGGCCCTGCCATTGCTGGCCGCCCTGTGCGTATTGTCTCTGGCCGGGCTGGGCTATTTCGCCTGGCAGGCCCGCAATGCCAGCAACGCATTGCACGATGAGCAGCAGCGCGTGCAATCGCGTTTTGCCGCCGATGTGGCCAACATGCAAAGCATGCATGATCAACTGCAGCGCCTGGGTCGCAGCGACGCCATGCTGGCCTGGATCAACGGCAGCGCACCCAGCACCGATCTGCTGTCATCCGAACCGTTGACCGGCGCCAAGTATTTGTTGCTGCGCGGTCAGATTCAGGCGCCGTCCGACCTCGAGGCGGCGCAGCGCGATGTGCAGCAGGCTTTGCAGCTGTTGTCCAATGACACCGCGCACGCCGCGCAGCGCAAAGAGCAGTTGCAGCTGTATTCACTGGCGCATTCAATGGACAGCGAACTGGCCCTTAAGCTGGGCGACGCCGGGGCCGTTTTGCCGTCGCTGGACCAGGCCTACCGGGCCGCCATGGAGTTGGCCTCACTGGATGAGACTGTGTCGCACGAAAGCGT
Source organism: Marinicellaceae bacterium (assembly GCA_050303435.1). Classification (GTDB taxonomy): domain Bacteria; phylum Pseudomonadota; class Gammaproteobacteria; order Xanthomonadales; family Marinicellaceae; genus JBNLBT01. The sequence continues at coordinate 23,211 of JBNLBT010000029.1, forward strand.
GTGGCTGGCCACCCATGCACTGGCACTGCACCACATCAACAACCACAACCCGCTGCAGGCAGACAAATTCATCACACAGTCTGTGGACACCGCCATTGCAGCACTCAATCAAAGCGCACTGAAAGACCGCCCCCGGTGGCACGCGCGTTACAGTTTGTCGCTGCACGATCGCGCCCGCCAGGCAATGCTGCGGGGCCAGTCATCCCAGGCACTGGCGGCATTGGACGGCGCATTGGAACAAAGCGATCTGGCCATCGAATTGCAACCGGACAATCTGCAGGCCCTGATCCAGCGACAACGCCTGCTGATTGCGTTCAGTCAGGTGTACCTCGACAACGGGCAATTGCGCGCGGCACAAACGGTGGCGCAACAGGCGGTGCAAAACGGCGAAGTGCTGCTGCACAAAGCACCGCGCAATGACACCGAAGTGCTCAGCAACCAGTTCGAAGCACTGCACGTGTCCGAAGAGATTTACCGTCAGGCCGGTGAAGCCGCGATTGCGGCCTCGTTGGTGACGCGGCAGATCCAGACGCTGGAACAACTCAGCACACTGCAATCTAAACAATCGCGCTGGTCGTATCTGCTGGCAGAAGCGCTGTTGGAGTCGGCGGAGTTTGACCAGCAGTTCAAACAGTTCGAATCTTCCACCCTGAAACGTCAGCAAGTGATTGATATTCTTGAACCCCTGCAGCAAGGCGTGGGATTGGAATGGCCGCAGCAAGCGGTGCTGGTGAAAGCCTATTTACAGACCAATCGGGCCGAACTGGCCCGACCGTTGATCGATTCAATCCGTTTGCACGGGCACATCAGCGACGATTTGCGCGCCTTGATGAACCGCCACAATCTGTGATATCCAAAGATTAAGGCCTGCCAAACGGCTTGAACTGCTGATGCCCTGACTGTGGACTGCAAGCCGGCAATTGGCGCGGCGCTTGTCTTGCCCGCGGCAAGCCCTCAGGACATCAACAGCAGTTCATACATGTTCACAGACCGTGCAGTCCTGCGCGGCCTCAGATCAAAGGCTTACAGCCAAACCAGCAATGCGACCAAAGCCGCGGTGAGTGCCAAAGACAGATGAATCACACCCGCGATTGATGCCATTGGTCCCATTTTGCCGAACAGCGCGTTCAACTCCAGCAGCAACACCACCCCGCAGGCCGCGATCAAACCGGTGTCCAGCGACATGGAAACCGGCGCCATGCCGGCGGCCACCGCCGCGCCGTGTTTGGAGGCCAGCATCATGAACAGCATCGGTGCTGAAAACAGGGTGTTGGTGCGCGACGCCAGCGCGGCCTTGGCAGCGCTGCTCGCCACATCACCGGAAGCCAGACCCAGCACCACTTTCTGATTGGGCCAGATCACGCCCCACACATTCAACATCATCAAAGTGCCCAACAACGCACCGACCGTGATGAATTCCGATGTCGCGGCACCCAACACGCCCAGCAACACCACACCGGTGATGAATGTCAGCAGCGCGCTCCAGCGAAACCACCACAGCGCCCGCGGGGCCAGCTTGGCTTTCACATCGGGCAAGGCCTCCTTGCTGGCCTCTTTAAAATATTCTCCCTGTACAAAATTAAAATAATACAGCAACCCAATCCAGGTGATGCCAAACAGCACGTGACCCCATCGGGCCAGGATGTCTACAATTGCAAGATTCATGTCAGCCTCCCAAAGATAACAGATGTGTCCAGCGCGGTGCACCAGACGTTGCGCCGTAAAACACGGCCGGATTCATGATACTTTTTGTCCCAACGCAAGTCAATTGATGCCGGCGGCGCGCCGGCAACTGACAAAAATTCGTCAAATGATGCGCCATGATCATGCAGTGCAATCGCACACCGTCGCTGCATTGCTTGAATGGCCGATTTGTCGGCCAGACCGAACAGCGGCCGTGTGAGATCAAACAAATAATGCTAAAGTCAAACACTCAAGAGATGTGAAGAGAGAACCGGCATGAGAACATTCCCCCGAACCGTTTGCCTGATCCTTGTGGTTTCGCTGCCGGCGTTTGCCGGCACCCTGAATGTATTGACCTTGCCAGAGAAACCGGCCTGTGAAGGACTGTTTTATGGCGACATCCAAGGCGCCTTTCCGGGCGTGGATTTCAACACCTTGGACCGGCTGTACATTCCCGCCGGCCATTACCGCGCCATCCTGATCAACAACCTGCCGCAGCGCAGCGCCAGCCACCCGTTGATCATCAGCAACATCAATGGCCAGGTGCGCGTCGGCGGCTGCGGGCATCATTACAACCTGTCCTTGGGCGGTGGCGCCAACTGGCACCTGACCGGGCAGTACAGCGCCGACAGGCAGACCGGGCACATCGATTTTCGCGGACACGCCGAGGGTCAATACGCCGATTCAGCCGACAGTTACGGGATTCTCGTGGACGCGGAATTCGGCAGCGGCAACATCGGCCTGTCGGTGGGCGGCGGCGCCAGCGACGTGGAATTGTCCTTCATCGAATTGCGCAACCTGGAATTCGCCGGGTTGATGATGAAAACCGACAACGACGGCAACGCCGACATGAACAATCTGAAAATACATGACTTGTACATCCACGACACCCTCAGTGAAGGCGTGTATCTCGGCAGCACCCAGGGGCAACCGCAACACAAGTTGAATGCCCTGCAGTTTTACAACAATCGACTGATCCGCACCGGAACCGAGATCGGCCAGTTTGGCCAGGTGGGCGATGGCAGCCGCATCCACCACAACGTTTTCCTGTTTGGCGCATTGCAATGGAAAAAACCGTTTCAGGATTTTCAGGACGGCGGCATTCAGCTCAGCCACCGCGAAGGCGGCATGCACTTTGATCACAACATCGTGATCGGCGGCGCTTCCAACTACATGATTCTGTTCAACCCAAACAATCCGGGCGATGCCCACAGCCCCGACGACGTGCTCGACATCCACAACAACTATTTCGCCTATTCGCGCAACCGCGGGGTCTACATCCACAGCCAGAACGACGGCATCAAGCGCATTCGCTTCCGCGACAATGAATTTTCCCGCGTGGTGTTCACCTACGATGAACTGGAACCGGGCAGCAGCGGAGGACAGCAGATCATTTTTTCCGCCAACCCCAACAACCCGATCGACATCGTCGACAACTTTTATCAGCCGGAGCCCGCTCAGGTGCTGCACACAACCGGCGCCAACGTCAACGGTGCCAACAATGTGAACACGGCCATTGGCGAAATCCAGTTCAACGATCTGGGCTGGCCGGGCAGCGGCAACTATTTCACCCTGGAAATCTGGGAACCGGTGGACAAGCACGGCCAGCCCATAGAATACCAAAGTGGCGACCTGGTGCTCCATCTGGGCGATCTGTACGCCGCCAACAGCGCCATTGATTACGCCGTCATTGCCCACACCCCGCCGGAAGCGGACCCCACCCACTGGTCGCCCAGACCGCGCATGCGCGATGACGTGCGACTGGCGCCCGGGGCCGCGCACCTGGGCATCGGTCTGCTGGATGTGGTGCCCGGCAATGATCTGATCTTTGCCGGCGCATTTGACGACTGAAGGCTTCAGTCGATGCCGGCGGCGCGTCGGTAGGTGGCGCGCAACAGCGCCTGAAAATGGTGCACACCGATCTCGCGCTTGACGCACAGCGGTCCCGGTCGATAGGCGCCGGAGGCCAGCCCCTTCTGCACTGCTTCACACACGTCCGCGTCTTCAGCTTGCACCTGATCACTGAAGGCCCGGTCCCTGTCCAGTTGCGAAGCATCGGCGGCGGCATCAAAGTAGTAATCGAAAATCACCTCACAACTGTTGCTGGACAGCGGCACCACGCGGTTGGTCTGCATGCGCCCGGGCAGGATGTTCAACATGGTGTTGGGAAACAGACAATAATAGTGCGCAGTGCCACTCGCGTACACGCCTTCAGCGTCGGCAATCGGGCTGAACTGGTGTGAATACCAGGCACTCAATTCGGTCTCGTAGGCCCGGTAATCCAGCACGCGGTTGAGTGTGGGGTGCACGTGCGGCAAATGATAGCCTTCCAGATAATTGTCCATATACACCTTCCAGTTGCATTGCAGCCGGTAGGCGTCGCGGTGATGGAATTTAAAGGTCTTCAGATCAATCGGCTGGATGCGTTCAGTCACGCCCTGCAGCATGTCTTCCAGCGGCGCACCATCGCCGTGCAGGCGCACAAACACCAGCGGGCCGAATTGCGCCACCTGCACCGGTTCCAGCGCGTAGTCATCGACACTGAAGTCGCGGTTCTGATCCATTTCAGGTGCGCTGCGCAACCGCCCACTGAGGGTGTAGGTCCAGCCGTGGTAGCGGCAGCGCAATTGCCGTGCGTGTCCGTTGCACATCGCCAGTGGACCGCCGCGGTGACGGCACACGTTATAAAAGGCGCGCAACTGGCCCTGCGCATCGCGCACAATCAGCAGCGGTTTGCCGGCGATTTCAGCCACCGCGTGGTCGCCGGGCGCAGCCAGTGCGCCCACATCGCCGATCAACTGCCAGTGCGCAGCGATGCACTGCGACTGCTCAAAATCATGCAGCGACTCATCAACGTAGAAACGCGCCGGCAGTGCCCGGGCATCGGGCCAGTCGTTGTCATGCAGCGCTTCGCGCAATTCGTCGGGCAGGGGAAATGGATGCATGCGTCAATGCCAAATCATGCATCTTACCGCATCCACAGGGTGCGCTCAAGGCATCGCTCCAGCGGCATCACGGGTTCAGACAGGCGTGCATTTCCGCATCAATCAACAGGCGCAATGCAGCCAGCGCCTGTCTCAATGACGCCCCGTGATTCTCCAGCATCAACACCGCGTAGTGGCCACTGATGAAATCCACCCACGGGTAAAAATCAAAGGCGCCGCGGCTGTGCGCACTGAGCAGCGCCCCGTCGTCGTCGTACTGCAACCACAAACCCAGACCGTAGCCGTCCGCGCGCGCCGAAGGCGGCGTGTACGCGTTGTCCAAAGTAAGCCGGTGGTCGCTCAACATGGCCTGCCAGGCCGTGGGGCTGAGAAATTCAACCGCATCGGCGCGTCCGCCGTTGAGCAACACCGACATCACGCGGCCGTAATCGTCCAGCGAACTGCGGGCGCCGGCGCCCAGGCGGTAATTGACGGTTTCTTTCAAACCCTGGTAATCAATGCCATGCACATCCAGCAAAGCCAGTTCCTGTTGCGCGAACTGCTGGAAATCCATGCCAGTCACCCGTTCAGCCATGCCGCCGGCCACTTGCATCGACTGGCCGCCGTAGGCAAAGGCGCTGCCGGGGCGATGCAACAGCGGCGTGCAACAATTGATCCATTGCACCGCCTGCATCAGCGTCACCGGTGCCGACAATATCCAATTGCTGCGCGAACGCTGTCCGTCTTCATTGCGGTTGCCCGGCAAACCGGAGGTGTGCGACAGCATTTGCGCCAATGTCATGCGCCCCTTGGGCCCACGAAATGATGGCAACACTTCGTGCAGCGGTTGCTCCAGAGACAACAGGCCGGCGTCCACCAGACGCAGCATCAGCATGGAAGAGAGCAATTTACTGGCGGAGGCCAATGGCACCCGCGTTGAGTCGTCGTACTCACCAAAGAATCGGCGATGCACCACACCGTTGGCGTCGCCAATGAGCAACGCGGCACCGGCCAGGTCCGGCCGCTGCTGCAACAACGCGTCCAAATGGGCATCGGCGGATGCCAAATCGCATTCACGCGCTGCGGTGACTTGCACCCCCAGAAACCACAACAGACAGATCAACAACATTTTTTTCACGGGCTTCTCCAGTTTTGAATGGAAGGCAGTCAAGCAACTGCACATGCCCTCTTCAACGCCCTCAGCGCCGATCGGTTGACAGCGCGTAAAAAAACACCCGCAAAACCGGTGGATTCAGCGCTGTATGACCACCCGGTCGCCGTCGGCCAATTCAGCGGGCGGGTGTGTGATGAGCGTCTCCGCAAGCACCAGCCCTTGAAGTATTTCAGCACTTAAATCGTTCTTCAGCCCGATGTTCACTTCCCGCTGACGCGCGCGCCCGTCGTCATCCACGACAAACACCATCCAGCGATCCTCCAGCCGATACAGCGCACTCAAAGGCGCCATCAAGGCGTTGGCCTGTTCGTGCACGGTGATCTCCACTTCCACACGGAACGCATCGCCGAGGCCCAGAGACACCGGCTGTTGATCCAGCAGATCCAAAATGATGTTGACCCGCTGCTCCTCAATGCCCAAGGCTGAGATCTTGGTGAAGCCGCCCGGTTCCACACGCCGCACCACCGCCTCAATGGCTTCGGACCCGCCCCAATGATTGACCTGCGCGCGTTGCCCCTGACGAACCTGCACAGCGTTTTGTGACAGCATGTCCACCACCAGTTCCATGGCGTTGACGTCGCCCACTTCCAGCAGCGGTGCACCGGCCGGCAACACCGCGGCGCTCTCCTGCACCACACGGAGGATCTGCCCATCCACCGGTGAACGCACACACAACTCACAGTTCGACGGCGTGCCGGTGCTTTGCCCCGGCTGACTCAACAGCGCCTGCGCCGATTGCAGCTGACTGCGCATCAGTTCCACCTCGGCCTGCGCCATGCGCTGTTCGTCTTCACTGCCGATGTGCAGCAAACGCGCCTGTTCCAGCGCGTGATCGGAGACACTGCCCTCGCTGTGCAGACGTTGCAAACGCTGGTATTCGGTGCGATAAAATGCCACGTTGGCCTGAGACCGGTGCCATTTGCTTTGCGCCATGTCCAGGGCTGCTTGCGCGCCTTTCAGGTCGGCGGTGGCCTGCGCCCGCCGCCGGTCATCCAGAAAAGCCGGATCCGAGGGCGTCATGCCGGTGATCACGTCGCCGGCCAGCACGCGGTCACCGGCTTCCAGTTCAATGCGATGAATGCGACCGGCCACCGGGGTGGTGACCACAAAAATGTCCTTGACGCGCGTGCGCCCTTCGGCGTTGTGTGTCAAACGCAGCGTGCCACGCTCCACCGGTTGCGCAGTGACTGCAACCGGCTGGGGCAAGAATGCATAAACCAGCAATGCCAGCAGCGCAAGGACCACAAGGTATTTCAAGCTCTTTTTAAACGTCAACCCATTCATCATTCAATGCCCTCATGTGCGCTCACCAGCGAAATGCCGGTGATTTTTTTCCACACCAGATAAAAAGAAATCACTGCACTGGCAATGACCGCCAGCGCGGCGGTGCCGTAGGTGGCCGCCAGCACCACCACAGGAAAGCGGAACAACTCATTGTCCATGCTTAAGGTCATGCCGTGGATCATGCCCAGCCCCAGCACAAAACCGATCGGAATGGCCAGCAGGGTCACCAGCCCCAACTCACCAAACAGGATGAACGCCACCTGCAAACGACTGAAGCCCAGCACCCGCAGGGTGGCCAGTTCGCGGCCGCGCTCTGCCACAGCAATGCGTGCGATGTTGTACACCACACCGAATGCGATCAGGCCGGCGAACAGCACATTCACCAGGGTCATCAAGACGAAGTTTTCATCCATCAGCCGGGTGAACACTTCACGCGCCCGGTTCATCCGCGTAACATCGGCGATGGCCGGTACTCCCCGCACCGCGCGATTGAACGCCTCGTTGTGCGCCGGGTCTGTCAACAAAGCCACCGCCGACATGCCCGGCGCCTGATCCAGCAGGGCGTTGAGTCGCTCGATGTGCATGAACGCGCTCAGACCAATCAACTCTTCGGCCAGCGCCACCACCGGCACACGCACCACCTGACGCTTGTCTTGCAACACTTCGACGGTGAGAACATCGCCCACCTGCACCCGCAACAATTCGGCCAGTTTGGTGGACAGTGCCAGGCCGCCCGGCGGCACGGCAACCGGTTGCAGTTGCGTATCCAGAATGCGGTGCAAATCCGGCGCGGGGTGCAATCCCAGTATCGAAGTGCGCTTGCTGCGATGGCCATAACTCAGACGCACCGCCACCGAGCGCAGAGGTTCGGCGGTCAGCACCCCCGGCAGTCGGCGGATCTGTTGCAATGACGTCAACGGCTGATTGTCCACAAATGTCAACTGCGTGTCCTGCCGTTGCGCGCGGTCAAATTGCACAGACAGCATGTAATTGATTGAATCACCAATAAAAAATGAAAACAGCAGGATGGCGGTTGCAAGGGCCACGCCGAGCACCGAGAATCCACTGCGCAGCGGCCGTGCAGACAGTTGCCGCACGACGATGCGGGTCGAATGCGAAAACATGGCATACACGCCGGAACGGTCGAACAGGGTTTTGTGATACACCGCCGGCGCGGCGGGCCGCATGGCTTCCGCCGGCGCCAGCGCCATGATGCGCTTGACCGCGGACAGCGCCCCCAGCACGGCCACAGCGGCACACATGCACACGGAAAACACAATGGCGCGCAGGGAAAAAGAAAATCGCAGCACCGGAAAATGAAAGAACCGGGTGTACATTTCCGTCAGGCCGGTGCCCAGCCAGAGCCCCAGCAAAACCCCGATCAGCGCACCAACCGACAGCATCACCCACACCATGCGCATAAAAT
>JBNLBT010000030.1:0-31624 GCA_050303435.1 Marinicellaceae bacterium
CACCGCTTCAGCCGCACCCGCGATCTGTTCGATGAATTTGCCGATGTGCTGAACGAAGTGGACCTGCTGATACTGACGGACGTTTACGCCGCCGGGGAAGCTTTGATTTCAGGTGCCACAGCAGTGGATCTGTCGCGTTCCTTGCGCAATCGCGGCAAACTGGATCCGGTGTACGTGTCTCAGCTGGACAACGTGCCTGCGGTGCTGCATGACGTGCTGCGCGACGGCGACATGGTGTTGATGGTCGGGGCCGGCAGCATCGGTGCATTGATTCAGCGGATTGTGGAACACGGCGGCGTGCACACGCAGGCGGGTGACGCATGAACGCGCAAAGCAAGAATGTGGTGCTGGTGATGGGCGGTGATTCAGCGGAACGCGAGGTTTCTCTGAGCAGCGGTCGGGCCGTGCACCAGGCCCTGATTGAACTGGGTCATCGGGTCACTGCGGCCGATGGCTTCAATGCCCTGCGCAAAGCACTGCAGGCCGATCCACAGGCGCTGGTGTTCAATATATTGCACGGTTCCATTGGCGAAAACGGCGTGTTGGCCGGATGGCTGGAAGCCGAGGGGCATGCCTTTACCGGCACTACCCAGGCCGGTGCGGTGATGAGCTGGTATAAGGATGTGGCCAAATTGCAGGCCCAGTCGCTGGGTCTGTTGACCCCGCCGGGACAGTGCGTCGCGGACATTAAAGAATTGCAACCGCTGGACCCGCCGGGTCCATGGATCGTCAAACCCGCGGACGAGGGTTCCAGCGTGGATTTGTTTTTACTGGACGCGCCTGAACAGGTGCAGGCAGAAGTTGCGCGACTGACCCAAAGCGGTCGCCGGGTGCTGATTGAACAATGCATCCGCGGCATGGAATGCACGGTGGGATTGGTCAATGGACAGGTGCTGCCTGTGGTGCGCATTGAACCGGCCGGTGAATTGTATGACTACGAAGCCAAATACAACAGCCAAAGCACCCGCTACCATTGCCCCAGCGGGCTGGATGCCGAGGTTGAACTGGGTCTGCAAGAAGACGCGCAGCACATATTTTCCGGGCTCAAACTGACCGGTTGGGGGCGCGTGGATTTCATTGTCGATGCGCAGGGGCGGCGCTGGTTTTTGGAAGCCAACACCACACCGGGTATGACCGCCACATCCCTGGTGCCAAAGGCGGCACAACAGCACGGTTGGACCTTTAAACAGTTGGTGGCGGAAATCCTGGCCACGGCGGGAGACGGCGCATGAGTCGCTTGTTGCAAATGTCGATGGTGTTGGCCTTGATGGCCGTGCTGCTGGTGATGGCCATGATGAGTGGGTTGATCGAGTCGGAGCGCTGGCAGATCAAGCACCTGGATGTGGTCGCTGAATACGAACGCGTCACCGCCGAACAGATTCGTCGGGTGATTGCCGACACCCATGAGCGGTCATTTTTCCGCATTCGCGTGGACGACATCCGCGATTCGCTGGAAGCGTTGTCCTGGGTGCGGGTTGCGCGGGTGGTCAAAAAATGGCCGGACAGCCTGCGCGTGACGGTGATTGAACACAAGGCCGTGGCGGTGTGGAATTCGCGCCATTTGCTGAATCAGGAAGGTGAAATATTTGAAGTGCAATCGGCCAGCGACATGACGTTTTTGCCGCAGCTGTATGGCGCGGATGAATACGCCGCATCGACGCTGGATGATTTCCGCCGTTTCAACGGTCTGCTGGCGCCGACCGGGGTGGAAATCATGCGCGCCGAGGTCAGCAACCGCGGCAGCTGGCAGCTGGTGCTGCGCAACGGGCTTGAAGTGGTGGTGGGCAGCGCCCGACAGGACGCCCGGCTGGTGCGTCTGGCCGATACCTGGTCGCAATTGATCGGCATCAACGGACGCTTGCCGGAACGCGTGGACTTGCGCTACACGAATGGCTATGTGGCCAACTGGGGCGGCGGGGATGAACACAGCACCGCGCTGGAAACGGAAGAGACGGGTTGAACATGGTGAGAAAATCTGAAAACAGATTGCAAGTTGGACTGGACATTGGCACATCCAAGGTGGTGGCCATTGTCGGCGAAAAACACAAAGACGGTTCGATCGAGGTGGTGGGCATTGGCAGCGCACCCTCGCGCGGACTGAAGCGCGGCGTTGTGGTGGACATTGAATCGACTGTGCAGTCCATTCGCCGGGCGATTGAAGAAGCCGAGTTGATGGCCGGTTGTGAGATTCAGTCGGTGTATGTGGGCATTGCCGGCAGCCACATCCGCAGCATCAATTCCGATGGCATCGTGGCGATTAAGGATAAAGAAGTGTCGCGCAGCGACGTGGACAAGGTGCTGGATGCGGCCAAAGCGGTGCCCATTCCGAATGATCAGAAAGTGCTGCACGTGTTGCCACAGGAATACGTGATCGACGGTCAGGATGGCATTCGCCACCCCATTGGCATGTCCGGTGTGCGTCTGGAGTGCCGTGTGCACATCATCACCGGTTCAGAAAGTGCCGCGCAAAACATTGCCAAATGCGTGGCGCGATGTGGCCTGACCATTGATCAAATGGTGGTGGAGCAACTGGCTTCATCCACCGCGGTGTTGACCGACGATGAAAAGGAACTGGGTGTGTGCATGGTGGACATCGGCGCCGGCACCACCGACATCGCGGTGTTCACCCAGGGCGCCATTCGCCACGTTTCTGCGATTCCGATTGCCGGTGATCAGGTGACCAACGACATCGCTGTGGCCATGCGCACACCCTCGCAATACGCCGAGGAAATCAAATTGAAGTATGCCTGCGCCTTGCGGCAGCTGGCTTCCGCGGATGAAACCATCTCGGTGCCCAGCGTCGGAGATCGCGCGCCGCGCCGACTGGCGCGGCAAACTTTGGCGGAAGTGGTGGAGCCGCGCTACGAAGAACTTTACACGCTGGTGCAGGCCGACCTGCAACGCAGCGGTTACGCTGACATGATCGCTGCAGGCATCGTCCTGACCGGTGGCGCATCGCGCATGGAAGGTGCGGTCGAGTTGGCCGAAGAAGTGTTTCATTTACCGGTCAGACAGGGCGTGCCGCAGCACGTCGGTGGTTTGACCGAAGTGGTGAACAATCCGTTGCACGCAACGGGTGTGGGTTTGTTGCAGTACGGGAGCAGCAGCGAACTGAGTGAAGAGAACCTGCACGAATCGGACGGATGGTTCGGCAAGTTTAAGAAATGGTTTTTGGGCGAGTTTTAACACACGTTTTACGGAGGTATAAGCAATGTTTGAATTGATGGAAAATGACAGCAATGGCGCGGTGATCAAGATCATCGGCGTTGGCGGCGGCGGTGGCAACACCGTGGCACAAATGGTCGAGGCGCAGATCGACGGTGTGGAGTTTATCTGCGCCAACACCGATGTGCAGGCGCTGGACAAAACCCAGTGCAAATCGAAAATACGCATCGGACAGAACGTCACCAAAGGTCTGGGCGCGGGGGCCAACCCCGAAGTCGGACGGCAGGCGGCCCTGGAAGACGCCGAACGGTTTAAAGAATGTCTGCAGGGCACCGACATGGTGTTCATCACCGCCGGCATGGGCGGTGGCACCGGCACAGGGGCGGCCCCGGTGATTGCCCAGCTTGCCAAAGAAATGGGTGTGCTGACTGTGGCTGTGGTGACCAAGCCGTTCCCGTTTGAGGGCAAACGCCGCATGCAGGTGGCCGACAAAGGCATCATGGAGCTGGAACAGTATGTGGATTCTTTGATCACCATTCCGAATGAAAAACTGTTGACCCATTTTGGCCGTGAAGTGACGCTGTTGAACGCCTTTAAGGCGGCCAATGACGTGTTGCAGGGCGCGGTGCAGGGCATTGCCGAGCTGATCACATCGCCGGGTCTGGTTAATGTAGACTTTGCCGACGTCAAGACCGTCATGTCGGAAATGGGCATGGCCATGATGGGCACCGGCACTGGCAAAGGCGATGACCGCGCGGCCACCGCCACAGAATACGCGATGAATTCACCCTTGTTGGAAGACATTGACATGCACGGCGCCAACGGCGTGCTGGTGAACATCACCGCCGGCCTCAACATGACCATTGGTGAATACGAGGAAATCGGTGACATGATCCGCGAATACGCATCCGACGATGCCACCGTCGTGGTCGGCACCGCCATTGACATGGATCTGGAAGATGAAATCCGCGTCACAGTGGTGGCCACCGGTTTGAACAAGAGCAAAAAACCGCAGATGAAACCGGTGCCGGTGGTGCGCAACGCCACCAATGACCGCTTTGAAACACCGATTCGCGCCAGCAAGGACATGTCGGTAGACGATGAGCCCGAGCACAGCATTTCATCGCGTTTGCGCAGCAATCAGCCGGACAATGGTTCAGAAGATTATCTGGACATCCCGTCATTTCTGCGCAAGCAGGCCGATTGATTGATGCAGCAGACAGCCGCGCGGTCCACCTCCGGCCGCGCGGTTGTGGCGGAAATGTCACAGCGTTGTTTGGCAGCAACAAAGTGATTGCGATCAGTGGGATATGTGATACAATTCACAAATTCCGCAATCCAGCGAAATGACTGACATGATCAAACAAAGAACACTGAAAAACACAGTCAGAGCCACTGGCGTGGGCATTCACTCCGGACAAAAAGTATTCATCACCCTGGTGCCAGCACCGGTCAACACCGGCATTGTGTTCAGACGCGTCGACTACAAACGGCCCTTCCCGATCAAGGCCGTGGCGCACAATGTGGGCGACACCAGCATGTCCACCAATTTGATCAAAAACGGCATTAAAGTGGGCACCGTCGAACATCTGATGGCGGCGTTTGCCGGCATGGGCATTGACAACTGCTACGTTGATTTGAGTGCATCAGAAGTGCCGGTCATGGACGGTTCATCAGGCCCTTTTGTGTTTCTGATTCAGTCGGCTGGAGTCACAGAACAAACAGCCAATCGATCGTTCATCCGCATCAAAAAACCGGTGCGCGTTGAAGAAGGGGACAAATTCGCTGAATTGAAACCGCATCAGGGCTGCCGCTATTCATTCGAGATTGAATTCAACCACCCGGCCTTTGAATCGCATTGTTCCTCAGCAGACATTGATCTGGCGCGCCAGTCTTTTGTCAAAGAAATCTCCCGTGCGCGCACATTTGGTTTCATGCGCGACATTGAAATGCTGCGCAACAACAACCTGGCGCTGGGTGGCAGCATGGACAACGCCATTGTGCTGGATGACTATCGGGTTCTGAACAACGGCGGTTTGCGCTATGAAGATGAATTCGTCAAACACAAGCTGCTCGACGCGATCGGTGACATATATCAATTGGGGCATCAGATCATCGGTCACTACCACGGCTACAAATCCGGCCATAAACTGAACAATCAGTTGTTGCGTGCCTTGCTGGCCCAGGAAGACGCCTACGAGCAGGTCAGTTTCGCCAAAAACAGGCAGCGCACACCCGAATTCATTCCGGCCTTTGCCTGAATCAATGCCTCGACCGGCGAACCGCCGGTAGACTCACTCTTCTTCCAATTGACTGGCGGCGAATGCCACATCCAGTGATTGCACCGCATCCAGGGCCTCGCATTCGGCCGCCTGAGCATACAACTCACAGGCTGTGTCGTAGTCGTCGTCTCCGTTCAATAGCAACAGACCGTTGGCGTATTCGATCAGCGTGATGGCCGAAGAAGAATCACTTAATTCCACAGAACGTTCAAAATGCGCCAGCGCTTTGGACTTTTTCGCGCCGTGTGTCAAGCCACCGATGGTGGCCCCGACCTTATCAATGATTTCTGCATGGTACAAACCCATGGCGGTGTTCGCTTCGGTGTGTTCAGACTCCAGCCTCAGGGTGTGTTCCAGGTGTTGTTTGATCTGACCGCCCAAACCTTTGGCCAGGGCTTTGACCACGGAAATCAATTGCGCGTATCGACCCAATGCCAGGGCCAGTGTGAAATGCACGTTGGCGTCTACGGGGCGTTCTGCCACCGCCTGTTCACCGATTTCAATGGCCTGTTGCAACACCGCCTGGGATGTTTCATCGTCTTCGCACACGTAGTCGGTGTATGCCACAGCGGCGCGGATGTACACCGGTGCTGCGATGGCGCCGATGTCTTGTGCCAGTGTGCAGGCTTTTTCAAACTGCCCGTTGTGGTGGGCGCACCAGGCATCAAGCAAGGCATCGGCGGACTCGGCATCGTCACCGCTGAGTGATTGTGGATGCGGTTGCCGATCGAAACGATGCAAGGCCTGCCATGTCTGGCTGAGTGAATCGCGGTTGTAATCAAAGCCGTGTGCGGGGTCGATGGTTTGCCAGGTCATTTTTTTTCTCGTGTGCAGTGATTTAGTGTGTTTACTCTAAGCGCTGCGAATAATATACCTGACAAGATCAAATAAAACCACGACTGAGGTGCAAAAATGAACGTACAAAACATCACTGATTCTGTAAAAAATGTCTGGCTGGCCGGACTGGGCGTTGTCTCTGTTTCACAAAAGGAAATCGAAAAGCTGTATGGCAATCTGGTGAAAGAAGGCCAAAGCTTCGAGAACAAATCAAAAAAACAAGTCAACAAACTGACCGATAAAGCGGAAAGCAAATTCGATACCCTGAAGAAAGAAGCCGGCAAACGCATCAACAAAATTGAAGGTTTCTTCGAAGGCCAGATTGAAAAAGCACTGAAAAAACTGGACGTGCCGACCAACGATGAGCTGAAAGCACTGAACAAGCGACTGGAAGCATTGACAGCAGAAATCAAGAAAATTGAAAAAGCGGCCTGATCGCTTTTTACGACTCCCCCGGTGACCCGCCACGGTCACCGCAACGAAAATCAAGCCCTGCCATCAGGGCTTGATTTTTTTTTGCATCGGCCTTACCTTTAACACCATTCACGCAAATAAAGACACGCCACATGGCCATTCAACTGACAGACGCCGCCGCGCAGCGGATTCAACGATTTCTTGACAAAGACACCCAGGCGCTGGGATTTCGCGTTGGGGTAAAGAAAATGGGCTGTTCAGGGTGGGGTTACGAAGTGGGCATCGCCACGGAAATTCACCCCGACGATGTTGAATTTATCGACAAAGGCGTGCGCATTCTGGTGTCTGCTGCGGCCCTGGACAAGGTGGATGGCACACAAATCGATTTTGTTGCGCAAGGCATCAATCGCGTATTCACTTACAACAATCCAAACGCCAAAGGCGAATGCGGCTGTGGGGAAAGTTTCACCACCGAAGTGGTTGAGGCGTGAGCCCTGCGCGATGGCGCTTCACACAATGAACTGATTTAAATGTTCAATCTCTGGCAGTGACTGGGATTGTCTGACCGGCAATGCGCGTGATTGTTCGATGAACTCATGTGCCTCCTGTAAATATTGCCTGTACAGTGAACGCCGCACCATGGATGACAGCGGCTGAGCAAAATCATCGTCCGGTTTAAATGCGTTGTCCAGGCCAAATTCAGTGCATTTGCCGTCGTCGTTTATGTGCTGCCAGCACGCCTGTTTGAGGCAGAATTTATACCACGGCAAGAAGTCAATGCCGTGATCGGCAACAAATCGGACCGCATCAATGATGTAATCCACTTCCGGTTCATCCATGACGTAATGAAAACCAATGCGACACCAACCCGGCTTGATGCCGAACAGGCCTTTTTGAATCAATTTGCGGTATTCTTCCGAAGTGTCTTCGTCAATCCCCAGTAAATGATGTCCGTAGGGACCTGCGCAGGAACAACCGGCGCGTGACTGGATGCCAAACAAATCATTCAGCAGCACGGTGACAAACTTGGGGTGCAGGTATTTGCCGGTGGAGGTGCGGATGTTGAACGACACAATGCCAATGCGGTTGGCCGGATCGGGATCGCCCAGAATCTCGATGCGCGGGTGACTCAACCAGCGCTCAAAAGCGCGATTCAGCCAGCGGCTTTCCAGCGCATGAATTTGTTCGATGCCGAATTTTTCCTTGACTTCGAAACTGAGCGCGGCGCGCAGAATCTGCAGCACGCCTGGGGTGCCGGCTTTTTCACGTTCTTCAATTGAATCAAGAAAATCGTGTTCGTTGATGCCGACGTAACTGACCGTGCCGCCGCCGCTGACGGTGGGCGGCAGGCCGTGTTGGTACAAGGTACGGTTGAAAATCAAGACGCCACTTGAACCCGGTCCACCCAGAAATTTATGCGCCGAGATGAACACGCCGTCAAAATAGCCTTCGGGGTCGTCCTCCGGGTGCATGTCCATGGGCACATAGGGTGCACTGGCGGCGTAATCAAAAAAGGCCAGGGCGTTGTGCCGGTGCAGCAGACGGGCGATGCCGTGGCAATCGGTCTTCAAGCCGGACACGTTGGATGCGGCAGAAAATGAACCGATTTTCAGGCGGTCCTTGTAGGCCGCATCGGTCAGCAGCTTTTCCAGGTGATCGCAATCAATGTGTCCCTGGCTGTCCAGGCGCACCTCGATCACTTCACACAAGCCGTCGCGCCAGGATATTTCATTGGAGTGGTGTTCATACGGGCCAATGAACACAATGGGCGCTTTCTTTTTCAGCTGCTTGAAATCCACGCCGCCCAGGCGTTCAATGTTTTGGCGTGTGGCCGGTGGCAGGTGCGTGCCTAGAATCTGTTGCAATTTGGTGATCGCACCGGTGGCGCCGGTGCCGATGCAGATGATGCAATCATCCGGGCCGGCGTTGACCGATTGTTTGATGCGTTTTTCCGCGTCGTGCAGCAACCGCGTCATGGAGCGACCGGTCATGTCGTCCTCGGTGTGCGTGTTGGCGTAATAACGTTGCAAACGCATCAGATACTTTTCGATGAAATCCAGTGTCCGGCCCGATGCGGTGTAGTCGCAGTAGGTCATCAGGCGCTGCCCAAACGGTGTGCAAAATGGGGCGTCCACGCCAATGATGCAGCGACGCAGAGATGCCGGCTTGAGTGTTTCAGCGGTGTGATCAGACATGGCTGCCCATTGTAGTCTCACTGCAGGGCAGTGACAACATCTATTGTGGCTTTGGCGCGGTTGAGGGTGTAAAAGTGGATGCCGGGGACGCCCTGGTCAATCAGCTGCTGACACAGGTGCACGGTGAATTCCGTGCCGAAGGCCTGAATTGAATTGCGGTCGTCGCCAAAGGATTGCAGTTTGTATTTCAGCCAGCGTGGCATGTCGGTGCCGCAGAAGTCGCAAAAACGCTTGATGTTGGTGAAATTGGTGATTGGCATGATGCCCGGTATGATGGGCACATCGATGCCGGCTTTGCTGGCCTGTTCGACGAATTGAAAATAGCCGTCCGGGTTGAAGAAAAACTGCGTGATGGCCCGTTCAACGCCGGCGTCAATTTTCTGCTTGAAGTATTTCAGTTCACTGGCCAGACTTTCAGTTTCCGGGTGCACTTCGGGGTAGCAGGCAGCGGTGATGCTGAACTGGCCTGGAAAAGTGCGGTGAATGAATTCGATCAGTTCATTGGCGTGGCGGAAATAGCCCACAGAACCCATGCCCGAGGGCACATCGCCGCGCAACGCCAGCACGCGGTTGATGCCGTTGTCCAGATAGGTCTGCAACAGACCCTGGATGTCTTCAGGTGTGCCGCCCATGCACGACAGGTGCGGAATCACCGGTGTGTCGGTGGTGGTCTGCAGATCCAGAACGGTCTGCCGTGTGGCGTCGGTGGTGGAGCCACCGGCGCCGAAAGTCACGGAAAAGAAGTCCGGATTCAGGGATTTGAGTTTTTCGGTGGTGTGTTCAAGCACCACCGACTGTTCGGCGTTCTTGGGCGGAAAGAACTCAAAGCTGAATCCGGTGTTCTGTTTCATTGCACTCAGTATCTGTAGTGATCCGGTTTATAGGGGCCGTCGCTGTCCACGCCGATGTATCGCGCCTGTTCGTCGCTCAGTTGCGTGAGGCGGGCGTTGATGCGTTCCAGGTGCAGGCGCGCGACCTTTTCATCCAGGTGCTTCGGCAACACATACACTTTGTTTTCATATTTATCGCCGTCGGTGTACAGCTCGATTTGTGCCAGCACCTGATTGGTGAATGAATTGGACATCACAAAACTGGGGTGGCCGGTGGCGCAACCGAGGTTGACCAGACGCCCTTTGGCCAGCAGGATGATGCGTTTCCCGTCTGCGAAAATCACGTGATCCACTTGCGGTTTGATGTTGTCCCACTGACAGCGTTTTTCCAGACCGGCCACATCGATTTCATTGTCAAAGTGACCGATGTTACAGACGATGGCCTCATTGCGCATGGCTTGCATGTGGTCGAATGTGATCACGTGGTAGTTGCCCGTCGCGGTGACGAAAATGTCGGCCTGGGAGGCGGCCTCGTCCATGGTCACCACGCGGAAACCTTCCATCGCAGCCTGTAGTGCACAAATGGGATCGATTTCGGTCACCCACACCGTGGCACCCAGCCCGCGCAGCGATTGCGCACAGCCTTTGCCGACGTCGCCGTAACCACACACCACGGCGATTTTACCGGCGATCATCACGTCGGTGGCGCGCTTGATGCCATCCACCAGGGATTCACGGCAGCCGTACAGATTGTCGAATTTGGACTTGGTCACGGAATCATTGACGTTGATGGCCGGGAACGGCAGTTCATTGTTCTTGGCCATCTCATACAGGCGCTTCACGCCGGTGGTGGTTTCTTCGGTCACACCGCGGATGGCTGCCAGGGTTTTGCTGTACCAGCCGGGTTTGCTGCCGAGACGTTTTTTGATCGATGCGTACAAACACTCTTCCTCTTCGGAGGTCGGGTTGTCCAGCACCGAGGCGTCTTTTTCAGCGCGCGCGCCGAGAATCAGCAACAGGGTGGCGTCGCCGCCGTCGTCAAGAATCATGTTGGGGGCGCCGCCGTCGTGCCATTCCATGATGCGGTGGGTGTATTCCCAGTATTCCTCCAGGGTTTCGCCTTTCACGGCAAACACCGGCACGCCCTGATCGGCGATGGCGGCCGCGGCGTGGTCCTGGGTGGAATAAATGTTGCATGAAGCCCAACGCACTTCGGCACCCAGGGCGCGCAGCGACTCGATCAGCACGGCGGTCTGAATGGTCATGTGCAAGGAGCCGGCAACGCGTGCGCCTTTCAATGGCTGTGCGTCGCGGTATTCGTCGCGGATGGACACCAGGCCAGGCATTTCCGATTCGGCGATGCGAATTTCCTTGTGGCCCCATTCGGCCAGGCCAATGTCGGCAATGACGTAGTCGGGTTTCATGGTGCTTGCGGTTTGTGCGGTCATGTTGGTCTCCTTATAAGTTGGCGTCTTGTCTTAAAATGTCGGCTTTGTCGGTTTTTTCCCAGCTCAAGTCGGCTTCTTCACGTCCCATGTGGCCGTAGGCCGCGGTTTGCAGATAGATCGGACGAATCAGGTCGAGTGACTGGATGATGCCGTAGGGGCGCAGATCGAAATGCTTGTGCACCAGCTGTTCAATTTTTTCTTCAGGAATCGTGTTGGTGCCAAAGGTGGTCACGCTGATGGAGGTGGGTTGGGCCACCCCGATGGCGTAGGACACCTGGATTTCACAGCGTTCGGCCAGGCCGGCTGCAACAATGTTTTTCGCCACATAGCGGCAGGCATACGCGGCCGAACGGTCGACTTTGGACGGGTCCTTGCCGGAAAACGCGCCACCGCCGTGACGGGCCATCCCGCCGTAGGTGTCAACGATGATTTTGCGTCCGGTGAGTCCGCAGTCTCCGACCGGTCCACCAATGATGAACTGACCGGTTGGGTTGATGTGATACAGGGTTTTGTTGTCCAGCCATTGCGCCGGAATCACCGGTTTGATGATTTCTTCCATCACCGCTTCGGTCAGATCTTTGTGGCTGATATCCGGGTCGTGCTGAGTGGACAGCACCAGGGCATCAATGGCCACCGGTTTATCATCGACGTAGCGAAAGGTCAGCTGGCTTTTCGCGTCCGGGCGCAACCACGGCAGCACTCCGGATTTACGCACTTCCGATTGTTTTTGCACCAGTCGGTGCGCGTAGGTGATGGGGGCTGGCATCAAAACGTCGGTTTCGTTGGACGCGTAGCCAAACATCAAGCCCTGGTCGCCGGCGCCCTGCGCTTCAGCCGAATCACGGTCAACGCCCATGTTGATGTCCTGGGATTGTTTACCAATCAGCGACATCACGGCGCAGGTGTTGCCGTCAAATCCAATCTCCGAACGGTCATAGCCGATGTCAACGATGACTTTACGGACCAGTGCATCAAGGTCCACCCAGGCGCTGGTGGTGATTTCTCCGGCGATGATCGCGGCGCCGGTTTTAACCAGCGTCTCACAAGCCACCCGGGCGTGTGGATCCTGCGCCAGTATGGCGTCAAGCACGGCGTCGGAAATCTGGTCGGCCACCTTGTCCGGATGTCCTTCTGACACCGATTCGGAAGTGAATAAGTAGTCGCTCATTTCAATATATCTCTTAATTCGAATAAAGAGATGCATTTTAGCTGTTTTGCAGGCAAAAGTACATTGTTTTGTTGGCGATTGTATCCGCCGTACAAATCCACTAACATGGGGCCTCCGAACCCCGTAGGAGCCACCATGTTGAAAGGCGTTTTTGCCGCCGTGTTGCTGTTGTTGAATTCCCTGTTGTGGGTGCCGTTGCTGTTGTTGATTGCCTGCGTCAAATTGCTGTTGCCGGTGCCGGCTGTGCGCAGGTTTCTGTCGCACGGGCTGATCTTTTGTGCCGAAAGCTGGGCCTGGTTCAATGACCGCGCGCATCGGCTGATTCATGGTCGCAAAGTGTTGATTGATGCCTTGCCGCCGTTGCGGCGCGATGACTGGTATCTGGTGATCAGCAATCATCAATCCATGGTGGACATTCCGGTGTTGCAGAGCGTGTTCAACCGGCGCATTCCGTTTCTCAAGTTTTTCATCAAGCGGCAGTTGCTTTGGGTGCCATTGTTCGGTCTGGCATGGTGGGCGCTGGATTACCCCTTCATGCGCCGCTACAGCAAAGAATTTTTGCGCAAAAATCCCCACCTGGCCGGTCGCGATCTGGAACAGACGCGCAAATCCTGTGAGAAATTCATGCACACACCGACCTCTGTGATGAATTTCGCCGAAGGTTCGCGCTTCACCCCGGCCAAGCACCAGGCACAGCAATCCAAATACCGACATCTGCTGATGCCCAAGGCCGGAGGCATCGGTTTTGTTCTGGGCACCCTGGGGCAACGGATTGAGCACGTGCTGCTGGTGTCGTTGTGCTATCTGCCCAAAGTGCCGGGGATATGGGATTTTCTTTGTGGTCGCTTTCAACACGTGCGGGTTCGGGTGCAGAAAATTCGCATACCGGACGCACTTAAGAACAAAAATTACATCACCGACGAACATTTCCGCGCGGATTTGTTTGAATGGATAGACCAGCTGTGGCATAGTCAGGATCAGACCTTGCATGAGATGAAAAATGGTTGAGCAAAAATTTCACATTGTCTTCAAGGGCAAAATCGTCCGCGGCGTGGACCCGGCGGTGGCGCAAAACAATCTGGCCAAGTTGTTCAAATTGCCGGCAGAAAAAGTCTCGTTGCTGTTCGATGGCTCCGAACGGGTGTTAAAGAAATCTTTGCCCATGGACAAGGCCAACCAGTACCGCTCGGTGCTAAAAAAAGCCGGCATCAAGGTGGCGTTGGTGCAGGACGAGTCCGCAGCCGATCAGGCCGACGGCGGTGAATCAGGTGAGTTGACCCTGAGTGAACCGGGGGTGGTGCTGGTGCCGCAAACACGTCCGGCGGAAGTGCACATCGAAACCGGTCATTTGCAGCTGGGCGAAGCCGGCACCGTGCTGGTGGAAGGCCGGGCAGTGCAGCAGCTCGATCTGGACATTTCACATCTCGGGCTGGACGAACCCGGTGTGGTGATTGTTGACAAGGAAATCAAGGCGGCTCCGACATTCGATCTGAGTCAGATGCAAATGGATGAACCCGGTGTGATTCTGGTGAAGGCTGCCAAGCCGCCCGCGCCAGAGATTTCCATCGAAGGATTGAGTATGGAGGAGGTGGGCGCCACTCTGGTGGATCAGAAAGACAAGCCCAAAGCAGACATCGACACCAGTCACATCAAACTTGAGCACGACTGACGCCGATTGGACAAGCCGTCCACTCAGAACGGCAATTCAAGCGTTTCGTCAATCTTCAGAATTTGTTTGCGGAACTGTTCTTTGATGCGTTTCAGGGCCGCCTCATCGTCGGCGTCGAAGCGAATCACCAGGCACGGCGTGGTGTTGGAACAGCGCACCAGACCCCAACCATCACCAAAATCAGCACGAATGCCGTCAATGGTGGTGACTTTGGCGTCCTTGAAGTGGCTGGAATTCTGAAATTTCTCCATGAACTTGTAGTGTTCGCCTTCGGCCATTTCCACTTTGATTTCCGGCGTGCTGACGCCTTTGGGCAATTCGTCAAACACGTCCTGCGGGTCGCGCTCATCCTGATCCAGAATTTCCAGCAGACGCGCGGCCGAATAAATGCCGTCATCAAAGCCAAACCAGCGTTCATTGAAGAAAAAATGACCGCTCATTTCACCGGCCAGAGCGGCTTCGGTTTCTTTCAGCTTGGCCTTCATGAATGAGTGGCCGGTTTTCCACATGATCGGCATGCCGCCGCTTTGCACAATCATTTTAGGCAGATGCCCGGTGCATTTCACATCAAAGATCACACTGGATCCAGGCTGGCGGGTCAAGACGTCACGGGCGAACAACATCAGCAAACGGTCCGGATAGATGATTTCCCCCGCTTTGGTGACCACGCCCAGGCGGTCGCCATCGCCGTCAAAGGCAATGCCGATGTCGGCGTCGATGTTTTGCAGCGTGGTGATCAGATCTTTCAAATTTTCCGGGACACTGGGGTCCGGGTGGTGGTTGGGGAAGTGCCCGTCAACTTCGCAATTCAGTGGGATCACTTCGCAACCGATTTCTTCCAGCAATTCCACGGCAATCGGACCGGCGATGCCGTTGCCGCTGTCCACCACAACCTTGGGTTCGTGTTCCAGCTGGATGTCCGAACTGATGTGCTCAATGTAGTCGTCGGCAATGTCCAGTTCCTGCACCTGGCCTTCTCCGCTCTTCAAATTGCCGGCTTTGATCATGTTGTACAGATCCTTGATCTGTTTGCCAGACAAGGTCTCGCCGTTGAGCATTATTTTCAGGCCATTGTAGTCGGGCGGGTTGTGACTGCCGGTCAACATCACGCCGGAGCCGGTTTTCAGGTAGTGGGTGGCAAAATACAGCACACCGGTTGGCACCGCGCCGATGTTGACCACATCGCAGCCGCTGGACGTCAGGCCTTCAATCAAGGCATCCAGCAGGCTTGGGCCGGATAAGCGGCCATCGCGGGCCACTGCGATGACTTCGCATCCGCGGTTCTGGTTTTCTGTGCCAATGGCCTGCCCGATTTGTTTAACAGTGTCCCGGGTGAGTGTCTCATCGACGATGCCGCGGATATCGTAGGCTTTGAAAATGGATGGGTCGGGCAGCGCCGCCTGAGCACCGGTCAATGCAGGTTTGCGCACCGTGGGGGCATTCTCTGGCAATTTGGGTTGGTCTTTGGCTGGTGGCAGGGCGGTTTCTTGCGCGGCGTCTTTTACTGTCGGCGAGCGCGGCACATAGCGTTTTTCCGTGTCGGCCGCGGCGGATTTGGATTTCGCGGAGGCGCGTGATTTTTTGGTCAGCGCAGTGATCAGTAAAAGAATGGAAAACAACAGCCCGATGATGGCCGCTGCAAACGGGATGTTGTGCAAAATTGAAAACGATTCCGGCAGGAAATACTCCACGTAAAAATTGGAGTTGGGCACGGCCAGGGAAACCGGCAGTTTGCTGCTGGAGATGGCGCTGAGGTTGCCCCAGTGTTTAAGATTGATCTGGCTGTATCTGCCGGTGTTCTGACGTAAAACCACGGTGCCAGCTTCCAGCGAAGGAATGCTCAGGTCCAGATCCAGCACCGCGTCCACCGGATAACTCAGCACCAGATATTTTTCCTCAGGTTCAACGATGTAGACGTAATTGAGGTATTGATCTTTTTGACCAAACAAATGAATTTCAGGCGGCGGGTCCGACTGTGCATTGCTGGCACGTATGAGCATGTCCAAAGTGGCAAAATTGATGCCCGGAAATGTCGGTTCCGGTTTGATTCTGAACACCGGTTCGGGCACCAGCAGGACCCGAACGGTCTCCGGCAGCTGTCGCTTGACGCGCTCAACCAGATCCTCTTCCAGCACGCCTTTTTCAATCACCAGCCGGTTTTTTTGATCCAGCGCCTGCAGCTTCTCTTGCACCGCCTCGAACACCTCGTCGCTCACCACTTGCAGTTGCGCGGCGGTGCGGATGTCACCGTACTGGCTGTTGGTTGACAGGCCAAAAATGACGATTAATACCACCGAGAGCCCAATCATCACTGTCCAGAACAGATTGCTGATCAGGTGAGAGCTGGGCTTGAGAGACACGCTGCCGCGTTGCTTGCCTGTGTTCATCGCGTGTTCACACCGGTGTGCCCAAAGCCGCCGTCGCCGCGGTGGCTGTGTTCGAAAGCTTCAACCACCTTGAATTGGGGTTGCACCACCGGCAGCACCACCAGCTGGGCGATGCGATCACCCGGGTGAATGGTGAACTGGGTTTCGCTGCGGTTCCAGCAGGACACAAACAGCTGGCCCTGATAGTCTGAATCAATCAGGCCCACAAGATTGCCGAGCACAATGCCGTGTTTATGACCCAGACCTGAGCGCGGCAAAATCACCGCTGCCAATGAGGGGTCTTTGATGTGCATGGCAAAACCGCAGGGAATCAGCAGGGTCTGCCCGGGGGCAAGTTCTGTGGTTTCTTCCACGCAGGCAAACACATCAACGCCGGCCGATCCGGATGTGGCCGGTTTGGGCACACCAAATTCCGTGATCAATCGTTGATCCAGTATTTTGATTTCAATTTCTTTCATGCTTGGATTGGGATTCAAACTGAAGTATTCCTGAATTAGTTTTGAGCGACTGTCCGCACGCATCAAAGCGTCCGTTTCCACAGCACCTATTCTAGACCATTTGCACGCATAAAGCCCAGCATCCGTCATAATTTCTTACAGTCAAATCAGAATCTTGCCGTGGCCCAAGGGGCCTGTGCAAAGGCATACTTTGCCTTTTTTACTCGGGGCACCCATGAGCATCCAATCCTGGCCAGAGAATGAACGACCGCGTGAACGGCTGTTGCAGAACGGCGCGCAAAGCCTCAGCGATGCGGAACTGCTGGCGATATTTCTGCGCACCGGTGTGCCGGGCAAATCCGCGATTGATCTGGCGCGAGAAATGCTGCAGGTTTTTGCCGGCATTGATGGCGTGCTGAATGCTTCCCTGCGGGAATTCAAAGACATTAAAGGCTTGGGTCTGGCCAAATATTGTCAGTTGCAGGCGGCCTCGGAACTGACCCGCCGTTCTTTCAATTGCCGGGTTTCAGAGCAGCCCCGATTCACCCAGGCCACGTTCGTGCGGGAGTATCTTCAGTTGAATTTCAAGCTGGGCAAGAATGAAAAATTTGCCTGTTTGTTTCTGGACTCGCAACACCGCCTGATTTGTTTTGAGTACCTGTTTCGCGGCAGCATCAATTCGGCCCAGGTGTACCCGCGAATTGTGTTGCAAAAATGCATGCAGCACAACGCAGCGGCTTTGATCTGTGCGCACAATCACCCGTCCGGTGATGTGCGACCAAGCCAGGCGGACCAGGTGTTGACACAGGACCTGACTCACATCCTTAAAATGATCGATGTCAAACTGTTGGACCATTTCATACTGGGTTTTGACAAATCATTTTCCATGGCTGAAAATGGGATGATATAATTTCGTTTCACCCAGAGAAAGGTCCCACGATTGAATGAGCCCAATCAAGAAAGCTGAAAAACTGGTCTCCAAAGGCAAATACAAAAGAGCGCTGAAGATTCTGGCCAGAACGTTCAAAAAATATTCATCTTCACTTGATTTGGCCAAGCTGCGATTCGAATACGGTAAATTCATTCCCTTTGACAAACTGCATCACGACGCCGCACGGGATTATTTTCGGCTGCAGATTCGCTACGATGTGTCGGCACAGAAAATCCATGAGGATTTCGTCAAATACATGACCACAACCCAGGGACGCATCAGTCTGGACGATGAATTGTACATCCGTTTGTCCATCATCTTTTCAGCCAACGGGTTCGAGAACAACGGCTTGTTTCTGATCAATCAGATGATTCGGGTGAGCTGCAGAGAACCGCTGTTTGCTGAAGCTCTGGTGGCCATGATCAATTACCTGGACGATAAAAATCACAACAAAAAAAGCGATTACTACAAACAGTATCTGATCGACAATTTCCCCGAACATGAAATGACCCACTACATCAAAACCAAACGGGGTTAATTCCACGTCGGGAGGTTTCGTCGTAAAATTTAGCTCACCTGCCGCAGACATTCACAGGTGCATTACCTCATGCTTTGAGCGCTTCAGCGGTTGAGGCTGTGCAATCGCTTGCGAGATTTTTTCTGCAGTTTTTGCTCAATCTGGTGCAAAATACCGGCCGCATCAATGCCGGCTTCAGCCAGCAATTCTTCTCGTGTGCCGTGATCCTGAAAGCGGTCCGGCAAACCCAGATTCAATACACGGGTGGTGATGTTCAGTCGTTGCAGGATTTCGTTGACGGCAGAACCGGCACCACCAGCGATCACGTTGTCCTCAACAGTGACCAACATCTCATGGGTCAGCGCCATTTTTTCAATCATGCGTTCATCCATGGGTTTGACAAAGCGCATGTTGACCACGCTGGCATCCAGTTTTTCTGCCGCTTGCATGGCATCGTGGTGCACGGCGCCAAACGCCAGAATGGCGACCTGTTTTGAGCCTTTGCGGGTGCGCACGGCCTGGCCGATGGCCAGCGGTTGCATCTGCGGCTGAATGGCCATGCCCGGGCCGGTGCCTCTGGGGTAACGCACCGCTGCCGGGCCCGGGTGCATGAAGCCGGTGTACAGCATCTGCCGGCATTCATTTTCATCGCACGGCGCCATCAGTGTCATGTTGGGCACGCAGCGCAAGAAACTCAAATCCATGTTGCCGGCGTGGGTTGCGCCATCCGGTCCGACCACGCCACCCCGGTCGATGGCAAACAGCACATCGAGGTTTTGTATGGCCACGTCATGGATCAGTTGATCGTAGGCGCGTTGCAGAAAGCTCGAATAGATGGCCACCACCGGTTTGGCGCCTTCACAGGCCATGCCGGCGGCCACTGTGACGGCGTGCTGTTCAGCGATGCCGACGTCGTGATAGCGTTTCGGAAACAGTTTGGAAAATTCCACCAGGCCGGATCCTTCGCGCATCGCCGGTGTGATGCCGATCAGGCGATTGTCCAGTCGCGCCATGTCACAGATCCACTGGCCGAACACCGATGTGTAGCTGGGTTTACCCGGTTTGCTGGATGGCTGCATGCCGATGGCTGGATCGAATTGGCCAACCGCATGGTATTTAACCGGGTCATCTTCGGCCGCTTTATAGCCTTTGCCTTTCTTGGTGATGATGTGCAGCAGTTTGGGGCCTTTGATTTCGTTGATGGTGTTGAGTGTGCGCACCAGCTGATTGACGTCGTGGCCATCGATCGGACCGAGGTGATGGAAGCCCAGTTCTTCAAACAGGGTGTTGGGAATCAGCATGCCTTTGGTGTGTTCTTCCCATTTGGATATGAAGCGCCACAGCCAGGAGCCGCGTTTCATGATGCGTTTGGATTTCTCGCGCATGCGGTTGTACAGCCGGCCGCTGACGATTTTGATCAGCATGCGTGACAGCGCACCGACGTTCGGTGATATGGACATTTCATTTTCGTTGAGTATCACCAGCATGTCGGTTTCCAGCTCACCGCCGTGGTTGAGTGCCTCAAAGGCCATGCCCGCGGTCATGGCGCCGTCGCCAATCACCGCCACCACCCGGTTGCTGCGATGCTGTTGTTCATTCGCCAGTGCCATGCCCAGGGCCGCGCTGATGGAAGTGGACGAGTGACCCACCCCAAAGGTGTCAAACTCGCTCTCGCAGCGCTTGGGAAACGGGGCCAGTCCGCCTTTTTTCTTGATGCTTTCGATGCGGTCTTTGCGCCCGGTGAGGATTTTGTGCGGGTAGGCCTGGTGCCCGACGTCCCAGACGATGCGGTCTTCAGGGGTGTTGAAGACGTAGTGCAACGCCACACTCAGTTCCACGGTGCCCAGGCCGGACCCGAAATGGCCGCCCGAACGTGCCACCGACTCGATCAGATACGCGCGCAGTTCATCGGCGCATTGTTTCAGTTGGGCCGGTTCCAGCTTGCGCAGGTCCGCCGGGGTGTTGATTTGGTCGAGCAAAGGGTATTGGCTGTTCATGGTGCTGTGGCCTGTGTTGTGTTTAGCCGCTGGACTTGCCTTGATTGGCGACTTTGTGCATGGCGGCTTCCACCGCCGCCGGATCGCCCAGGTAGGCCCGATCCACCGGCTGCAATGCGTCATCCAGGGTGTACACCAGCGGGATGCCGGTGGGGATGTTCAGTTTGAGAATTTCTTCGTCGCTGATTTGATCAAGGTGTTTGACCAAGGCGCGCAGAGAATTGCCGTGCGCGGCAATGATCAATTTCTGCCCCGCCTTGAGTTGCGGCACAATGGCTTCATTCCAATAGGGCATCACCCGTTTCACCGTGTCGGCCAGGCATTCACCCAGTGGAATCTGTGCGGCATCCAGTGCCCGGTAGCGTGGATCATTGAGCGCATCGCGCGCGTCATTGCGATCCAGCAATGGCGGCGGTGTGGCGTAGCTGCGGCGCCAGATCAGCACCTGCTCATCGCCGTATTTGGCCGCAGTCTCGGCTTTGTTCAGTCCCTGCAAAGCACCGTAGTGGCGTTCATTCAAGCGCCAGTCGCGCCGCACCGGAATCCACATCTGTTGCATGTGATCCAGAGTGATCCACAGCGTGCGAATGGCGCGCGTGAGCACTGAAGTGTGCGCGCAATCAAAAGTAAAACCGTTTTCACGCAAGGCCAGGCCGGCCTGTCTGGCCTGTTCGCGACCGCGTTCGGTCAGGTCCACATCGGTCCAGCCTGTGAACCGGTTGGCCAGGTTCCATTCACTTTCACCGTGTCTGAGTAGAACCAGTTTAATCATGGCATTCCAAAGTCAAAAGCATCCAATATTATAGCTTTTTTTCTGTCTGATTTATACGCCAGGAGCCAGGCAAAGTAAGAAATTTCCTACATGTTTTTCAGTGAATTGCCAGTTACAGCCGGCCACGCGCACCACTAGAATGGGCTCCACACGTATTATTCTGTGCTGGGGAAGGCATGAATCAGGAAAAAATCAAGAAAAGGATCCGCTATTTGCAGCGTTCACTGGTGCAATTGACGGTGCATGGACAAGACCGCCCGCACTTGCGACAGTCGCTGCTGAAATCATTGAAACAGGCGCGTCAGGAGCTGCATCATGGGGTGGAACATGAATCAACTTGAAAACAAAGTGCAATCTTTATTGTGTGAGATTGAAGACATCATCGGCCGCATCGGCCGTTTTGATTGCGGCAGCAGTCAGCTGACCCGCAAAGGTCGACAGGAATTGAGCCAGTTATTCAGGGAAAAGCTGGCACAGGTGCAGTGTCTGAATGCGCGCCTCAAAAGATCAGGTTGACCATGAGCAGCATCACGGCAATGAACAGCAGTGAGAGCAGGCTGCCGACTTTCATGAAGTCCTTGACCGAATAACTGCCCGGTCCAATGATCAGTGCCGAAACCTGGTGGGTGGGCAATATGAAGGCGTTGGAGGTTGACAGGGCCACAATCAGTGCGTAGGTGGCCGGATTGCCACCGGTTTCCAGCGCAATGTTAATGGCCAGCGGCACCAACAGCACGGTGGCACCGACATTGGACATCACCAGTGAAAACATCGTGGCCAGGGTGGCGATGGCAAGCTGGTAAACAAATTGTGGCACCAATCCCAGCGCCTGAATGGTGTTCTGTGCGATCCAGGCGGCGGTGCCGGTGTTTTCCATGGCGTAGCCCAAAGGAATCAGACAGGCCAGCATGAACACCGTTTTCCAGCTCACTGCTCGGTAGGCTTCGTCGATGTTGATGACGCCGGATATGATCATGCCGATCGCACCGGTCATCAATGCCAGCGACAGTTTCATGTCGGTCATGATCACCAGTGAAAGGCTCAGGACGAGGAAAAACAACGCGAAATAAATCTTGTTCGGTCGTGGCTGTTCGCTGGGCACATCGCCCACCAGCACCACGTTGCGTGAATTGTTCAGACCCACCTGGTCCGACCATTTGCCGTGGATGATGAAGGTGTCGCCCAAACGCAATTCCAGATCATACATCTCTGCGCCGCGATACAGTTTGTTGTTGCGCGACAGCGCCAGTATGGTGATGGCAAACTCCTTGCGAAAATGAAACTCGGATAATTTTTTGCCGATGTAGCGCGAGCCGGGAATGATCACCGCTTCAGATGTGCCCGACATGCTGGGGTTGAACAAGTGGCGGAAAAATTTCACCTTGGGTTGAATGCTGAGGTTGTATTTCTCAGCGAACTGGACCACTTTTTCGCGTTCGCCCATGACCCCCAGCGCCGCGCCATTCCAGATGAACTTGTCGCGTGGGGGCGACAGCATCATCTCATTTTCAGTGTTCAGCGCCACGATGGGCGGAAACTCTTCCGGGTTCTCAAGTTCCAGCAGCATCATGCCCACCAGTGGACTGTCCTTGTTGACAATCAGCTCAGTCAGGTTGCGTTCAATGCCGTAGGTGTCGCGAAAGTAGTTGTCCGAATGTGCGCGTGCGCTGAGATTGCCCACCGGCGCTTTGGGCAACAGAAAACGACCGACCAGTAAAAAATACAGCACCCCCGTGGTCAGCAGACTCAGGCCGATGGGCGTGACTGAAAACAGACTGAATTTTTGTAGCGTTTCAGCACCCGGTGGCAACGACCGGTTGGAAGTTTCCAGCAGATCGTTCAGCAGTATCAGAGGCGATGAACCCACCATGGTGATGGTGCCGCCCAGGATGGCGCAGTATCCCATGGGCATCAGCAGACGGCTCAACGGCAATTGCGACTGGCTGGAGATTTTACTCATCACCGGCAGAAACAGCGCGGTGGCGCCGACGTTCTGCATGAAACCGGAAATGGTGCCGACGGTGCCGGAGACCAGCGGTATCACGGACTTTTCTGAACGCCCGCCGATGCGCATGATGAACGCGGCCACGCTGCCCATCACGCCGGTTCGATCCAATCCAGCCCCCAGTATCATCACGGCGATGATCGACAGCACCGCGTTGGAAGCAAAACCGTCGTACAGATGGGCTTCAGGCACCAGCTGTGAAAGCCCCAGGGTCACCAGAATCAACATCGCCGCTACGTCAATGCGAATCACCTCGGTGACGAACAGCAGGACGGTGTAGCCGAGAATGGCCAGCACCATGATCATTTCATTGGTCAGTTCAAGCGATTCCATCGGATTTCTTGTAGATCAGATCATAACTGCTGTGCTCAAGGCGATGGCCGCGGCGTTCAAATTTGGTTTCACAGCGCCAGTCCGGTCGCTGACTGTAGGGCGGATCGCTGGCGCAATTGATGAACATCGTGTGGGCGTGCATCAGATCGACGATGGCCTCCGCGTACGGGCGCCAGTCGGTGGCGATGTGCAAACGCCCTTCGGGCTGCAGGCGCCGGGCCACCAGTGCAATGAAGTCGTCATTCACCAGCCGCCTTTTGTGGTGTCTTTTTTTGTGCCAGGGATCGGGAAAGTACACATGCACCGCGGCCAGGCTGCCATTGGGAATCCACGACTGCAGCACTTCAAAGGCATCGCCCTGAATGAATCGGATGTTGTCCAGTCCGTGTTGCTGTGCAGACATCAGCAATCGGCCGATGCCCGGGGTGTGCACCTCAATGCCCAACACGTTGCAGTGCGGGTGTGTTCGCGCCGCATGCACCACCGATTCTCCATTGCCAAAGCCAATGTCCAGCCACAGTGGTTGCTGTGTGTGAAAATGACCGGGCGCATCGAACGGTTGTGCCAGATCAATGGCGTATCGTGGCGACAATTCGTGCAGGGCTTTTTTTTGCGCCGTTGTGATTTTACCCGTTCTGAGCACAAAGCTTTTGATGCGT
This sequence comes from Marinicellaceae bacterium, assembly GCA_050303435.1. Taxonomy (GTDB): domain Bacteria; phylum Pseudomonadota; class Gammaproteobacteria; order Xanthomonadales; family Marinicellaceae; genus JBNLBT01. Next base: position 24,047 of record JBNLBT010000030.1, read on the forward strand.
CGATGGGTCAGATCCGGGTCATTCATGCAGCAAGGTATCGGTTGATTGGCATAAATTTTAGCTGGATTTGATCGCACAGTGTAGGTCGCGAGTGAAAAAAAACGTGGCGAGGATTGCAGAGTGGGTGCGCGCGCGCGGGGTGAAGCGTGGAAAATCAACGGACAAATGCGTAAAAATGTGACCGATTTGGAAAAAAAAGGCCGACCCCGTGATACACAGGCCGACGCCAGTCGGTATAATTGATGGGTTACATATGACACAGGCAAAACAATGAAAACTCTCAAACTGATCGCACTCACAGTGTGCGGCATGGCGACGCAAGTGCAGGCGGCCGCACCGTGGCTTGAAGCACTGGATCACCCCGATAAGGCCGATCAAATGGCCTTGCGCTGGAATGCCTACGGCGGTGAAGCGGATCTGCAGTTGTTTTATGGCATGCTGGATGACATGGGCATCCACGTGGATGGCATGCCGGCAGAAGACAAGGATGCCTGGAACAGCCACCACCGAAAGATGGCCATTAAGAATCTGTCAGGACTTGAATTGCAAGTGCCGTATGGCAATCTTCAGGCGGTCACCGACGGTGTGCTGTTTTTACAGGGCGAGTTGAATTTCGTTGGCCGCAAAGGACCAATGAATGTGTCGCAGCTGAGGGTGGTGCCTTCAAAACGCAAAGTGCCGCGCGGTGAGATTGTGGTGATGGAAGTGCTGGACGGCGCTGGCAACAACGTGTTTTTACTGGATCACGTGCACGCTGTGATCTCGCCTGAGAAAACCCGTCTGGAATTGAAAAACATGGATGTGCGGGCCAGTGAATGGCTGGCCGGTCAGCTGGGCCACCCGGAAATGGCCGGTTGGGTGATCGGACAAATGCACATCAGCAATCACTTGAACATTCCGCAGGGCGCCATCACAGACATCAAAACAGTGGACGGTGCCGGATGCGCGGTGCGGCCAATCTGGCCGCCGGTTGATGCCGACGCCGACGTTCAACTGATTGGCATGACGCCGCAATGGCGCCGCAACCTCAGTGGCGACCGCATCGTCATCACGCCTTCAGCCACATTGAAGAACGTGGGTTCCGCCGACGTGCCGTGGCACAGCAAATTCAGCGGTACTTTTGATCCCTACGGCAACGATCAGCACCCGTTTCTCAACTGGGCGATGTATCGTGAAGTCGACGGCCGGTTTGAACAGATTGGCCGCTCCGGCATTAAACACGCGTTTTTGACCATCAATTCAAATTGCACACTGGATTGTGGCGACAGCCACATCCTGTGGCCTGGTTGCGAAGACGTCTATGGCGTGGGCACCAATGACAGCGGAGGATCGCTCGGTCCGCGAGATGAAGTGGAATCTTTCCTTGGATTGTGGGAAAGCACCGGCTCATTCTTTGATCCGGGCAGCACGGGTTCACAGACCAATTCAAGCAATTCCACCGATGAAAACCGCATGATCGTCGAAGAAGCTGACATCACAAATGCAGCCAATGACTATTACGTTTCGGCCTGGTACACGATCCGCGATGATGTCAACATTTTCAACACCATGGGCTTTCGCAAAGTAAATTTGTTCGACAACGGCGGGTCCTGGACCGTCAGCACAACCACCGCGCTGACCAATGGTTCTGCCAGTGAGGCCTATGTGCCAGTGAACACCCTGGATGCCGTGGCTGGATTGTCGCACCAACGCTTGACCACCACTGAAGGCCATCTGGCCGTGGCGGTCAAAGTCGAGGATCTGGGCGGCGGTGAATTCCGCTACAACTACATGGTGGAGAATTTCGATTTCGATCCGAAGGTTGAAGCGGTGAGCCTGCCTCTGGGAGATTTTGCCCAATTCACCGGACTGGTGTTTTCAGATCTCGATCAGAGCGGCGCCAATGACTGGAACTTTGCCGTGTCCAGCGGCGTGCTGAGTGCCACAGCGGTGCCCGGCAACGAAATGGATTGGGGCATGATCTACAGCTTCTCATTCACCACGGATTCTGCGCCGATGGTTGGCATGGTGAATTTGTCGGGTGCGGACACCAAAAGCAACGTTTCAATGAAAGTGCAAGCCCTGGTGCCACAACCGAGCGATCAGATTTATCTCAATTCATTTGAATGATGTTGGCGGCCCCGCGACTGAATGCGCGGGGCCGTTATTCTTGCATGCATTGTCCATGCGATTCTGCTAGAATACAGCTTTTTTTAAATTCGGAGTTATATGGCCAAAGAAGATGTCATTGAAATGCAAGGCAAGGTGATCGATACATTGCCCAACACCATGTTCCGTGTCGAGTTGGAAAACGGACACATTGTCACTGCCCACATTTCAGGCAGAATGCGCAAGCACTACATCAGAATATTGACCGGCGACAGCGTTACGGTGGAACTCACCCCGTACGATCTGTCCAAAGGACGCATCACATTCAGAAGTAAATAACAGACCGGCCCACAATCAATCGCTGGTGGCAGGCGCCAGCAGCTTTTTGTTGGAAATGATTTCAAAGCGAAGCGCGTCTTTCCCCAGATCAACCTTGACCAACCCCCCGTCGGCCAACTGACCGAACAGCATTTCATCCACCAACGGCTTTTTGATGTATTCATCAATGGCCCGCTGCATGGGTCGTGCGCCCATTTCTCGGTTGTAACCCTTGTTGACCAGCCATTTTCTGGCCGCGGCACTGAGGTTAAAATTCACTTTGGGTTGCTGCATCTGCTGTTCAAGTTCCAGAATGGTTTTATCAACGATCTTTTCAACGTGTATTTTGTCCAGGTGGTTGAATGGCACCACTGCATCCAAGCGGTTTCTGAACTCGGGTGAGAACAGGCGTTCGATGGCCAGCATGGCGTCGCTGCTGTGATCCTGTTGCACAAAGCCGAAAGAGCTTTTCTGTTGCTCAAAGGCACCGGCGTTGGTGGTCATCACAAACAGAATGTTGCGGAAATCGGTTTCACGCCCATGTGAATCGGTCAGTTTGCCGTTATCCATCACTTGCAACAACAGATTGAGAATGTCCGGGTGGGCCTTTTCAACTTCGTCCATCAAGACGATGGCGTGCGGTGTTTCATGCACTTTGTCGGTCAGCAATCCGCCTTTGTCGTGTCCCACATAACCGGGTGGAGAGCCGATCAGGCGTGCCACGGTGTGTGGTTCCATGTATTCGGACATGTCAAAACGCAACAAAGCCAGGCCCAACTGTTTGGACAATTGCCGCACCACTTCGGTTTTGCCCACGCCTGTGGGGCCGGCGAACAGCAGATTCGCAATGGTGCGATGATCCCGCACCATGCCGGCGCGTGACATTTTAATGGCTGTGGCCAATATGCCGATGGCATTGTCCTGGCCGAAAATCACGTGTTTGAGATTGTTCTCGATGCCGCGCAGGCGTTTCTTGTCGTCCTGGTCTATTTCCTGCACCGGAATGCGCGCCATGGAGGCGATCACTCGGCGAATGTCGGATGAATCAATGTCCTGGTTTTCCTTGCCTTTGATTTTTTGCCATGAACCGGCTTCATCGACGGCATCAATGGCTTTGTCCGGCAGGAACTTGTTGCTGATGTGTTTGGACGACAGGTGCACCGCGTCTTTGATGGCTGCGTCGGTGTATTTGACACCGTGGTACTGTTCGAATTTCTCCTTGAGACCGGTCAGAATGGCGATGCTTTCCTGAATCGTCGGTTCCGTCACGGAAATTTTCTGAAAGCGCCTCGACAGGGCGCGGTCGCGATCAAAGATGCTGCGCACTTCGTCCTGTGTGGTGGCACCGATGCAGCGCATGTCGCCGGAGCTGAGCACCGGTTTCAGCATGTTGGATGCATCCATGGAGCCGCCGGACACGGATCCGGCGCCAATGATGGTGTGAATTTCGTCAATGAAAATGATTGCGTCGGGTTTGTCGCAGATGAATTTGATCACCGCCTTGAGGCGTTTTTCAAAATCGCCCCGGTACTTGGTGCCCGCCAGCAGTCCGCCCAGATCCAATGAATAAATCACCGTTTCTTCAATCAGGCCAGGCACCTGTCCGCTGACAATGCGGTTGGCCAGTCCTTCGACAATGGCGGTTTTGCCGACGCCGGGTTCACCCACCAGCAAAGGGTTGTTTTTGGCGCGACGACCCAGTATCTGAATCATCCGCTCGACTTCCTCGCTGCGACCGATCAATGGATCGATGTGTCCGGCCGCGGCTTTCTCATTGAGGTTGACCAGAAACTCCTTGGCCGGGTCTTTTTCACTTTCCTCGGCCGGCGCTTCGGTTTGATCGGTTTCAACCAGCGAATCGTTCTGTTCAATGCCGTGGGAGATGCAACTGACCACATCAAAACGTTCAATGCCCTGCTTGGCCAGCAGAAACACCACGTAGGATTCCGGTTCATCAAACAGTGCCACCAGCACACGGTCCCCAGAGACTTTGCTGATCTCGGCCGATTGCGCTGAATAGATGGCGCGTTGTATCACGCGACGAAATGCCAGCGTGGGTTGCGTGTCCTGTTCAGAGTCTGCCGGGATGCGTTCAATCTTTTGCAACACGTTTTCCAGCTCCTGGCGCAACAACGGGATGTCGGCACCGACCGTGGTCAACACCCGTTTGGCGTGCTCATTGGAGAGCAGGCCGAGCATCAAGTGTTCCATGGTCAACAGTTCGTGCCGGTTGCGGCGTGCGTAGCGGTAAATCTGGTTGATGGTTTTGTCGAGAGCAGAATCAAGCATGAGCAATTACACCATTTCAAATACACACAACAGCGGATGCTGATGGTCTCTGGAAAACTGGTTCACTTGCGCCACTTTGGTTTCCGCCACTTCGTGGCTGAAAATGCCACACAGGCCTTTGCCACGGGTGTGGACATGCAACATGATTTGTGTGGCTTTTTGCTCATCCATGTTGAAAAACTTCTGCAACACGCGAATGACAAAATCCATCGGCGTGTAATCGTCGTTCAGCAACAACACTTTATACATGTTGGGTTCATCAAACAGGGCATCGGTTTGTTCCAATACCTGACTTTGATGATCGTGGCCTGATTTCTCGTTGCTCATGATCCGATTTGTCCAGGTTCAATTCAATTGTGTGCTTTTTTCTGTCGATTTCAAGAGGATGGACTCACCGCTTTGTAAAGAATGGTTACAAACGGCCCTGAGCACCTGATCTCTGATAATTTTGCGTATTATAGCAGCAATGTCGTGCGGCGTCTCAAGCCTCTGAAGACCCCGCTGACAAACTGCGTCGCAAGCGCTCCAGCGCTGCGCGGGTTTTTTCCAGATGCCGCGTCTGATCGCGGTGGCCGTAGCGTGCGCGGATGTAATGGTGTCTGAATTGGGCAATGCCCAGGGCCAGTTCGGGGTGTGCGTGCGACAGGCGCCGACACACCCGATCCACGCCGACATCGCCATCGGCCTGGCTGAGCTTGAAGGCGCGCAGAAAGGCCCGCCAAATGCGCTCGGGCTCCGTGGTTGTGGCGCGGTTGGCGAGCCAGAAGAACAGCGCAAACAAAGCGGATGTGACAATAAATACGGCGGCAATCAAGGTGCCAAAACTGCGCGCCTCAAAGCGTTCAAAACCCATCAACTCAAACAGCGCGGCCTGTTGTTCACTGGAGAAACTGCGCACCCAGCGATTCCAGTCGTAGCGCAAGGCGTCGTATCGATTGCGCATGGTGCGCACCCACGCGTAGTCAAACCAGCCCCTGCGTTCATCGAACAACCCCGCATTGCCTGACCGCACCCGTTGCGGCGACACCGCAGCGGTGGGGTCAACCCGGTGCCAGCGCCCGTCGGCGAGATACACTTCAGACCAGGCGTGCGCGTCCGACTGCCGGACCAACAGATATTCTCCGTTGTCAAGCCCGCCCTGATAGCCGGTGACCACGCGCGCCGGGATGCCCGCGGCGCGCATCATGAAAGTAAATGCCGATGCGTAGTGTTCACAAAAACCTTCTTTGCTGTCGAATAAAAATTCATCGACGGTGTTGCCGCTCAGCGGGGGTGGGCTCAGTGAGTAGGCAAAGCGATCGGTTCTGAACCAGTCCAGCACGCGCTCAATCAGCGCCTGTTCAGAGCGCAGCTCGGTCCGCCAGCGTTGCATCAACGCGCGTGTTTTCGGGTTACTGGCCGGCGGCAATTGCAACAGCAGATCACGGTGGTTCTGTGTCAGCTGCATTGGCATCGGATCGGCGAGCACAGATTTCATGTTGAAATGTTTCAGTTGATTGATCTTGATTGGCGAGTAGAGAATGCCATCGGGCAGGATGAAATGCCCTTGCGGTGGGTCAACCAACCAGTCCAGGGGAAACAGGTAATTCTGCCCACTGGGTTCCATCTCCATCTCGTATTCAAGCTGTGGCCGCTGCGCCAGCACTTGAGCATCCAGCGTGCGGCGCAGGGATCTGTGTTTCTGGCGTCGCCAAGTGGTGCCATCAAAATGCCACAACACCGGACCGCGCCAATACAGCGCACTGTTTGGCGGATACGCACCGTCGCTGAAGGTGACTCTGAACGCGGGCGAATCATCGGCAATCAGGTTGATGATGGAGCCGGGGCTCATTTCATCGCTGATGCCGGTGGTGCCCTGGCCGAACAGATCGGGCGAACCCCATATGGGCGACCCAAGGCGTGGAAACACCAGGAAAAAGAGCACCGCCACCGGCACAGACAGGGCCAGCATACTGGCGGTTTTCTTCAATTCCTTTTTGTCCAGCACGCGCGGCGAACCGGCGGCGTGGATGACCCCGAGGGTGTGTGTGGTCAGATACACTGATATCAGCATGTACAGCAACATGGTGATGTCTTGATTGTACAAAAACCGTGTGATGACAATGAAATAACACAAGATGGTGATCATCAGGGCATCGCGACTGATGTGCGATTCCAGCAGTTTCAACACCGTCATGGTGATCAGAATGGTGACACTGATTTCGCGCGACAGTCCCAGGCCCTGGGAATACACAATCAGTGCCAGGGTCAGCAACGCGATCAACATCAGAAAAGTGGTGTAAATTCTTTTCAGCTGTCGAACCTGCGCGTAATAGCGATAGGTGAACACGGCAATGACCAGCGGCACAAACCAGAATGGCATGCGCGGAATGTGTGGCAGCAAAGCAAACCCCAGGGCAATGTACAGCCAAATCAGTCCTTTGGTGGTCAATTGAGTTTGTGGGCGTTCAGTTGATTTCATCGATGCGGTACAGGGCCAGTGCTTTCATGCATTGCAGATAGTGGCTGTGTGTGGAGTCGGCTGCGGCCGTGAAACCCGGCAGAGTGAGTCGATAGGTCAAGCCTTTTTGGTGGGCCTGACCGATCCAACCGCTGAGTCTGGATAATTGATCTTCCAGGTTGCTGAGTCCGGTGCAGTTCAGATCAAAATGCAACTCAGACCCTTGCGGCCGGTGAAAATCTTTCAGCAGCGTCTGGTCCATTTGTGCGCTTTTTTTCCATGCGATGTCGCGCACCGGATCACCGGGTTGGTAGTCGCGGAGCCCGGCATAGCTCGTGAGGTGCTCCGACAGGCCCCGTCGGGCTCGCTCCGAGCCCGACCAGCGTGTGCGCGGCTCGAGGCCCGCGACCGCGACAGTCCGGGGTCGGACGACGAGCCGCTCG
>JBNLBT010000031.1:0-31379 GCA_050303435.1 Marinicellaceae bacterium
GAAGGTGACTCAGGTCGAAATCGACGCCGGGGTCATCGACTTTTCCAAGCAGTACCTGCCGTCGATCTGCAAGCAGGCCTACGACGACCCGCGCCTCGACCTGGTGATCGCCGACGGCGCCCTGCAGGACGGCGCCGACGCCATTGCCCTGTATGACAGCGCCGCCAGCAACTTCCCCAACGGCAGCGCCATCACCACCACCGACCTGCTCGACGCCGTGGTGTACGATTCCGGCCAAGCCGACGACGCCGGCCTGTTGGCTCTGATCAATGGCGGCCAGCCGCAACTCAATGAAGACGCCAACGGCAACGCCGCCAGCGAATCCCTGGCGCGCTGCCCCAACGGCAGCGGCGGCCAGCTGAACACCGCGACCTATAACTCGGCCACGCCCACGCCGGGATCGATCAACAACCTGTGCCCGATCGGCGATTACTACGCCAGCGCGGACCCGAGCAACGCCACCACGCTGCGCAATTCCCTGCACAACATCATCGACGACCACACCAGCTACCCATACAGCAGCGGTGCAACCGACACCTGGGACGTGCTGTCCTTTGCCGACGCCGACCCCAACGATGAATCCCTGGTGTGGATGGTGTACAAAAATAACTCCTACACCTGGTTGGGCGGCGGCCAACAGGCCTACAACCGCGAGCACACCTGGCCGCAATCCTACGGGTTCTCCAGCGGCGCGCTGGGCGATGACAACACCGCGCGCACCGACATGCACCATTTGATGCTGTCGGATGTGAACTACAATTCAGACCGCGGCAATCTGTACTTTGACAACTGCTCGGCGGCCTGCACCGAACGCGCCACCGACGTCAACCAGGACATCAACATGACATCAGTGGGCGGTGGCAGCGGCGTGTACCCCGGCAATTCCAACTGGTTTGACGGCGATTCCTGGGAAGTGTGGAACTTCCGCAAGGACGACATCGCCCGGGCGATGTTTTACATGGACGTGCGCTACGCCGGAGACGTCGCCGGAGAGGTGGACCTGCAACTGACCGACAACCCGGCGGAAATCCAGACCGGTCAGCCGAAAATGGGTCTGCTGTCGGTGTTGCTGCAATGGCACATCGACGACCCGGTGGACGCCAATGAAATTTTCCGTCACGAACGCATCTATTCATTCCAGGGCAACCGCAACCCGTTCATCGATCACCCCGAGTGGGTTGCCTGTGTGTTTTCCGATGTGTGCACATCGGACGTCATCTTTGCCCACGGTTTCGAATAAACCGTCACGCAAATGCACAAAAATTAAAAACGGCGCTTTCAGGCGCCGTTTTTTTTAGAAGTCACTGAACAGTCAAGAATCCGCCACGGCGTCACAGATGTGATTTTTTTGCCACTCGGGCTGCGCGCTGTCATTCAAGGCCCGCGCCAGCACAAACAAATAATCCGACAGGCGATTGAGGTAGCGCACGCCATCGGCGGCGTCTTGTGCGTAGGCACCCAGGCCCACCAGCGCGCGTTCCGTTCGCCGGCACACCGCGCGCGCCAGATGCGCGCTGGCACCGGCGCGATTGCCGCCCGGCAAAATGAATGCCCGCAACGGCGGCAACGCCGCCTGCCAGGCATCGATCCAGCCTTCCAGCTGGGTGCAGGCGTCCGCGGCCAGCCGCACCTGACCGGATTGCGCCAGTTGCCCGCCCAGATCAAACAGCAGGTGCTGCACGTGCTGCAACTGCGCCGCGGCCCGCGGCGGCAGCTTGAGACTGAGCAACACCCCCAGTTGCGAATTCAGTTCATCCAACTCGCCGATTGCGGCGATGATCGGAGCGTTTTTGCCGAGCGCCTGTCCGTCCGCCAGACGGGTCTGTCCCAGATCGCCGGAACGCGTGTAAATCCGTGCCATTTTTAAAATAATTCATTGGTTTAGGAAACAACTTAGAGTATAGTTTGCCGGGAATTTTTGTAAATACTCTGGCCTGAAATTTCCACCCGAATTTTTCAGGACGGCAATCAAACGGCGCGTGGTAAACGCACGATTTTCACCGACGTTTTGATTGCGCGCATGGGCCTTGCAGCCCGTGCCGGCACCGCCCAGTGCCACAACGCCGATCGCCTGAGCGGTGCAATCCGTGTGCGGTCAAAAATTTAAATGAACAGAATTGTGTAATTTTCTATTTCAACCAGACATCAACCAGCCTGAGCAATGAAGAAAACCGTCCTGCATTCCGCACACATCGACGCCGGCGCCAAAATGGTGGATTTCGGTGGTTGGCACATGCCAATCAACTACGGCTCACAAATCGACGAACACCACGCCGTGCGGCAGGCGGTCGGCGTTTTTGATGTGTCGCACATGACGGTGGTCGATGTGCACGGCCCCGCCGGTCAGGCCTATCTGCTGCGCCTGTTGAGCAACGACGTGCGCAAGCTGAAAGACGGCCAGGCGCTGTACAGCACCATGCTGAATCACGACGGCGGAGTGATCGACGATCTGATCGTCTACCGCGTCAACGATGATCACCACCGCGTGGTGGTGAACGCAGCCACCCGGGACAAAGACCTGGCCTGGATGCAACAGCAAATGACCGGCTTCGATGCCGAACTGAATGAACGCGCGGATCTGGCCATGCTGGCGGTGCAGGGACCCGAAGCGATCGCCCGCTGCAGCGATGTGTTGGGCACCGCGCTGAATGACCTGCAACGCTTTTATGCCCTGCAACACGGGCCCATGTTCATTGGTCGCACCGGCTACACCGGAGAAGACGGCGTGGAAATCGTGCTGCCGGAATCGCTGGCCCATGCGCTGTGGCGCGACCTGCTGGAAGCCGGTGTGCAACCCTGCGGCCTCGGCGCGCGCGACACCTTGCGCCTGGAAGCCGGCATGCACCTGTACGGACAGGACATGGACGAAACCATTTGCCCCCTGGAGTGCGGCCTGGCCTGGACGGTGCGCAAAAGCGACGCGGATTTCATTGGCGCCGACGCGCTGGAAAGCATTCGCGCCGCCGGCTTGAAACGCAAACTGATTGGCCTGGTGCTGCAGGACCGCGGCATACTGCGGGGAGGCCAGAATCTCACCGATTCGGCTGGCCGCACAGGTGTGATCACCAGCGGCGGCTATTCACCGAGCACTGGCAAAGCCATCGCCATGGCGCATGTGGATATTGACATGGCGGCACCGATTGAAGTGGAAATACGCGGCAAGCAATTGCCCGTCAAACCGACCAAACTGCCCTTTGTGCGCAACGGGCAATCGCTGATAGAGGATTGAGACATGAGTTACGTACCCGATAATCTGAAATACACCGCCAGCCACGAATGGCTGGAAAAACTGGACAACGGCAACTACCGGGTGGGCATCACCGACCACGCGCAAAGCCAACTGGGCGAAATCGTTTTCGTGGAATTGCCGGAACTGGATGAAAGTTATGGCCAGGAAGACGAATGCGGCGTGGTGGAATCGGTGAAAACCGCTTCGGACATTTATTGCCCGGTGGTTGGCACCGTGGTTGCGATCAACGACGGCCTGGAAGAATCGCCGGAATTGATCAACGACTCGCCCTACGACGACGGCTGGATTTTTGAACTGGAAATCGACGACGAGGCCGATCTGGACGCCCTGCTGTCGGCCGAAGACTACCGCAACGCCATTGAAGACGAAGACTGATGCCATTCATTCCGCACACCGATGAAGACATCAAGCGCATGCTGGAACGCATCGGCGTGGACAGCATTGATGCGCTGTTTGATGAAATTCCCCGTGAGCTGATTTCTTCACGACTGGATGAGATTCCGGCACAGAAAAGTGAAATGGCGGTCGCCCGTTTGATGCGCGAGCACGCCAGAAAAGACGGCACACCGATGTGTTTTGCCGGCGCCGGCGCCTATGAACACCACATCCCGGCGGCGGTCTGGCAAATCACCACCCGCGGTGAGTATTACACCGCCTACACGCCGTATCAGGCCGAAGTCTCGCAAGGCACTTTGCAGGTCATCTATGAATTCCAAAGCATGATGGCCCACCTGACCGGACTTCAGGTCAGCAACGCCTCGCTGTACGACGGCGCATCGGCGCTGGCCGAAGCCGTGTTGATGGCGGTTCGGGCCAACCGCAAAAGCAAATCCAAAACCGTGCTGATGCCGCGCACGGTGCACCCGGTGTACCGACGTGTGGTGCACAACATCGTCAAGAACCAAGGCATTCATCTGCTGGAAGTGGGGTTCGACGCCGCCAGCGGCGTGACCGACCTGGATGCACTGAATCAACACCGGGGCGAAGACATCACCGCGCTGGTGATTCCGCAACCCAACTATTTCGGCCTGTTGGAACCGGTCAACGAATTGACCGACTGGGCCCGCGCCAATGGCGCTCTGGCCATCGGTGTGGTCAACCCCACCTCCCTCGCGCTGCTGCAGGCGCCGGGCGCCTGGGGTGAATCCGGCGTCGACATTTGCATCGGCGAAGGGCAACCTCTGGGCGTGCCGCTGTCCTCGGGCGGTCCGTATTTTGGCTTCATGACCTGCGCCAATGATTTTGTCCGGCAAATCCCGGGTCGCATCGTCGGCCGCACCACGGACGCCGACGGCCAACCCGGTTTCACCCTGACATTCCAGGCGCGCGAACAGCACATCCGCCGCGCCAAAGCGACCTCCAACATCTGCACCAACCAGGGTTTGATGGTCACCGCAGCCACCATATACATGGCCTTGCTGGGCGACGTGGGCCTGCGCAATGTGGCCACCGCCTGCATCAACGGCGCCGCCGCATTGAAAGACGCCCTGCGCGAAGTGGACGGCATCGCATTGAAATTCGACGGCCCAGGATTCCACGAATTCGTGGTGCAAACCCAGAAACCTGCGGGTGAAGTCATCGCCGCCATGGCGGATCACGGCATCGTCGCCGGCGTCGATGTCAGCGCCGATTACCCGGAACTGGGCCACGCGCTGCTGCTGTGTGTGACGGAAACCAAAACCCAGGACGATCTGGCGCATTTCGTGCACACCCTGAAATCCGTGCTTTAACCCCCCACACGCGGTGCAGCCGCGGCCACACAGCTGCGACTGCACCCGCTAAAAAAAGGCAATACTTGACCGCAGATCAACAATTGACCCGGTCAAGCCATGTACGCTGGAGATGACCCGACACACCGCACAGGAGGTGCCACCCTGGGCCGCATGGCCCAGGTGAACGATGCAAACACCCGCAAAAATCACACTTTTGCGGTCAGTGTTTGCACCGCGTCCCCGAATCCAGGCCAGGACAGCCTGTGTTCGGGGCAGATTAACAAGAAGAGTCCGAAGTCCCAGTTGCGCACAACACGCGATGGCAATGATGGCATTCCACCGCTCAACCTGAACCTCGAACTCAAGCCGGTTGGCCGAAAGCGCAGTGCTTTTGGCCGTATTTCGGGCGCACCGGGCAGGCACAACACCCGCCCGTTCGCCTGCGTGCGGACGGCGTTTGCCCCGCACCCCCTGAACTGCAGCCGTGACGGCCTTGTTCGGGGCAGAGTGCGTTCAACCCGTGGCACAGGACGTGCCACCCTGGGCCGCATGGCCCAGGTGAGCGGGGCAATCACCCGCAAAATCGCACTTTTGCGGTCAGTGCTTGCACCGCGTCCCCGAATCCAGGCCAGGACGGCCTGTGTTCGGGGCAGTCAATTGAGATGAGTTCGATGTCCCTGTTGCGCACAACACGCGATGGCAATGATGGCATTCCACCGCTCAACCTGAACACCGAACTCAAGCCGGTTGGCCGAGGACGGCGTGTCCTTTGGCCGTGTTTATTGGGCACACCGGTCGGGCATTCGCCCCGCCGGTGGCCTGCTCAGCTGCGCCGGTCAATTCTTGCGAATCAGCTCATGCAGCGAAGTCAGAAATTCCAGTTCCTGGTACGGTTTGTTGTAAAATTCATCGACCCCCGCTTTCAATGCCATGTCCCGATGTTTCGCTGTAGAACGTGACGTCACCATCAGCAAGGGCAGATGTTTCAAGGCAGCGCGTGAACGCACGTGCGCGGCCAGCTCCAGACCGTTCATGCGCGGCATTTCCAGATCGATCACCAAGGCATCGGGGCGATTCTTTTCCAGCAACGACACCGCTTCCAGACCGTCCACTGCACTGAGCGTTTTGTAACCCGCATTCTTCAGTGTCTCGATCATGCTGCCGCGCGCGCTGATGGAATCGTCCACCACCAACACGGTGTGGGCTTTAACCTTGTCCATTTCGATGTGCATGCGATCAACCGTGTCATTGCGGCTCATCGGCCGCTTGAGCAATTCGACCAGATCCAGCACCGGCGCAATGCCGCCGTTGGCCTGAATTGAAGCGCCCATGACGCCGTTGATGCGCGGCACGAAATCGCTGAAGCGATTGACCACCAGTGAACGGCCATTGAGCGCCTGATCAATCGACAGCGCGTAGGTTTGATCTTCCAGGGACACCAGCAACAGCGGCCGCACCGGGTCATCGGCGCTCGGCGTGGTTTCCTCAGGGTAACCCAACAGCGATTTCAGGCTCAGCAACGGATGGTGTTCTTCGGCAAAGACAAATTCAGGGCCGTTTTCCCCCTGCACGATTTCACCGGCGTCGGAATACAGCACCTGCTCCAGGCCGCTGCTGGGTGTGGCAAAATGGCTGTGCCCGACTTTGAACAACAGCAAGTGCATGGAGATCAATGTCAGCGGCACACGCAGCACAATGCGGCTGCCGCGCCCGGCTTCACTGTATATTTCCAGCGTGCCGCGCAATTCTTCAATCGCCCGGGACACCACATCCATGCCGATGCCACGACCGGACACCTGCGAGGCCTCATCGCGGGTGGTGAATCCGGCCATGGTGGTCAAATTCAGCCAATCCTGCTCGTCCAGCCCCTGATCGGACTTCACCAACCCTGAGGACAGCGCCATGCCACGGATCAGTTCCACATCGAAGCCACCGCCATCGTCCACGACTTCGATCAGCAGGCTTTCACCGCGGCGGGAAAATTTCACTTCAATTTTGCCGCGCTCGGGCTTGCCCCGTTCCAGGCGCAGTGGCGCCTCTTCAATGCCGTGGTCCACCGCGTTGCGCAACACGTGCAAAATCGGCGCCACCATGCGGTCAATGATCTGATTGTCGATTTGCAATTCAGCGCCGGTGATTTCCAGGTCCACCTGTTTATCCACCGTCTTGGCCGCCTGACGCACGCCGCGTTGCAAACGCGCCACCACGGTTTCCAGCGGCGACAGGCGCGTCGATGTCAAGGTGTCGTTGAGCTCATTACTGAGCCCGTCCAGTTGATGACGCATTTCCTGAATCCGGCCCAATGAAGCGCGGATCAGATCGGTGAATTCTTCGGTATCGCGCAGCGACTCGGCCAGGGCATTGGCGGCGCTGTGCAATTCATTGTATTCATCCATTTCCAGGGGATCGAAGCCGGTCTGACCGACGCGGCTGCCGGCCAGCATGCGTTGCACCGGGATGCTGCGCAACTCCAGCAGGTCCTGCAAGTCGTTCATGCGACTGTGCACCACCGCGTTGTGCTCGTGCAGCATTTTTGCCTTGGCACCGGTTTGACTCAATTCACCCTCGACTTGCACCAGTGAAGTGGCCATCTCACCGGCCAGAGAACTGAGCACGCGAATGGACCGACCCGAAACCCGGGTAACGCCCTCTGCGGCGGCCGCGTCGTGTGCCGCCGCGGCGCGGGGCTGAGCCGGCGCCTGTTTGACCGGCGTGTGCGTTTCTGCTGGCGAGGTGGCATCCTCTTCCGCGGTTTCTTCTGGGGCTTCGGCATCAGCATCCATCAGGCTTTCCCACTGACCCAAGGCGTCCAGCACCGCCTGGAAATTGCCCGGTGGTTCGGTGTTTTCAATGATGGATTCGGTGATTTCCTGCAAGCAGTCGGTGGCATCGATCAGCACATCGGCCAGGCCTGGAGAGACCCCACGGCGATGGGCCACCAATTCATCAAACACGTCTTCCAGCCGATGCGTGAGGGTGGCAATGCTGCTCAAACCCACGATGTTGGCCGTGCCTTTGACCGTGTGCGCGGTGCGTTGCGCCTTGCGCAAATCTTCAAGTTCACCCCGCCCAGCGGCCAAATCCGCCACCAGGGCCGACAGCTCGCGCACCTGATCGGGCACCTCGATGTGAAACACATCGATCAGCCGCGGGTCCACGTCTTCGGCAAAAGTCAGTGACAGGGACGCTGCATCGACCGCCGCCGCATCCGCCCCATCGGTTTCAGAGAGGGCCTGCGCGAAGGTCAGGGACAGCGACTCGGCCAGTTCTTCGGCGCGTTCTTCGGCCATCGGCACTGGCCAGCCAGCGTCCTGCGACTGCAGCAACAAGGCGCCGAGCTGTTCAATGTTTTCCGGGTCGTCCAGACATGCCTGCAGCGTCTGCAGCCAGTCGCGGATCAAAACGGCCAGGCCTTGCCAGGGCGCCGCATCGCTCTCAGACTGCTCGGCGGCTTCCACATTGGCGATCACGAAGCGACACAAATCACCCAGTTGCTCAAATTCCACAATGTCTGCGCCTTCGGCCAGACGGGTGAGAAATGCGCGCAGCTGATCGGCGGCCTGTGCCACATCGGACGGGTCTCCAGCGGGCTGACTCAGTACATCAAAATGCGGCGTCAGTTCATCCCGGGATTCAGCCAGCTCACTGGCCAGAGCCGCAAGTATGTTGCGCTCAATCATGACTTTATCCGTCTTTTTTCAGTTGCGGCAGTTTAAATACCTTGACCGACATCAACAGGCGTTTGGCCAACTCCAGCATGCGTTTGGTCTGTTCCATCTGATCTTCCATGTCCTGTGAGGTTTTTTCCGAACTTTCCATCATGCGATGTGCCCGCTCGGACAGCGTGGTGCTGATTTCCGCCTGGCGTTTGGATTCTTGCGCAATCTGATTCACCGCCGACACCAGTTTATCGGTGTTGGCCAGATTCACCGACATTTGCTGACCGGCGGTTTCCGCCATGCTGGAACCGGCCACCACGGTGCTGATGGTCTTGTCCATGGTCTGGATGGTGTCGTTGGTGTCAATCTGGATGTTTTTCACCAGATCTGCGATCTGCCCGGTGGCGTCTCGCGAACTTTGCGCCAGGCGCTGCACTTCCTCGGCCACCACCGCGAACCCGCGACCGGCCTCACCGGCCGCAGCCGCCTGCATGCTGGCGTTCAGTGCCAGCACGTGGGTGCGTTCAGACAGGGTGTTGATGATGTCCACGATCGCGCTGATTTCCTGTGAACGTTCACCCAGCCGTTTGATCCGTTTGCCGGTTTCCTGAATTGACTCGCGAATGTCATTCATGCTGCTGAGTGTGCCGGACACCGTTTCCGCGGCCTGCCGGGTCGCGCCGGAGGTTTCCACCGCCACGTTGTCACACTCGGTCGCGGTGCTGGCAATCACGTTCAGATGTTCGGACGCATCGGCCAGTGAGCGCGAGGTTTCTTCAACTTCGTTTTTCTGCTGTTTCACCGAGTCGTTCATGCTGATGGTCTGATCGTACACCATTTTACTGGAGCGACCCACCTGGTTGGCCACCCGATTCACCATGTCAAGTACCGTGGCGATCTCTTCAACCATCTGGTTGATCGCGTCGGCCACTGAGCCGGTCACGTCTTTGGACACCGGCACCGACACGGTCAAATCCCGTTCGGACAGTTGCGCCACCGCTTCCAGCAATCGATACACCGAAGTGTTGAGGTTGTCGTTGTCTTCTTCAGCGCGCGCCAGGGTGGTCACTTTATCTTCCAACAACTGATCCAACGCGGTGCCCAGTTCGGCAATTTCATCCGAACCCTGCAAGTGCGAACGCATGTCAAAATCACCTTCCGACACCGCCAGCACCGTCAATGAAATGCGTTTCATCGGGTCGACAATGGAGCGGTAGATCAGGAAGGCCAAGAAGCCGGTCAGCACCAGAGCGCCGACCACCAACAGAATGCTGATCCAGAAATAGGTGTCCACCGTGTCCAGCGCGTCCTCATAGGTCTGCGCCGAGACCGCCTGCCCCTGATCAATCAGGGTTTTCAGTGAATCTTTAAACGGGTCAATCAAACCCGCCAGATCGTTGAGCACGAACAGCGACAGGTAACCGGTGTTCTCGCTGTCGAACAGGCGCGTCAATTCCGTGTGCGCTTCGGTCACGCCGCGCAAAGAGCCGCTCAGCATGGTCTGGTCCAGGCCATCAAGAGTGCTCAGACGGTCCCAGTCTTCACTGGTTTTGCGGATCACCTGGTTGAGGCGCTCACGGCCGTCGCCCCAGGTCATCGCACCGGTGTTTACCCGGTTGGCGGTTTCCTGCAGATTGGATATGTTTTCTGCCATTTCATTCAACTGCACCAACGCCTGTCCGCGCAAAAACACGGTTTGCGTCGAGTCACTGCCTGAACGCAAACCGTTCAGGGCAAACAAACCGATGATCAACAGAATCGCCAGTTGAACCCCAATCAATAAACCCAGTCTGGGTGCTATTTTCAAATTGCCTAACATGGATGCTCTCCTTTAATTCCGCGGTTTAATTTTGCGCCGATTGCACAGCCAACAGGCCGGGCCATTCATTGTCCGCCATCGGCCTGAAGCCATTGGCGTCCAAACGCGTCATCACAACCAGATCGGAACCCTGATTGTCGTCGGTGAAATTCAATTCCACGCCGCCGAGTGAATAACGGCTGTTGCGCACCGCGTCGAGGAAATTCGCGCGGGTGATTTCTCCGGTGATCTCACGCATGGCATTGAGCCACATTTTGCCAACGATGTAGCCTTCCAGCGACACGTAGCCGAATCTGTTGCCCAGCGCCTCACGCGCCTGCTGCACAATTTCCAAGTCGGAATCCAGCGAAGGCACCACCTGGGTCATCACCACGCCGTCGCTGATGTTGGCGTTCAACAAGGCGCTGCCAAAATTGTCCGCGCCGGTGAATGACACCGCGCTGAACAGCCAGTTCTCACCCTTGTATCTGGAGTATTCGATGAATTTGGCGATCATGTTGTAGGCCCCCACCGTGACCACAAATTTGCACCGCACGCCCTGCTGTTGCTCCCAGGATTTCAGTGACTGATATCCCGGTGCGGAGACGTTGGTGTTGCGCTGATACACGCCGACCGGTCCGACGCCGTTGCGCTCAGGGGCTTCGCCCTCCATTTCGATGATCTGATTGAGCGCGTCGCGAATCTGATTGGACATGCGGTTGCTGCCGGCCAGCGCCTTGCGAATGCCGATGACCCCGGCCATGCCGTAGGCGTCGTTTTGCACATAGGCGCAAATTTCATTGGCGTCAATGCCGTTGCGCAAGGCCGCCGAGATCACCGCCGCGGTTTCCTGTACGTAACTGGCGCGGTAATTGACGATGTTGCCTTCACCCGGTCTGAGCAATCCGGCGCCGGTGAAAAACCCCACCGCCGGCACCTGGTTGTTGGCCAGGATCGGCAGCGAGACTTTGGCGGTGGGCGTGCCCACATTGCCAATCATGGCGAATATGCCCTGATCAATCAGGTTTTGTGTTTCCACGCTGGTCTTGCTGGGCGTATAGGAATCGTTGACGGTGATGTATTCGATGGTCTTGCCCTGAATGCGCTGGCCGTCCAGTGCCGCCTCGATGCCGGCTTTCATGCCCTGCCCCAGGCCTTTCGATCGGCCTTGCAAATCCATCACACCGCCGATGCGGATGGTGCGATCGCTGACCCCGGTTTCCGCGGCAACCACCGGAGATAATCCGGCAAAAATATGCATACCGGCGATCAGACCGCTGATCAGCGCGACGCCCCTTTTGTTGTGACTTTTCATAGTTACTCTCCTCTGCAGGCACGCCCTCTGAAGACACGCCTTTGTGCGTTGTGTTCGCGTGCCCCGGGCCACAGCCCCTGAGCGACGCGTACGGTCAAAAATTGGTGATGGCACCGGTTCCAGCAGTGCCTGTCCTTCGCCCCCTCACAGCTGCCGCCCGGCCAGAATGCGGAACAGCTGTGGGTAGGACAGCTCGTCCCAGCGCGCCTGCGCGTGTTGCAAGGAACGAATGAATGCCGGGCGAATCAACTCCGGCCAGTGTTCGGCCGCCTGGTCCGTTGTTTGCGCGGCTTCCTCAGATTCCATGTCCCCGAGAATGGGTTCCGGCAAGCCGTCAATGACGATGCCGGCAAAGTCCAGATCGATTTGTACAATCAGCAGTGAATGTTGTCGCTTCAACGGCGATTTCTTGTCTTCCAGCGCGGCCAGGTCGTAGACCGGAATCAGGGTGTTGCGTTGATTGATCAAGCCCTTGAACCAGGGTTTGGTGTCGGGCAAAGGAAAAATTTGTTCCACCACACTGTACTGACTGGGCAGCTCGGGATCTTGCAGCCAGCGCAGGCCGCTGACTTTGAATCCGTAGCGAAATTGCGTGTGTAATCCCGCCTCGGCATTCTCGTCCAGCAACAGCGCTGCATCGTTTGCGTGCAAATCTGGGTCCATTTGTTGTGCTCTTTTCTTGGGCGCCGGGGCGCCGTGGGTTTGGCTTGTACCGGTCTGTTTTAATTGCGGCCGGTTTATTCAGTCGCCGTTCGCGCCTGCGGTGATTCTCGCTGAACAGTGAGGCGAGTGGGCCTCGGTGTGGCGGAATCCACCGCTCGTCCAGAGCTGCCAAGGGTCACTGGACGGATTGTGCGGCGTGCAGCGTCAGCCGAATCGATTGATCTGGTCGATGATCTGATCCACTGTGTACGGCTTGATCACATAGGCTTTGGCGCCCTGTTTGTGTGCCCAAAGCTTGTCCACTTTCTGGTTGTTTGAACTGACCATGATGACGGGAATGTCTTTGGTTTTGGCGCCCTTGTTCAGCAAGCGACAGGTTTTGAATCCGTCCATGTCATCCATCACCACGTCGAGGAAAATCATGTCCGGTTTTTCCCCTTCGGCCACCTTGATGCCTTCTTCACCAGATGAAGCCGTGTACACCCTGTAGCCCTGTTCGGACAACATGTTTTCCAGCATCATGCGGTCGGTGCTTTGATCATCCACCACAAGTATTTTTGAAACTGCCATCTTTTACTCCTGATTTTCAATGTATTTGTTGTGCTTTTTCTTTTTTCTTCATGTAGCGCAGCAGTACGGTTTGCAGCTGCTGGCCATTGACCGGTTTGGTCAGGTACTGGTCGCACCCGGCCATCACGCCCCTGAGTTTGTTGAAACTGGACGATTTGCTGGTCAACATCACGATCGGCGTGCGTTTGGTGCCTTCAGCCGAGCGCATCAGTTTGCAGGCTTTGTAGCCATCCATTTCCGGCAACACGATGTCAAGAAAGATCAAATCGTATTCACGCACACTGGCCAGTCGGATGCCCTGTTCGGCGGTTTCGACCAGATCGGCGTTGACGTTGTACAAATCGAGAAAAATTTTCATTTGCGTGCGCACCGCAAGAGAATCGTCGATCACCAGCACACGGCCGCTCAGGTGATTTCTGTTCGGCATCACACGCTGAGCGGTGCTCGTCATTCTGGCCGGTGCCTGCGCGGCAGTCCGCGTCGGTGTCTGCGCCTGACGTACACTGGCCTGACCAATCAGCATCGCCGGTGCGCATTTGAAATGCTTGACGGTGATTTCATCCAGTATCTTCAACAAGGAACAGCCCAATTTCCGTTTTGGCAAATAGTATTCGTCCGCCGAATGGCTGTTTTCTTTCATCGAGGTCAAAATCACCGGCACGCTGTTGTCGCTCTGCTTGCGCAGCACCATTTGCTTGATCGCCATCTCATCGTCACAGTCGACAAACAGAATGTCAGGCTTGAGATTTGATCCGTTGTCTTTGACCAGAAAAGTCTTCTCCTTGAGGTTTTTGAGTTTCATCAAACTCTTGACGATCATCATCAGGCTTTTGTTCTGGCCCAGCAATTCCACCACGAATGTTTTTCTTGAGGAAGGGTTGGCAAGGTTGTGTGTCATGATAAATCCAGGGTCCTTTGGTTTGTTCGCTGCACGTGTGCCGTTGCGGCGGGTTGTGTGGTCATCCAGTGCGATGGGCAAAGCCTGTGCTGTTGTGCCCTCACGCCAGAGGCCCATTCTGTGCACAAACGCGCGTTGCCCTGCCGCAGTGTTCCACCGTCCATGGACACACTCAAAGTGTGCGGTCGAGGAAGGCCTGTTGCAGGTGCGTTGCGTTGCTTGATCACCATCGGGGGCGTGTGTCGGCGTTGCCCGGTGCGGCTTTTGCCTGTGTCCTGGGCTTTGGTCAAAGTCCCGGTTATATGATATGAATGTTGTCTCATGACTCACACCCCCAATCGTGAGTTTTTGTTGTGCAAGGTCACTATAGCAACGAACCGTGGTTTTCCGTTTGTGCAGAAATGAACACGCAACAAATTCAGCCCATCTCATGGGCACATGAAGTCCGCGCAAATGCACGACTCTGCGCGTCAATTCAGCGCGCACGGCGCGTTGAGAAAGCACACCAGTTGAGCGCAGATGCGCCCCCTGCACAAGCAGATCGAAAGCAATTATTTACAATCAGATCAATACTTTAAAGTGGCATTTTCGTGTTAGAACGGGTGCGTTTTCGCGGCCATGCACAGGCAGTCAGGGCGCTCAATCAAAGCCCAATGCGGGGGTGAAATTCGGGCCAAAAACCGCCGCGGAGCCCCCGGCAAAAACAGTTACGGATGTAACAATAATTTACAGTTTCCATGACAATTCCGGGGGAATGGCCAGCGCCGAGGGGATGCATCAAGCGGGCCGCGACCAGTTCGGCCGCGGTGTGTTCGGGTGTCAGTGCGCGTGGCCGTGCTGGATTTCTTCTTCGGTCGCAGCTCGCACCGCTTCTATGGTGACTTCGAAGTGCAACTGTTTGCCGGCCAATGGGTGGTTGGCATCGATGGTGACGTGTTCGCCGTCCACGTGTTTGACCATGATGCGGCGGCTGGAACCGTCCTGCGCCTGGGCCTGGAAAATCATGCCCGGTTCAATTTTTTCGACGCCCTGAAATGCACTGACGTTGACCACCTGGATCAACTCCGGCACAATTTCGCCGTAGCCGTTTTCCGGCGCCACGGTGACGTTCAGGCTGTCGCCTTCGACTTTGCCAGTCAAGGCCTGTTCAAGTCCGGGGATGATGTTGCTGGCGCCGTGCAGGTATTTGAGCGGCTCGCCTTCGGATTGATCAATGATTTGTCCGTCGTCGTCGGTGAGTTTGTACTGAATGCTGACCACAAGATTGTCGGCGATGAGTAATGTCATGTGCTGTCCTCAATTGGGCGACGCCTGGGATTGCATCCAATGGCCAGTTCGGCCGTCGCAAACCCACGCGACTGATAAACAAGAGGGCCATGTTAACACCCGCCCGATCAAGTGTCCACGGCGGACCTGGAAAATTGGGTCGATGACTGTGGGCGGTGGCGAATCAACCCAGGGCGTCGCTGAGCAGGCTCTTCATCAGCGACTTGGCCATTTTCCAGCGTTTGTTGATTTCATGCTCTGTGACGCCGAGTATTTCAGTCAGCTGTTCGATGGTGTATCCGGAAAAATATTTCATCTCGGTGATTTCTGCCAGGCGCGGGTCAATCTGTTCCAGCCGATTGATCACATCGTCCAGTTGCAACAGATCAAAGGGGATGTTTTCATCGCCGATGATTTCACCCACTTCTACGTCGACCTTGTCGCCGTGTCGCTTCTGGCGGAACTTGTAACGAATCAGATCCACCATGTAATAGCGCATGCAGCGCGCCGAGATTTTTTTCAGATGGCTGGAATCGTTGTATTCCAGCCGGGTCATTTGCTGCAGCCGGATGAAACACTCGTGCACCAGGATGGTCGGTGTGATGGTTTGTCCCGGCGGGATGTGCCCCAATTGATGGCGCGCGATGCGGTGAATCTCCTGATACATGGATTCAAATGCCGCGCCCATGCTGCGGCTGTGCGCCTGAACGGACGATTCGCCGTCGCTTTTTTGGATCTTGACTTCACTCACACCCGGTGTCTCCATTGCTGGTTGAATTGATTCGGCGGGCCTGCGGGCCATCTGGCCGCACAATGCGCCGCCTTCACATTTCTTAAACGTAAAGCCCCTGATTTTTTTTGAAAAACTGGCTGTGAAGGCGCTGCGTGGGCGGTCAATTCCCCGGAACGGGCGACCAGTTCTGAATGGCGTTGCGGATGCGCTGCGCTTCGCTGCGATCCATGTGCGCCGCGTCGCTGAAATGCATCAGTGCCTGTTCGCCCAATGGCAACGCCGCATCGATGCGGTGTTGATGGGCCAACACCTGCGCCTGGATGAACTTGAGCCGGTGCTCAAATTCCGGCACCGGGTATTTGATGTCCTGCATGCACTGATGGTAAGCGCTTTGCGCGTCTTCACTGGCGCTGATGTCGTTGCGCGCCACGGCCAGATCGGCGGCCAATAAATGGTGATAACACTGGTACACCCGCTGGGCTTCGTTGTCAAACACCGCGGCGGCGGCACTCCAGAGCGGTTGCGCCGCTGCCGCATCGCCATTGAGCAGGTGCAAGTCCGCCATTTCCAGATGGATCACCGTCAGCGAAGGATTGTTGGGTCCTTCCCAATCGATCACGATCTGCCGGGCCAGGCGGTATTCGGAGAGGGCCTCATCGATTTCACCGAGGTAGCGGTGAAACCGGGCCAGGTTGCGGTGATTGGTGGCCACCTGAGTGTT
Source organism: Marinicellaceae bacterium (assembly GCA_050303435.1). GTDB lineage: Bacteria > Pseudomonadota > Gammaproteobacteria > Xanthomonadales > Marinicellaceae > JBNLBT01. The sequence continues at coordinate 16,586 of JBNLBT010000031.1, forward strand.
TTTCACCTGCAACACACGGTCGTGTATGCGCATCGATTTGCGCATGTATTCAATCGCCGGACGCATCTTGCGCTGCACCTGGTACATCACCGCCGTGTTGTTGTACAAACTGGCCACTTTCAGATCATCCGGGCCCAGCAGTTCGGTGTAGGCATCCACGGCTTTAAGTAAATGCGCTTCGGCCTGTGCATAGGCTTTGAGGTTCATCATCACCAGACCGATGGACTGGTGAATGTTGGCCATACGGGCCGGATCGGGCGGGGCCAGAAAAAAATACAGCAACTGGGCTTCGGTCGCCGAACGCAATGCGGTGGCGTCGTCGCCGTTGCGGAAGTACACTTCGATGCTGCGCAACAGGCTGTCCAGCAAGGCATTCAATGCCGTCGGGTCGGCCAGGTGTTGGCGCAAATAGGCTTCGCCTTGCGCAATCAGCTCGGCGCTGGAGGCCACCCGCCCCAGTTTGCTGCTCACATAGCCCTGGTACGACAGCGCTTCGGCGCAACGAATGCTGCGCGGAGGACGGCAACCCGCGGTGGCCTGCTGCATCACTTCTGCGGCGGTTTCTGCCTGGCCCAATTGCACATAGGATTCAGCCAGCACGCCAAACAACAGTCTACGGGTTTCTTCATCGTCGATGTTCAGGCCCGCCAGTTTGGCCTGGGCGTTGTCCAACACCTGCACCGCGGTGACACTTTGTCCACGCGTGTTTTCTGGCCGCGGTGATTTGAGAATTTCAATGAAAAAATCGGAGATTGCCTCGGATTTCTGTTGCGCCCTGAGGGCCAGATTGCGCTGATCCAGGGCCACGTTGGCCTGATGGATGGCCAGCACCAGCCCGCTGGTCACACCGAGCACGGCCACCAGCAGCGACCAGGCCGCAATTTTATGCCGTGTGGCCAGTTTTTTTAACAGATAGCCCAGCGACGGTCGCGTGGCACTGACCGGCTGATTGCGCAAAAAGCGGCGCAAATCCTGAGCCAGAATGCGCACCGCCGGGTAGCGCTCGTCCGGTTGCGGTGACAGGCATTTATACAGAATGCGCTGCAGATCGCCCTTGAATTGTCTGGGCGATGCGCTGAGCGGCGGGTGGCGCACGGCGTGCTGCTGTGCGGCGCGCGACGGGTGCACAAAACGCCCCTGCAACAGGTCCTGTTCGCGCAACACCGGATTGTCGAGACGATACGGGTGGGTGCCGGTGAGCAACTCATGCACGATCAACCCCAGACTGAACACATCCGAGGCCACCCCCAGGGGCTTGTTTTGCAGCTGTTCCGGGCTGGCGTATTCGCGCGTCATCAGCGCGGTGTTGTGCTTGTGCTGCACCACCTCCTCGCCTTGCAGCAACTTGGCAATACCGAAATCCAACAGTTTCACTGTGCCTTCGTTGTCGACCAGAATGTTGCCGGGTTTCAAATCGCGGTGCAGGATCAAATGCCGGTGGGCGGTGTCCACCGCTTCACACACTTGAATGATCAATTCGATGCGCGCCTGCAGCGACAGGCGATTGCGGATGCAATGTTCATGGATCGGCAGACCATCAACGTATTCAAGCACCAGATACGGGCGCTTGTTGCGCCACAGGCCGGCGTCAATCAAGTGCGCGATGTTGGGGTGTTGAATCTGCGAGAGGATTTGTGTTTCGGTGCGAAAGCGGCGGGCAAATTCATCGTCCAGGTGCGCGTGCATGATTTTCACCGCCACCGCCTGGGTGAATCCGGGCCCGCGACGCTGACCCAGATATACTTCGCCCATGCCGCCACTTGCCAGCTTGCGTTGCAGCCGCACCGCGCCCAGGCGGTGGCCACTGAGATCCGAATCTTCACGGCTTTCGTCGGTTTCGGTGAAATCGATGGTGGCCAGTGCCTGCAGCCAGTCACCCGCCCCGCGATCCTGCGCATTGAGTAAATGCAGCACCTGCGCTTTCACCGAGTCGGAGGCCGAGTGGTGACTCAAGGCATCGCGCCACTGAGACCGCGGTAAATGGCGCACTTGTTCGTGCAGCGCCGACACCGCCAACCATTCCGCCGGGTTGAATATCATGGCGGTGAGAGCTCCAGTCCGACCACCGTGCAGGCCATGCGCGACGCCTTGTCCACCTGATGCACCGTGGTGTCAAGAAAGTCGGCGATTTCATGCAAGGTGAAGCCTGCCACGTAGCGCAGCACGAAGACATCGCGCATGGTGGCATCCAGACGCGCCAGCTGTTCCAGGGCGCGGGCGAAGCCGGCGCTGGGCAGCACCGATGTGGCCGCCGCCAGGTCCTGTTCTGGCGCCTGATCCAGTCCCACGGTGCCGTGTGCACCGCCCCGCATCAAGGCGTTCTTGTGGCGCGCGTAATCGATCACAATCTGCTGCATCACTTGCGCCATGGTGCGAAAAAAATGCGCTTTGTCCTGCCATTGACGCGGGGTCTTGCGGTACAGCTTGAGATAGGCTTCGTGCACCACCGCGGTGGTGTTCATGGTCTGGTGACGCATTTTGTTGCGCAACACCAGGCGCGCCAGCTGCCGCAGACGCTGATAGACTTCGGGATCCAGCCATTGCAGCTCACCCGTCGGTTCGATATCTGATGGCCGTTTGTTTGATTCATTCACCCTGCTGCACCCCATCCGACTCTTGCGGGCCTGTGACACTATTATTACACCCTGTTGGTGGCCTGAGCCATTGCAGCAGACACAGCAACAGCGCAGTCAATCGCGTGAACAGAACCCAGTATCTGACGTCCAGCCCTGCTCCCAAAGAACCCGTCATCGGCCTCATCTTATCACACCCTTTTCAGAGCCTGTTAACCCCATCAGCCTGATTTGATGGCACCGTGCAGACAGACCACGGCGGCGCAGCGAAAGTTCGCCAAGTCCTCGCAGGAATGCGCCTGCATGCGGCCCGTGGGCCGTGCATTGCCCCTGGAATTTTGTGCCCGAGCAAATTCGACATTTCTCGACAAATGCCCTGTGTGCAAAGATGAACACTTCTCTGCCTTGGGGGTGGATGCCATAATCACTCTGGCCTGAATTGGAGTGACGCAGCGCAGCTGCGATGTGACCCAGGCGACTCGAAACAAGACAACGGAGAAACAAGATGCATTCAAGCAAGCAAAGCGCAGCCAAATTGGCCCTGTGCATCGCCGCGCTCACAGTCCTGGGTTGCGGCGTGAGCCAGGCGCAGCACTTCACCCGCGGGTGGACCGCACCGCTGGGCTCCACCGCGCAAAGCATTGAAGCCGCGGACGTAGATGGCGACGGCGATCTGGACCTGGTCACCGCCGACAATGAACAGGGCGTGTTGCTGTGGCTGCAAATTGCGCCGGGCGTTTTTGCCGACAATCCGGTGATATATGACCTGGGCCACGTCAACGCCGTGCGCATGGCCGATCTCAACGCCGACGGCGCGCCGGACATGTGGGTCATGACCATACAATTTGGCAGTCTGGTGATGCTCAACGACGGCGCCGGCAATTTCACCGACGCCGGCCAGGCCCTGGGCACCAGTGCGCACAACGACGCGGCGCTGTTCGATGTGGATTCGGACGGCGACATCGACGCGGTGGTCGGCCAGCATTCGCCCGGCAGCGACAACACCCTGTGGCTCAACGACGGCACCGGCCAGTTCACCGCAGCAGCACAAACCCTGGGCGTCGGCCCGTCTTCACGTGTGGCCCACGCCGACCTGGACGGCGACGGTCACAACGACGTGGTGTTTTCGCAAAACGGCGCCGGTGACCGGCTGATCTGGCTCGGCGATGGCAGCGGCGCATTCACCCTGTCCGCGCTGCACATCGGCGCAGGCGATTTCAACGACCTGGCCTTGGGCGATTTGGACAGCGACGGCGACGTCGACGCCTTGATTGTGACTTCGGGTCAAAACAAGGCGTTTCTGAACGACGGCAGCGGCGTGTTCACAGAGGGCGCCACGGTGGGCTCCTTCGGTTCCGCCAGCGTCGCCCTGGGTGATCTGGACGGCGACGGCGATCTGGATGTGTTCATTGGCAACGATCGCCCGCGCACCGATCAGATTCACCTCAACGACGGCAGCGGTGTGTTCACCCAGGTGGTGCAGGACCTCACCACCACCACCACCTACGACCAGGTGCTGCTGGATTTGAACGCCGATGGACTGCTGGACGTGATCACCGCCAACATCGCCCAACCCGGCACAATCTGGCACAATGAAGGCGGCGGTGTGATGGATTATCAGACCACCCTGGGCAGCGGTCAGGCCACCGCAGTGGCCGCCGGCGATCTCGATGGCGATGGTTTGATCGATGTGGCGGTGGGCCACTCCAGCGGCGATGTGCGCATGTTGCGCAATCTGGGCAACGGCGAATTCAACATCACCCGTCGGGTGGTGCAGAAAACCGAAGGCCTGAGCATCACCGCACTGGCCATGGGCGACGTCGATGGCGACGGCGACGTGGACCTGCTGGTCGGCGCTTCACTGGACGCCACCACCACGCTGTTCATCAACGACGGCAGCGGACGTTACACCAGCAGCCGCAACCTCGCGACCACGGAAAACACCGGCGCCCTGCTGTTCCTGGACGTCGATCTGGACAGCGATCTGGACATCATCGAAGGCAACGCCCCGTACAACGGCAACGACGGCGTGAACAAATTGTTCATCAACGACGGCGCCGGTTTTTTCAGCCAGTCGGTGCAACCGATCGGCGACGACAACACCCGCGGACTGGCCGCCGGAGATTTCAATGGCGACGGCAACCCCGATGTGGCCGCGGGCAATCTCGGTCAAGCCAATCAAATCTGGCTGGGCGATGGCCTGGGCAATCTGAGCGACAGTGGCCAGACACTGGGCAGCGAATCAACACGCGCATTGGGGGTCGGTGACTTCGACGGCGATGGCGCACTGGACCTGTACGCCGGCGGGGTGTCCGGCAACCGGGTGTGGATGAATCAGGACGATGGAAACGGCACTCTGGTTGATTCAGGCCAGTCACTCGGCTTCGGCAACACCGCCCAGGTGCACGTGTTGGACCTTGACGGTGATGGCGATCTGGATGTTTGGCAAACCGACGGCTTCACTTCCAATGCGACCGACCGGGTGTTTCTCAACGATGGCAGCAGTGTTTTCACTGATTCCGGCGTCGCCTACGGCAACGTCGACAGCAAAGGCAGCGTGATGGCGGATTTTGACGGCGATGGCGACCTCGATGTGTTTGAAGTGTCATTCGACGGCGATCACACGCTGTGGCTGAACAATGAAATCAGCGATGATGTGATCTTTGCGCACGGGTTTGACTGAGCACCGTCTGCAGGCCTCTATCCATCGTCTGCGGTGTGGGGGCCTGACGCCGCTGCATCCAGCAAGCCCGGCTGCACCCGCGCCCAATCGGCCGGTGTATTGACGTTCATCAGGCACGGCACATCGTCGTGCCCGATCGGCAATTGCACGCAGCGGCAGGCCTGCAGCAGGGCGCGCAGGGCCGGGTTGGTGCCACACAGTCTGGCCTGAACCTCTGCACGCAATGCCGCGTCATTGCGCAGCACCAGCGGCAGTGGCTGTGCGGCGTAGTACACCGCATCGACCCCATTCTTGAGCGCATTCAACAAGCGATTCAAGTGCACCGGCGTCAGCAACGGCATGTCCACCGGCACAAACAACACCGCCGCCTGCTCCGGTGCAGCGCGCAGACCGCTGTCGATGCCGGCCAGCGGGCCACGCCCCGGGTGCGCGTCGCTCAGACCGCCGGGACCGCAGAGCCACACCCGCTGCACATCGCAGCGCTGCAAACACGCCAGCATCCAATCGCGCAAGGTGCCATGGCCCAGCGGCAAATCGCCTTTGGCCCGCCCCATGCGACGCGATGCGCCGCCGTTGAGCAGGCAGGCCACGCGCGCATCTGTCGTGGCATCACTCATGTCTCAAGCTGTATGCGGTCTGCGCAGGTGTACAGATTAAAGCCCTCGGCGCGCACAAATCCGAGCACCGTCAATGCATGCGCTTCGGCCAGTTCCAGCGCCATCGAAGACGCCGCGCCGATCGCCGCCAGTACAGGCACGCCGGCGCTCACGGCCTTCATCACCAGTTCCTGACCGACCCGGCCACTGAGCATCACCGCGCCGCGCATCGGTGCGACCGGCCGCTCGCGCAGCCAGGCGCCGATGAGTTTGTCCAGGGCGTTGTGCCGGCCAATGTCTTCACGCAGACAGCGCAGTTGCCCGTCGCCGTCGAACCAAGCACTGGCGTGGATGCCGCCGGTGCGACGAAACGCCTGTTGTGCTGCGCGCATGCGGCCCGGCCAGGCGCGGATCAACGCCGCATCCAGCGGCGCGGTTGGATCTGTGACGCGTGGCCAGCGGCGGCGGTACAGGCGATCGATGCCGCTCTGCCCGCACAGACCGCACCCGGCGTGCATGGTTTGTCTGCGATTGTCGAGGTGCGGCTTGAGGTCAACGCGCGCATCCAGCAACACATCGGCGACCACACCCAGCGGCTCTTCTGTGAACTGCAGGGAACGCAGGTCCTGAATGCCATTGATCAGGCCTTCGGTGAACAGAAAACCGCGCACCAGATCGTCCAGGTCCACCGGCGTGCACAAGGTCACAATGAATGGTTGCATGGCCTCAGGGCTGTGGCCGATGCGGATTTCCAGCGGCATCTCCACCGCCACCGCGTCGCGGTCGCGCTCTGCGCCGTCGGCGCTGCAGCGCCATCTGCTCACGGTGTGAACCGAGTTGAGGGTCATGGTCAATTTCTATATAATCAAATCAACATCGAGAGAGTAACACAGCATGTCAAAAAATTTGAGTCATTTGTCAGGTCGCAAGGGATTGGATGACGGACTCTTTGAACGCATGTCGCAACCCGATGCCGAGCGTCGGGCATTGGCCGAAGACTTCCTGATCGGCACCGCTTCGGTGCACGGCGCCGCCAGTTTTTATCAATTTCTCGACCCCCAACACCGCAGCAAGCAGGTGTACATCTGCGACGGCTCGGCCTGTCTGTGCGCCGGCACCCAGGGGCCGTTGCGCCAGGCCTTGGAACAACAGCTCGGCACCGAGGCCATTGGCACCATGACCTGTCTGGGACGCTGCCATGAAAACGGCGCCTTCCACTACCGCGGCAAAAACTATTCGGGCCTGTCCGAACGCGAAATTCAGGCGCTCCTGCGCGATGAATCACTGAGCATGGATTCCGAGCACTACCACACCGGTCACATCGGCTCCGCGGTGCTCACCGGGCGCCCGCCCAGTCCGGCTGAATTGTCGGCGTTGCTGGCCGAGGTGCTGCACAACCGCCCCCAACACTGGCTCGAAGCGATTGAAAAATCCGGTCTGCGCGGACGCGGCGGCGCGGGGTTCCCGCTGGGCTTCAAATTGCGCGCCGCGGCCGAGCAACCCGACGGGCAGAAATTCATTGTGTGCAACGCCGACGAAGGCGATCCCGGCGCCTATTCCGACCGCTACCTGTTGGAACACCGCCCGCACCTGGTGCTGTTTGGCCTGTTGCTGTGCGCCCGCATCGTCGGTGCCTCGCGCGGTGTGCTGTACATTCGCGGCGAATACCCGCAATCCATCGACACCATACAAAACGCCATCGACCAGTGGCGCAGCATGTCGCTGCTCGGAGAGGACATTCTGGGCAGCGGATTTGATTTTGATTTCCGTCTGGTGCAGGCCCAGGGCGCCTACATTTGCGGCGAGGAAACGGCGCTGTTGAATTCACTTGAAGGCCAGCGGCCCGAAGTGCGCGTCAGGCCGCCCTACCCGGTGCAACAGGGCCTGTTCAACAAGCCCACGGTGATCAGCAACGTGGAAACACTGGCCTGCGTGCACCGCATTGTGTCCCAGGGCGGAGACGCGTTTGCCGCGCTCGGCACCGCGCGTTCCAGCGGCACCAAATTGCTGTCCCTGGACTCACACTTCAATCGCCCCGGGGTGTATGAAGTGGACATGGGCACGCCGCTGTCCGAGGTGTTTGAACAGCTCGGACAGGGCTTTCGCACGGCGGTCAAGGCGGTGCACATCGGCGGGCCGTTGGGCGGACTGGTGCCGCGCCAGAAAATCGCCGATCTCTGCGTGGATTTTGAATCTTTTGCCGAACACGGCTTTCTGCTTGGACACGCGTCGGTGGTGTGCGTGCCGGCGGACTTTTCCATGGCCGAATACCTGCGCCACCTGTTCGCCTTTGCCGCACACGAAAGTTGCGGCAAATGCTTTCCCTGTCGGCTGGGCACCCAACGCGGACTGGAACTGTTCAGCGCCGCGCTGGAAACCGGCGCACTGATCGACCGGGCCCTGCTGGATGACCTGCTGGACACCCTGGCGCGCGGCTCTTTGTGCGGTCACGGCGGCGGCATCCCGCTGCCGATCCGCAACGCGCTGGAACATTTTGCCGACGAACTGAACGAGGTGGTGCAATGACGATTGAACAAGGCAACGGCGCGCCCCCGTCTCACGCCGTGGCGCACGTGAACGGCCGGCCACACGCCTGCGAGGCCGGCGAAAGCGTGCTGGATTTTGTGCGCCGCGTGGCACCGGAGCACCCGATACCGACCCTGTGCGATGCGCCTGGACTGGACGCGTTCGGCGCCTGCCGCGTGTGTTCAGTGGAAGTGGCGGCGCAAGCCGACGGCGCGCGCCGCGTGGTGGCCGCCTGTCACACACCGGTCAGCGACGGCATGCACATTCACACCTCATCGGCGTCGATCCGGCGCCTGCGCCGCAACATCATTGAGCTGGTGCTCACCGATCATCCGCTGGATTGTCTGACCTGTGAAGTCAACAACAACTGCGAGCTGCAAAGTGTGGCGGCGTCGGTGGGCATCACCGCGGTGCGCTACCCGGCCGGCGCCTCGCACACCGACAAACCGAAGGACAGCTCTCACCCCTACATGCGTTCGGAATTGTCCAAATGCATCAATTGCTACCGTTGCGTGCGCGCCTGCGATGAAATTCAGGGCCAGTTTGTGCTCAACATGGCCGGCCGCGGCTTCGATGCGCACATCATCAAAGGCGCGGACCAATCGTTCATGGACTCGGATTGCGTCAGCTGCGGTGCCTGCGCCCAGGCCTGCCCCACGTCGGCCATATCCGATGTGTTCATGGCCAAATCCACCCGCGCAGAGCGCAAGACGCGCACCGTGTGCACCTATTGCGGGGTCGGTTGCAACCTGGAAGTGGGCACCATTGAAAACGACATCATCGCCATTCAGGCGGCCGCCGATGCCGAGGTCAACCAGGGCCACACCTGCCTGAAAGGCCGCTACGCCTTCCAGTTTTACAATCACCCCGACCGCTTGCGCACACCACTGATCCGGCGCAACGGTGAACTGGTCCCGTGCAGCTGGGACGAAGCCTATGCGCACATGGTGAATGCCTTCGAAGGCATTCGCGAACAGCACGGGCCCACCGCCATTGCCGGCATTTCCTCGGCGCGCTGCACCAATGAAGAAAACTATCTGATGCAGAAATTCATGCGCGCGGTGATCGGTTCCAACAACATCGATTGCTGCGCGCGCGTGTGCCATTCACCCACGGCGCTGGGCATGCAGCGCACCTTCGGCACCGGCGCGGCGACCAACTCCATCGCCGACCTCAAACACACCGACTGCATCCTGGTGATCGGCGCCAACCCGACCGAAAGCCACCCGGTGACCGGCGCCAAGTTCAAACAGTTCGCCATGCGCGGTGGCACCACCATCGTCATCGATCCACGGCGCACTGAACTGGCGCGCTACGCCACCCACCACCTGGCGCCGCGACCCGGCACCAACGTGGCGCTGTTGAACATGATGATGCATGAAATCATCCTCGCCGGCCTGGCCGACGAGGGCTTTCTCAACCAGCGCACCGAAGGCTTTGAAGACTTCAGCACCGAAATTCTGTCGCTCGATCTGGATGCGCTGGCGCAAATCACCGGTCTTGAGCGCGCCGCTGTGCGCGCCGCGGCGCTGGACTACGCGCGCGCCGATGCGGCGATGAGTTTTCACGGTCTGGGCGTGACCGAACATTCGCAGGGCACGTTTGCGGTGATGCAGATCGCCGAATTGGCAATGCTGACCGGCAACATCGGGCGGCCCGGCGTGGGCGTCAATCCCTTGCGTGGCCAAAACAACGTGCAGGGCGCAGCGGACATGGGCGCGCAACCGCATCAGGGCGCCGGTTATTTGCCGGTGCATGACCCAGACATCCAGCGCCTGTACAGCGATTTTTACCAGCGCCCGTCACCCACCGATGAAGGCCTGAAGATTCCGCAGATGTTCGACGCCGCACTGGACGGGCGCCTCAAGGCCCTGTGGATCATGGGCGAGGATGTGGTGCAGACCGACCCCAACACCCAGCGCGTGCGTCAGGCGCTGGAAAGCCTGGATCTGCTGGTGGTGCAGGAATTGTTCATGACCGAAACCGCGAAACTGGCGGACGTGGTGCTGCCGGGCAGTTCTTTCTTTGAGAAAAACGGCACCTTCACCAACGGCGAACGCCGGGTGCAACGCGTCAATCAGGTCATTGCGCCGCTGCCAGGCACCCGTCAGGACGGCCAGATTGTGGTGGACGTGATGAACCGCATGGGCTATTCGCAATCCGACTATCACCCCGAATGGGTGCTCGATGAAATCAGCCGCATCGTGCCGTTTTTTGCCGGCATCCGCTGGTCGGAACTGGGCCACAACGGCAAGCAGTGGCCGGTGGCTGCAGACGGACAGGACACGCGGATTTTGCACCAGGAGACTTTCAAACGCGGCCTCGGCCGATTCGAATTCAAGGCCTTCGAGGAAACCCGCGAATTGACCGAGCACGCGCAGCAATACCCCTACATTCTGACCACCAACCGCGAACTGGAACACTACAATTGCGGCACCATGACCCGCCGCACCGGCAACCTCGACTTGCTCGGCGAAGACCGGCTGCTGATTCACCCCGACGACGCCGAGGCCAACGGCATCCGCCAGGGCGATTCGGTGTGCGTGGAATCGCCGCGCGGCAAAGTCGACATCCACGCCGAAATCACCGATGAAGTCAAACCCGGCGTGCTCAGCACCACCTTCCATTTCCCTGAAATCATGGTCAACAACCTGACCTCCAATGAACACGATTCCGAGGCCATGTGCCCGGAATACAAAGTGGTGGCGGTGAAAATCAGGCCCAGCAAAGGTTTGCACCGGCAGCAGGCAACGCAAATGCCGGTGTGGCAGGACGATGAATTGAATTTCTGATCGCGCTGACGCACGCAATCATCGGCGCGCGGCGATGACCGATCAATCGAACTTCAGGCTTTACCCAAAGCGTGCCATTCCACGCGGCTCACCGTGTCGATGATTTCCACGAATGGGCATTCCTTCAGGGGCGCAGCGGCGCGTGCTTGCGCGCAGCCGTGCGAGTGGCCCTGCAGGGCCGCCAGCAATCCGCCGCAATCCAGCCGATCCAGAATCAGTCGGTTGTTCAAATACAGGTCAAATGTATAATCCCTGTTGTCCTGTGTAATTTCCAGGGTGATGTGGTCGTGTGCTTCCATGCCCTTTAAAGCGCATTCTGTCATGTGTTTGTAACATATTTCTGTGTTGCCTTCAGTGGCAGGTTGCCGCGCGCACAAAACCACTGTAACTTCTGTCCCCCCTGTTGGTTTCTAAACACTCCAACCAAGCAACAAGAGGAATGCCATGATTAAAACCATCGCCTGTGCACTGGCTGCACTGCTGTGGGTCAGTGCTCACGCCGATCCAGCGCCACAAACCAACACCCCTGAGCCGCAACGACCCGGCGACACCTCGCTGCCATCGAGCCAGGCCACACTGGCCGCGCTGGCCGCGCTTGAAACCGGTCAATACGCCTTCTCGGTGGAAGATTATTTCAAGCGACCGGACAAACGCACGTTTCGCCTCTCACCGGACGGCCTGCACGTGTCGTATCGCCAGAGAGCGGCCAACGGCCGTTCGCACGTGTACGTGAAAAATCTGCGCAGCGGCCAGAGCACGCTGGCGATTCGTGAGGACGAGGACCTCATCGAAGCGTATTTCTGGGCCAACAACAGCCGCCTGTTGTATTTCAAGGACCGCGGCGGCGATGAGAATTACTCCGCGCACGCGGTCAACATCGATGGCACCCAGGCGCTGCATTTGACGCCATTCGACGGGGTCAAAGTGGGCGTGATTTCCGAACTGAAGGACGACCCGGCACACATCGTTGTGGCGATGAACAAGGACAACCCGGAACTGTTCGAACCGTATCTGCTGAACATTGCCGACGGCGCACTGAAAAAACTCTTTCAGATCCAGGACCCGGCCAACCCCGTGACCGAATATTACTTTGATCAGGGCGGCCAGCTGAAAGCCCTGTTGCAGCAAACCAACGGCATCGACTATCTGCTGAAGTACCGCAGTGAAGCGGACGGTGAATTTGCCACGGTGAAAAAGATCGGTTGGCAAGACCAGTTCACGTTGCTGGAATTCAACGCCCAGAGCGCCTACCCGCACGACGCCTACGTGGCCACCAATCTGCACAACGACACCATTGAAATCGTCCTCTACGACCTGAAAAAAAATGCCGTCATCCAGCCCCTGTTTAAACACCCGGTGTATGACATCGATGGCCTGGAAACCTCGCGGCGACGCCACCATGAAATCGATTATTACCACTACCAGGGCGAACGACCGGAGCTGGTGCCGGTCAGTGCGCGTTTCAAGGACATCGATCGGCGCATCAAGAAACGCTTCGGCGCGCAACGCTACAGCGTGGTCGGTCAGACCGAGGACGAAGCCACACTGATGCTGTACATTTACAGCGACCGCCACTACGGCGCCTACCACACCTTGAACGTCGAAGCCGGCGAGTTCACGCCGGTTTTCGAACTGATGCCGCAACTGCCCGCGGATAAAATGGCGGCCATGCAGCCCATGCAATTCAAGACCCGCGACGGTCTGCAGGTGCACGGCTACCTGACCCTGCCGCCCGGCGCGCAGGCCAATGGCCAGGTGCCGCTGATCGTCAACCCGCACGGCGGGCCATACGGGGTCAGGGACGACTGGGGATTCAACCCGGAAGTGCAGCTGTTTGCCAGCCGCGGCTACGCCACCTTGCAAATCAATTACCGGGGTTCCGGTGGCTACGGCAAAAAATTCATGCTCGCGGGCAGCAAACAGATCGGTCGCAACATGTTGAACGACCTGGAAGACGGCGTGGCCCACGCGCTCAAATCGGGGCATTTCAACCCGCAGAAAATCGCCATTTACGGCGGCAGCTACGGTGGCCTGGCGACGCTCGGCAGCCTGGTCAAAACACCGGATCTGTACACCTGCGGCGTGGACTACGTCGGTGTGTCCAATCTGTTCACCTTTTTCGCCGCCTTCCCGCCCTATTGGAAACCCTATCTGGCGCAGGTCTACGCGCAATGGTACGACGAGAACGACCCGGCCGACCAGGCCATCATGCGCGCGGTTTCACCGGCCCTGAATGTGGACCAAATCAAAGCCGATCTGTTCATTGTCCAGGGCGCCAACGATCCGCGCGTCAACATCGATGAATCGGATCAGATGGTGCGCCAGTTGCGCGCGCGTGGTTTGACCGTGCCCTACATGGTCAAATACAACGAAGGGCACGGCTTTGCCCACGAAGAAAACCGCCTGGAATTGTACCGCAGCATGATGGGATTTTTTGCCAAGTGCCTTAAATAACCCATCCCGAACAGCGGCCCCGATCCCCGCCCTGGCCCAGCAACGACGCCTGGCCTGGACGGGGCCTCGGGGCCGTTGACCCCCAGCACCGCCTGCGGCCTTGCGGGCCACAAAAAAAACCGTTTGACGCCCGCAATCGGGTGCACAGCGCGCGCCGATGCGCTATACTATCCGGGCCATGTTTTTGTCAGCAAAAACTCCGCGCAACGCGCGCCAAATCGCGGCCCGATTGACTCACGCCACAGCACAGTCCGGACGCACTCCACGGCTTTATTCAGCCGCCCAAATCGCAACCCAAAGGACGCCCCATCATGCCGTTTGATCTGGACCCGCTGCTGCTGTCGCGCATCCAATTCGCCTTCACCATCGCGTTTCACATCGTGTTCCCGGCCTTCACCATCGGTCTGGCCAGTTTTCTGGTGGTGGTGGAAGCCCTGTGGCTGAAAACCGGCCGCAAACTGTATCAATCCATTTACCGCATGTGGATCAAAGTGTTTGCCATCGCCTTTGGTCTCGGCGTGGTGTCGGGTGTGGTGATGTCCTACCAGTTCGGCACCAACTGGTCGGAATTTTCCCAGCTGACCGGCAACGTGCTCGGACCATTGCTGGGTTACGAGGTGCTGACGGCGTTTTTCCTGGAAGCGTCTTTTCTCGGGGTGATGCTGTTTGGCTGGGGACGGGTTTCACCGCGCATGCATTTCGCCGCCACCGTGATCGTTGCGGTGGGCACCTTGATCTCGGCGTTCTGGATTCTCTCGGCCAACAGCTGGATGCACACCCCGCAAGGCCACCGCATCGATGCCAATGGGGTGTTTTTTCCCACCGACTGGTGGGCCATCGTGTTCAACCCGTCCTTTCCCCACCGCTTTTTGCACATGGTGGTGGCCGCCTACCTGACCACCGCTTTTGCTGTGGGCGGCGTGGCCGCGGCCTATCTGTTGCAGGGCCGTTTTGTCCGCCGCGCACGCATCATGCTGGGCATGGCGCTGTTGATGGCGGTGTTTGTGGCGCCGGTGCAACTCGTCATCGGCGATTTTCACGGACTCAACACCCTGGAACACCAGCCCGCCAAAGTGGCGGCAATGGAAGGCATCTGGGACGATGAGCGCGGCGCCGCACTGCGGCTTTTGGCCTGGCCGGATCAGGCCACGCAATCCAATCGCTTTGAAA
>JBNLBT010000032.1:0-31318 GCA_050303435.1 Marinicellaceae bacterium
CACCGCATGGCCTCAACCCGCGCCGAAGAAATGATGCCCGAATTGGGCCGTTCGCTGGTGCACCGCGAAGGCCTGGCGCTGATCGCCGATTGGATCAATCAGATGTCGGGTGATTGCGGGTCGTGATCCTGCATCTGTAAGCCCTTGGCGTCGATGCGAAAACGCCTGGTTTGCAGCGCCCCGTTGAATGTGTCCCCCGCTTCGTACAGCGATTCGCGCACCCAGTGTGCCGGCAATTGATGCAAGCTGGTGTGCACCGCCTCGGCGTCCACGCGGTGCAACAGCAGCCCGTGCGCACGCGTGTTGGCGTAACGAATGCCCGGTTCGGCATGTTTCAGTGCGTCTTCCAGGCCATCCAGAAATGACTGCACCAGCGATTCATCCAGCGGTGAGTCCTGGGCCGCGTGGCTGATCATCTGATGCAACACCCGGGACGAGATTGCCGGCGCGGTGAATTCCACGGTGCCGTGCGCGTGCTCGGTGACAAACGCCGCGTGGATGTCGCCGGACAACAGCACCAGGCCGTCGGTTTCGGCGAACAGGTGCTCAACGTATTCGCGGCGCTGATCAGGCAGCCCGTCCCACTGGTCCAGATTCATATAAAAGCGTTTGTTCAAGGGTTCGGGAATGCCCATCGCCGGGTCGGTGAGGTCGAACACCATGGACGTGAATGACACCGAAGAGGTCAGCATTTTCCAGCGCGCCGTGGATTGCTTCAGTGTGGCCTTCAGCCACGCGTCCTGAGCCTGGCCAAAGGCATTCTGGCACGCGGGTGCGCGACGGCAGCGGCTGCGTGCGTACAGGTCGTAGGTGTCTTTAACGACGAACAGCCGCGCCCCCAATTCAGAAAAAAGGCCGATTTTGCCCAGCGTGAAATGGGCAATGCCTTGCGGCGCCTGGGCAATCACTTCGGGCGACAGTCGCTGCCATTGCATGGCCGCCGGCACGGCGGCGTTGAAGGCGTCAATCAGGGCGTTGACCACGGTGGTTGAAAGCGGTCCGGCCACGGCCTGTGTGGCCAGCCTGCCGGCCTGTTGCGCATTCAGTCCTTCACGCATGTAGGCCTGTGTGACGATGCCGGTGAGGGCGCTTTTCAATGGCGCATACTCGGTCGCATCCACGTCGATGTAGGGGCTGAGGATGGGGGCCATGGCCTCGCCATTCAGTTCGGCTTCGCGCAGCAATGCCTGCACGTCCTCCTGCGCAACCACCACGGTGCCGGGAAAGGCGTCTTCTGCGATCAGGTGGTCGGGCCGGTGTGAACGGTAATCGGTCATCAATAAATGCAGATGCCGGCCGAAGCGGAAATCCCGCCAGATGCGTGCATTGGGGTGGGTTTGGCTGTCGCGATCCAGATCCACTCGTTGCTGCGCACCGCCGAGCGGATCGACCGGCATGTATTCAAAAAACGCCTGTTCGGCGTTGCGACGACGTTCCAGGTCGTGCTCGTCATTGCGTCCAAAGGAATAATTGCCGCTGTCCTGCCAGCAGTCGTCGCTGAATTCGTGGTCATCCCAGATGGCGATCATGGGAATGCGTTCATGCACCCGTTGCAGCACCGGATCGGTGCGACAGGTGCGATACAACTCGCGGTAATTGTCCAGCGCCCGCGCGGCCAGAAACGTGCGCGCACCCTGTTGCACCGGCAGCGCGCCGGCGCGATCGCTGAAGCGCATCTGCCGTCCGTCTTCGGTGTTTTGAATGCTTGAATCGCCGGTGGTTTCGTAAATGTAATCGCCCAAATGAATGAAAAAATCCGGGTCGGCCTGCAGCAGTTTCAGGTAGGTATTGAAATACCGGCCGCTGTAGCCCTGACAGCTGACCTGAGCGAATGTGACGGCGACGTCCGCGTCTTCGGCCGGTGCCGTGCGGGTGCGACCGACGCGAGAAATCAGGCCCAGTTCAGGCGATTGCAGGTAGATGAAGCGGAAATGGTAATGGCGCCCCGCTTGCAGATCGGTGACGCGCACTTTCAGGGTGTGATCGGCGCTGCTGAGGGCCTTGAATTCGGTGTCTACCAGGGGTTTCTCAAAGGCCGGGTCTTGCGCCACTTGCAGGCGCACCAGCGCGTCGCCTGTGTTGGCCGGGTCGTGCACGCGGGTCCACAGGATCACGCTCTCGGGGCGCGGATCACCGGAGGCAATGGATTGCGGGAAATACTGCGGGTCGTGGCGCAAGGTCAGTTCCTGATGGCGGCTGCAACCGTGCAGACCGGGCAACAGCACGCCGCCAGCGGCCACCGTCACCACACCCAGGAACCGGCGTCGTTTGATGTCGGACATGTCTCTCTTTCTCTCTCGTGTGTGTTTGCTTTGGTCGACTTTGCCATGAAAGCCGCTGCATTGCCAGTGTTAATTCAAGCGGCCAAGCGCTGCAAAAGAATTCAGCAGGATCGCTGCGCACTCAATCCAGGCGCGGGGAGAATTCAAAGGTGCATCGTCCAGAATTCAACTGCCGCTGACTCACCAGCCGCCGTGATTTGAAAAGATCGAACCGGCGCGCTGCTGCATGGCCAGGGACATGCCCAGCAGCACCAGCGCCTGCCATTCACAGAACAGCACCAGCCCCCAACTGAAATGGGCAGAATCCAGCAGGCCGTCCAACCATTCGAACAACAGCCCGCCGATTCCGCCGGCAAACGCCAGCAGTGCGACCCAGGCGGCCACGCGGGTGATGTTTTGCACCGCCAGCCAGACACCGAGGGCCATCACCGCTGCACCGATGGTGCCGGCGAACAAAAACACCGGACCGGCGGTCCAGGCCACGCTGTGCACCGCCAGACGCCAGCCAAGCACCGTGAAAGCGGTCAACAGGGGCCAGGTGAAGCCCGGCAGACGTGCGCGGGCGCGTGCGCCCCAGATCAGCAGCGCATACAGGCAGCTGCCCAACACCACGCCGGGGTAGGCATCCATCAACCATTGCGGCAGCCAGTCGAGGAAAAACACCAGCGCACTGAGCAGGCCGGATATCAGTCCGGTGGCCAAAAAGACCAGATGTCGGGTCAAGGCGTTGGTCTGGCGCATGGCTGGCTTTCCCGCGAATGTGAACTCATGTAACTATAGCACCGGCGGGGACGGTGGTTCAATGTGTTTGCGCGGTGTTGGGTGGATTGTCCTGCAGGGCGGATGCCAGGGTTGTGGCCAGAAGGTGCATGGGGTGCTGCTCAGGGAAGGTTTGTTGCGCTTCTTCCAGCACCGGCAGCAATACCGCACGTGCGGCGTCTGCGCGCGCATCTTTGTGCAACACATCGGCCAGCAACAGCGATGATTCGAGTCGCGTGACAGTGGCTTCGGGTGTGAGCTGACTGGCGATTTCAATGCTGCGGCGCAAATTGACTTCGGCCGCGCTGAGATTGCCCGTGTCCACTTGCACAGTGGCCAGACCCTGATAGAAATGCGCCGTATTGGCGTGCATTTCCAGCCCATTCAGACGCATCAATTCGATCGGTTTGTGATACAGTTCTTCGGCCTGTTGCAACTGCTGGTGCCGGTGGTGATGCAAGGCAAAATTGAACAGGGTGGTGGACAGGTGATGATTGGTTTGGCCCAAGTTGGCGGTCAAAATGTCTATGGACTTTTGAAACAGGTCTCGGCTGGTGGCAAAATCGCCCTGTTGTGAAATGTTGCTGGCCAGGTAATCGTAGGTTTTTGCCATGGAGATGTGGTTTTCACCGAACAGTTGCTGTTTGATTGCCAGCGACTCGGTGTAGTGCTCGTTGGACGCGTCCAGTGCCTGCATGCGGTAGTAGACATTGCCCAGCTCAAATGCCAGCTGACTCAACAGATACAGTTTGCGCGGCTGCACTTCGGGATCAAACGCTTGCACCTCTGCACGGCACGCCAACAACGCATCCAGGGCCGCCTGTTGCTGCTGCGTTCGGGTTAAAACCCGGGCCAGCGTGATGCAGGCCCGCACGTGCAAATCTTGCGGCCAGTCGGCCGCGTTCTGCGCCACCAGTTCTTGCAGCAATTGCGCCGCCTGGGCGTGCTCTCTGTGCTCGGTCAACAGCTGGGCACGCACCAGACGGAAGGCCGGCGTGTCCTTCATTGCAGCGGGCAGGGCGTTCAGTTCATCCAGGGCTTGTGCCGACCGTTCGTCCCTGATCATCAGATAAAAATACTCATCGTAGTACAGGGTTTGCAAGTTTTGCGGCAGTTGCGGCAACACCGGTTTGACTTGTTCCAGCAGTGCCCAGGCGCGCTGCTGCTGACCCATGTGATTGAGATTTTTACTGAGCATCAGGGCCAGCTGACTGCCCAGTTGGGGGTCTTTGAGAATCAAGTCTGGCAATTGCAGTGCGGTTTGTTCCAGCACATGCATGGCCTTCAAATCCTGCCCCAGCGTCTGCGTCGGGTCGGCGTCGTGGAAAGCCTGCACAAAGGCGTCGCTGACCCATTCGGCGCGCTGTTTTTCCCGCAGCGCACTGTCTCGCTCTGTGCGGATGCGTTGATTCTGCAATAAATTCATGGTCACCATGGAGGCCATGGACAACACCGCGGCCAGAGCCACCGTCACACTGAGCCGGTGACGTCGTATGAATTTGCTGCTGCGGTACAGCCAACCTGGCCGCCGGGCTTTGACCGGCTGGTTGGTCAGAAGCCGCTGCAAATCGTCGCTCAGGTCGGCCACCGTGGCATAGCGCTCTGTGATCTCTGCGGCCATGGCGTGCGCAATCACCCGGTCCAGATCCTTGCTGACTTGACGCAGGTATCTGACCTGCGAAGATGCGCTGTGGATGCACCAGCGTTTCTGGTTCTTCAATTCAAGCAAGCGTTCGCTGGCCGCAGGTGCTGTGGATTCGGACACGGTGCGTTCAAACTCCACCGGCGAGCATTCGCTCAGAGTGTACGGGCGTGTGCCGGTGATCAGTTCAAACAGCAGAATGCCCAGTGAATACACATCCGCGGCCACTGAAACCACCTCACCACGAAATTGTTCCGGGCTGGCGTACTCCGGTGTCATGGCGTGCAGCCCGGTGCGTGTGCCAGCGACATCGCTTTGCTCAATTTTGGCGATGCCGAAATCCAGCAATTTCAAATCGCCGCGCTCGTCCACCAACACATTGCTTGGCTTGATGTCGCGATGAATGATCAGATTTCGGTGCGCGTATTCGACCGCACGGCACAGTTTCAGAAACACGCGCACTCGCTGGTCTGGATTCAGGGCCTGCG
This sequence comes from Marinicellaceae bacterium, assembly GCA_050303435.1. GTDB lineage: Bacteria > Pseudomonadota > Gammaproteobacteria > Xanthomonadales > Marinicellaceae > JBNLBT01. The sequence continues at coordinate 5,172 of JBNLBT010000032.1, forward strand.
CATTGCAATATGCGGTGATCGGCGCGCCGGGGGCAAATTCCATCACCACATAGGGTCGTCCGTCGGGCAGGCGGTCGGCATCAATGAAGCGGGCGATGTTGGGGTGGTTCAATTGCGCCAGAATCTGGCGTTCACGTTCAAATCGGCCCGCGCTGAGATCGTCTTCTTCCGGGCGGTGCAAGACCTTGACCGCCACCCGTTGTTGCACGCCGTCGGTGAGGCGTTCGCACAGGTACACCGAGCCCATGCCGCCTTCGCCGATTTTTTCTATCACCTTGAAGCGACTGGCATCCAAAGCGTGGTTTTTCGTCTCGGCGTGGTTGATCCATTGTTCCAGCCAGTGGGTGTCCTCTCGGTGTTGGGTGAATGCTTCCAGCGCGCCGTCGGTGTGCAGCAATTCTTTCAGACAATTGAGCAGCGTGTGGTTGTCGCCGCAGGCCTCGGTGATGTAAGCCGCTCTTTGCTGGTCTGTATCCAAAGCCAGCGCGTTCTCGAATATTTGCCGCGCTTCATTCAGTGTATCTTCGGTGTAATTCAAACGTCTTCATCCAGGGTCAGGCGGCTGTGCAGCCAGCTGCGGGCAAAGCGCCATTTGCGTGACACGGTTTTGCGAGACACGCCCACGGCTTCGGCGGTTTCCTCCAGATTGAGGCCAGTGAAATAGCGCAATTCGACGATTTTACGGGCCAATGGATCGATCTTGTCCAAGGCATCCAGCTTGTCATTCAGGGTCAGCCAGTCGCTGTGATTGTCCGGCACCGTCAATTCGATGTCGCTGCCATCCAGGTGAATGGTCTGACTGGATCCGCCGCGTTTCTGTGCGCTCTTGCGGCGATACAAGTCCACAATAAAACGCCGCAACGTTTCCGAAAAGGCGGCCAGGAAATGGCCTTCGTTGTGCCATTCACGGTTGCCTTGCTCGGCCAGTTTCAGGTAGGCCTCATTGACAATCTCCGTGGTTTGCAGGGTGATGCTGCGGTTCCGGCTTTTGCGATAGCGTGCCAGTTTTTTGATCGTGAACAGCAGGGATGCGACCAAATCGTCCTGGCGTTTTTTCTCAGAGTTCTCAGTCATGGCGGTGTGTGTAGCCTGATGCGCGTCATATTAATTGTCGCACAGGCGATTGGCAAGCGCTTTGCCGGCCTGTTGGCCGTGGTTTTATTCGGTTTTTTGTCTCGGTGTGTTGCAAATTGCCTTTGATGTCGGTGAAATCAATAAATTATAAATAATTGATATATATAAATAATATGTTCATTGAAGGAAAAATATTTAGGGTTTTACTTTTTTTTAGACTGGACAAGGTGATAAAAATATACAAAAATGTATAACTTCATGCACAGTAGAGAGTTGATATGAAGAAAAACAGAATAGAAACGTCGTTTATGCGCGGCGTGCAACGCCTGGTGGCGACCACATTGATCGCAGGTGCGACCGTGCTCAGTGGTCAAACTGCGGTAGACCCAGAAACTTCCGCTGACACGTTGAGATCCAGCATGCCTGCGCTCAAGGGGGGGATGTTGACAACAGTCGTGGATGTCATGCCCGCCGGTGCCCTGTATGTGCTGCGGTCGGATGACTGGTATTACTTCTGGGTTCTGGATACGGCGCTGGACCAACTGAAGTTGGTGGATTTGACGATGGTTGACATCCATGCGCCCCACTTACTCAAGGTGAATCTGAATCCGGACATCAGTGGCGTGTTTTATGCCGACAACCTGGTCGATGATGACGGACATGTTCGCATTGATTTTCAGGGGGAACTGACCGATGGTCGCATCGCAATTCCCATGAATGTGGACTATTTTTCACCATTGGAACTTTACGCCAATGCCCCCGGAGCGGTGGTGAACATCGGCCCCGGCACACCGGAGTTGTTGGACATCAAGAACACCCAGGCACAGATATATGCTGCGGTGGATACCGCGATGCTGGATGTGCAGGTGCACAGCGACGACTTCATTGCACAAATGCAGTCACACCTGGTCGCAGGCCATAACCAGGCGCAGGCAGATGGCGTGTTCGGTGAGGCACTGATGGCACAGGCTGAAAGCGATACACAGTTACAATTGGACACCCTGTTGCAATGGTTGGATGCCGATGTGGTGGCCACAGAAAACGCAGTCAACGCGGCGGCAGCAGAGGTAAACCAAACACTCGCAAATGTCGATGTGTCGGTCAATGAATGCATGTTGAATTTGCTCAAGACTTTCTCCGGTTTGGGCGACAAATTGATGAATTCGGCGGAAGCAAGTTTCGATGAAACGGAGCAGGACAATCAAGCCTTCGAATCGATGGTTGTGGGTGTTGAAAGACAGCTGGGCCGAGGCGATGAAATGTTTACAGCCTGTGTGGCTGGACTCGAGGTGCTGGCCGATTATCAGCCGCCTCAAACCGTTGATGAGACCGCTTACGAAAACAGCGCAGCCCAGATTGACGCCATGCAGAACCAGAATGAAGCCGACGTGAGTGCATGGCAATCGGTGTTGGAGAACACATGGCAAGCATTTGCAGATGGCATTGACAGCGACGCCATGCTGGATGCAGTGAGCACTTCAATGCATCATTTTGATCCCTGGATCAGTGACAAATTCCTGTTGGACGATGGCACGTATCCAGACCGTCCGGGCTATTTTTCAAAACACCTGAGCGGCGCCAACACAAAGCAGAGTCGCATCGGCGATGATTTGAAAGGCGCGGAAGTGTTGTGTGAAAACGAGACGTTCAACATCAAATTCAATCTGGGTGTGGTGCAGGTTGTCATTGGGACGTGGTGGGACGATCAGATCGTCGGTTCTGACCAACACAGTCTTATCTTGGCATTGCCGGGCGATGACTGTGTGGAAGCGCACGACGGCATCGATGTGGTGGTTGGCATGGCCGGTGACGATGTGCTGTATGGCGGTGATCATCACGACTTGATTCTGGCCGGCCGCGGTGAAGACGAAGTGCACGGTGGCGCCGGCAAACATTACAGCTTCACCATCTCAGGCATCGATTTTGAAGTGGCCATCGGCAATCTGATTTTTGGTGGCGCTGGCAACGACACAGTGTTTGGCGGTGAAATGGCTGCCGACATGGGCGATGACGGCACGGTCGACCCGGACGGATTCGCCGATTTGATTCTGGGCGATGGCTTCTGGCTGGCCGCCGCTGCTGGCGATGATCTATTGATCGGCGAAGGTGGTATTGACATCATCATCGGGCAGGATGGCAACGACACCCTGACCAACACCGACAATGGCGTCATCACCGTGGCCTCGGTGCCTCTGCCCTTCGGTTCGTTTTTCTGGGGAAACGACGGCAACGACACTGTGGTGGGCAGCAACACGCCCAATCTGATTGGTGTGCTCGGTGATTTCATATTCACCAATGATGGCCTGGACACGGTGTTTGCCGGCAGTGGCCGGGACTTTATCTTCACCGGTTTCGGGGACGACACCGGGGATGGTGGGTCCGGCAATGATTTTGTTTTCACTCGCGGTGGAGATGACAATTTTAATGGTGGTGCCGGCGTTGACTTGATATTCGGTGGCGACGGTGCTGACATTTTGAACGGCGGCCCCGGAATATTTGATCTGATCATTGGCTCCAATGGGAACGACAACCTCAGTGGTGGCCCTGGCATGGATTTCATCATAGCGGGGACCGGCGATGACAATGGATTCGGCAACGACGGACCTGATCTGATTGTCGGCGGTGGTGGCAACGACCGACTGTTCGGCAATGCATCATTCGATGTGCTGATTGGCAATCGAGGCAATGATCTGTTGCATGGCAACGATGGACCGGATCTGCTGATTGGTGGTCACCAGTCGGACAATTTGTTTGGGGACGACGGGCCAGATTTGTTGATCGGTAATGACAACGACGAGGATCTGGTGGAAACCTTGTTCGGTGGCGCCGGTGTGGACTTGATCATTGGTGGGGCTGGCAACGATCAGATTCAGGGTCAGGATGGACTTGATCTGGTGATCGCGGGTCCCGGTGACGATGTGGTCAGCGGCGGCAATGGCACCGATTTACTGATCGGCAGTGACGGCGTCGACCAAATCGACGGCGACGCCGGACTGGATGTGATCATCGGTTCCGCCGGCAACGATCTGCTCAGCGGTGGTGATGGTTCTGACTTGATCATCGGTGGTGCTGGCGCCGACTTGATCAATGGACAAAACAACGGCGATTTGATCTTTGGTGGAGCCGACAACGACGTCATCAGTGGCGATGCCGGACTGGATTTATTGTCCGGTGGCAACGGCTGCGACAATTTGATGGGCGGTGGTGAGACCGACTTGCTGCTGGGAGGCGCCAACAGTGATCGATTGGTCGGCGATGCGCAGCTTAACATCTTGTTGGGTGGTGATGGCGATGATCACGTGTTTGGTGGGCCGGTAACCGATGTGGTGTTGGGCAACTCAGGTGCTGACAATTTGCACGGCAATGGCGGCGGCGATTTGGTGCTCGGCGGCTCCGGCGCTGATCGCGTGAACGGCGGCGATGGCAACGATCTGTTGTTGGGTGGTTCAGACAACGACCGTTTAAATGCAGGCAACGGCACCGACCTGTTGCTGGCCAATTCCGGACAGGACCGCCTGTTGATGCATTTGGGCCGCAATTTCGGATTCGGCGGCAGTGGCAACGACGTGCTGGACGCTTACCTTTCCGGCGCGGATGACCGCGATTTTGAGTTTGGCAACGGCGGCAACGACACGTTGACCGGCAACCAGACCAACCAGCGCGACATTCGCATCGGCGGCGCCGGATCGGACAACAAGCAGTGGAACACCACGCTGGTCACAGCCGGCGAGTTTGTGGTGCCGGCGTGGACACCGGTGCCGTGCAACTGATGCGCGGCTGATCGCTGCATCAATTCTTCCCACACGTCAGGTTTTGCACATGCGTTGCATGGCCTGGCGTGTGGTTTTTTTCTGTGGTCTGTCCGCTCACCGGTTACATCGTCGTAGTCTCACAATAAGCAATCAACACTTGGGGAATACACGATGAAAATAACCGCTGTTTTGGCTCTGCTGCTGTGCGCAGTGTTGCAACCATTGATCGCCGCCACACCGCAGGGCACGGCCTTCATCTATCAGGGGGAACTGGTCGACAACGGCCAGCCGGTCACGGGCACATACGATGTGCGCGTGGAATTGTATGACGCGCCCAGCGGCGGCGTGTTCATTGATCAGGTGGTCTTTCAGGGACCGACCGCGGTGAGCGTCAGTCAAGGCTTTTTCACCCTGCAAATCGACGTGGGCGACGCGCCGTTCAGTGGCGATGCGGTGTGGCTGGAACTGGCCCTGGCGCCGAGCGGACAAACGCCGCTGACCGTGCTCACGCCGCGACAGTCGGTGAGTAACGCGCCGTACGCCATTCAATCGGCTTTTGTCGCCGCCAATGGGGTGGATTCGCTGGCCTTGCAAAGCCTGTCAGTGACCTCGCCGAAGATCGCCACCGGCGCGGTGGGATCGCGCGAAATTCAGGATTTTTCCATCAACAATATCGACATCATGCCCAGCACCATCACCCAGGTGCAATTGGCCAATGATTCGGTCGGATCACTGGAAATTGTGGCCGGCGCGGTCGGCGCCAGTGAAATCAACAGCGCCGAGGTGCAGCGCCGGGTCAACGGCATGTGTTCTGCCGGCGCGGCGATGCGCGCAATCAATCCCGATGGCAGTGTGCTGTGTGAATTCACCGGCGGCAACGCCTGGGGTTTGAACGGCAACACCGGCACCAACCCGAACAGCCATTTCCTCGGCACCACCGACGCACAGCCGTTGATCGTCAAAGTCAATTCCATCACCGCGGCGCGCGTGGAACCGACCAGCGCCATCGGCGGCAGTGAAGTCAACTGGATCGGCGGCAGCGCCAACAACCAGATCGTCGGCAGCGCGCGCGGCGGATTCATCGGTGGCGGCACAACAAATTTGATTCAGGACAGCTTTTCCACTGTGGCAGGTGGACAAAACAACCAAGTGCTCAGCACCACGGGCGCGCAATTTGCCACCATTGCTGGTGGTGTCAATAATCGGGTTCTGGCAAGCAATGGCACCGTGGGTGGTGGCATCAGCAACGTGGCCGGCATGGAATCCAGCACCGTATCCGGGGGGTCAAGCAACAACGCCTCGGGCGAGCTGGCAAACATTTCAGGTGGCAGTCTCAACACCGCGTCGGGCCTTGCCTCCAGTGTGCCGGGCGGTCTGTTCAATGTGGCCGGCGGGGATTATTCGCTGGCCGCCGGTCGCAACGCCCGTGTGCGCACACCGGCGCAAGCCGGCAACGGCAATGGCGATCTGGGCACATTTGTGTGGGCCAGCAACGGCACCGAATTCACTTCCACCGGCAGCTACCAGTTTCTTGTGGACGCCAACGGTGGCATCGGTCTGGGCATCAACGCGCCGCAGGCGGCGGTGCACATTCACGGCATCCCCGGGGCGGTCGGTTCGACGCCGGGCGGCGCAGAAACCGTGTTGCGCGTGGAAGCGCGCGACGTCACCGACAACAGCGCGCTGGTGGTGAATCGCTGGAGCGGCGGCGTCGATGCGGCACTGATCCTGGCCAACAATGCGCAACCTGAATTCGACCTCAGGGCCGCCGGCAATGCGCTGCACATCAATCACTACGACGCCAGCAACGCGCTGCAAAAGCGCACCATGATGCGGGTCGTTTCCGACGGCGCCACCCAACGCATGGATTTCAACGCCGACGTGGAACCTGAAGCCAACGGCGCCTTCAACCTGGGTTCGGCGTCGTTCCGCTGGGACACCGTGTACGCGGTCAATCCATTGAACGTGTCGTCCGACGAGCGCCTGAAAACCAACATCCGCGATTTACAGGCCGGTCTGCCCGAAGTGTTGGCGCTGCGGCCGGTGAGCTACGCGTGGAAAAACAGCGCCCATTCGGGCACCCACCTGGGGCTGATCGCGCAGGAAGTCGAACAGATTTTGCCGGCCGTGGTTGAGCAGGCCAATGACGCGCGCGGCACCCGTTCGATGCGCTACGGCGAACTGATTCCGGTGTTGATCAACGCGATGCAGCAGCAGCAGGCGCTGATTGATGCCCAGCGCGATTCACTGGAGGCTCTGACTCAGCGTCTGGAGGCCCTGGAAAGCGCGCAAGCGCGGGGCTTGAAATGAACGCCGATGGGACCTTGCGCCGTGCGCTGTGTGTGGCCTTGTTGCTGCTGGCCTGCCAGGTGCAACCGGCGATCTCAGTGCGTCAGCACAGCATCGATGGCGGTGGCGGGCGCAGCAATGGCGGCGTCTATGCCGTGCACGGCGTGCTTGGCGAAGCCGACGGCGGCCGCGTGCTCAGTGGCGGCACCTTGCAGCTGCGCACAGGTCTGGTGCTGCGCAGCGGCAACGACGTGATCTTTCGCAACGGCTTCGAGTAATTGAGCAGGCCATGGACGGCGCATTGGGGGATTTTTTTTGCGGCGCCTGTCCGCCCCGCTGGGCAGACGTCGTAAACCCGAATGAAAACCAAAAAAACAGGGGAAAACTCATGAACAACCGATCTCAAAAGGCTTTGATTTTTATCGCGCTGTTGTGCGGCATCGACGCAGCGGATGCACAAACCGCCACGGTGGGCGCCAGCAACGATTCGCAGTGCGACTTCACCAGCATTCAGGCGGCCATCGATTCGCCGACAAACTACAATCGCATACATGTCGCTGCGGGGCCGGAAAACAACCGCATCACCTACAACGAAAACCTGAGCATCACCCGCGCTCTGGTGTTGCAGGGCGGCTACGATGACTGCGCCGCTGCGGCCAGCGGCACGCTGTTCATCGATTCACCGCAAACCTATTTGCAGGGCACCGGCACCGGCCCGGTGATTTTCATTCAAAACACCGGCGCGGTGGACATTTACCGCTTTGAAATCACCGGCGGCAATGGCAACCTCGGTGGCGCGGTAGAATCACGCAATTCGGCATCCACACGGCTGCTGGATTCGCTGGTGGTCAGCAACAGCGCCAACCTCGGCGGTGCCGTCTACGTGCAGCGCGACAGCCCGCCCGGTCAGTTCGATGTGCATTTTGAATTGCGCAACACCCTGGTGTTGGCCAACACCGCGCATTTTGACGGCGGTGGCGTGTACTGCCAGAACGTCAACATGCGCATGGATGAAGATTCCGGTGTGTCTTTGAATCAGTCCATTGGCACCGATTCAAAGGGTGGCGGTATCTACATGGCAGACTGCGACCTGCAATTCTTTGCCGGCACCACATTGCCGATGAATCCGGTTGAAATGACCAGTTATCGCGGCATCTCTGGCAATCAGGCCACCGGTCACGGCGGCGGCGTGTACGCCACAGGCTCCAGCCTCAGCTTTCTCGGCGGCCGCTATGATTTTGGCCAGAACGTCGGCACCTATGGCCGGCTGTCCGTGCCGGTGCTGATTCGCGACAACACCGCCGATTCCGATGCCAACAACGTCGGCAACGGCGGGGGGATCTATATTGAGGGTCAATTTCTGAACTTTTCCTTCCTTGAATTCCAGAAAGCCCACATCACCGGAAATTCTGGGTATCGCGGCGGTGGACTGTTCATCGGCGACAACACCCAGGCCTACATCGGTCGTCTGCGTCCATTTGGGGGCAACGGCGAGGCCGGTTGCTGGGATGATGGCATCGACTGCAATCGAGTGGAAGGCAATCGCGCCACCTTGCAGGGCGGCGCCCTGTATCTGCAAGGCGGCCTCAATCTGACCGCATCTCAGACGCATTTTCTCAACAACCGCGCCGACGATGGTACGGTGCTGTATGCCGATTCCACCGGCGCCAGCCAGGAGATCAAACTGCATCAGAACCTGATGGTGCACAACGGGCGAGACGGCTTCGGTGGCTACAGCGATGAGGCCGTGATTTCGCTGTACAACAACTCCGACATCGTGTCAGGCAACACCCTCAATGCTTCATTGATGTTTGACACCATCGCCGACAACCACGCCACCCAGGCGGTGCTCAACACCGAAGGCGTGCTGATCCACCTGGATGTGCTCACCTCGATCGTGCACGACCCGTCTTCGCCCAAGGTTGCGGAATTCAACGGCGCTTTTCACAGCATGACATTTGATTGCGTGAACATGAATGAAACCACTTCAATCAATGAACCGTTCGTGACCTCATCGCGCCTCAGCGCGGACAATCCGGGCTTTTTCTGGCGCAATCACGATTACCACATCAATCGCACCTCGGCGATGGTGGATTACTGCGACAATTCAATGACCGGTGGCGCCTACACCACCAACGACATCGACGACGACACCCGCGCGGTGAACGTCGAAGAAGTGCCAAACTTCCACGGTGCCTGGGATCTCGGTGCCGATGAATCCACAGGTGAAGTGTCTGACTATATTTACGTGGATTCATTCGACTGGTGAGGCCGACCGGGTTGGCGCCCGCATCAAACCACATTGAACCTCTTCACCTCACACCCGGTGTTCGCACCGGGTGTTTTTTTATTTCAGTCCGCCGATTGCGTCGTTTCGGCGCAGCGGAGATGCGATCATTTCAGGCATTCGAATGAATTCAGAAAGATCACATCGGCGCCATCCACCGCGTCCGGCGCGTCGCAGGCTTCAAAGTTGAACAACACGTCGTCGTCCGCGCCGAAGCCGATGCGCACGCTGTCCACGTGGCCGATGAAGGCGTTGTTCCAGCCCGAGCCCACCCCGGTGTTGATTGCGGTGATGTAGGTGTTGGCACTCAGGCTGACGCTGGGATCGCCCGGTTGCCCCGTCGGTGTGCCGTTGATCCAGTCGCTCAGTGTGGCGTTGAAATTCTGAATCACGCCGGTGCCGCCGGTGCCGGCGCTGACGAACACCCAGAAGTGTTCATCGATGGCATCGGTCAACTGCCATGAATCGCTGACCGCCGGGTTCACGCCGTTGTACACGCCTTCCCAGATCAGCAGACCGACGGTGTCGTCGGCGCTGTTCCCCGGTGTGCCAGCGTCGTCGTAAAACTGCAGGCGCAGGGCCGGAATGAAATGCCCTGCGGTGGTGCTGGCCGAGTCGCGGTACCAGGCGAAGTTCAAAGCGTCCAGATTGCCCAGCGTGCGTTGCGGGAAATCGATCTGATTGATCGACTGCTGCCAGCTGTATTGATAATCGGCCTTGTCCTGGCCCGCGGTCACGGTGTCGGTGGCCAGGCTCAGTGAACCATCGCCGAACAGCGGTTGACTGCCGTTGATGGCGACAAAGCCGTCTTGGCGCACGTTAACCGCCTGCCAGCCCAGCGGCCGGGTCGGTGTGACTTCGACTTCTTCAAATGACAGGGCGCCTGTGCAGACGCAGCACAGCGCCCAAAAAGTGGCTTGTTTCATGATACTCTCCTCTTCAATGTACGGTGACTGTCATGATACCAATGTCGAGAAAGAATCGCCGTCATTTTCTTGAATTTCAGCGTGAGGCCAAATTTTTTACCTGCGGCTGCCTTAGGTGCATGGATGCCAGTGTGACGTTGACAATTCGGGGCCTGTGGTGTTGCATTTCGCGCATGCGCCTGCTGCACGGCCGCTGATCAGAATTTCTTGTTGTTTTCGCTGCGACGCAGATGCGCGAAGGCCGGCAGTTCCCATGGGCGCATGGCCATCACCAGGTTACTGCCAAAGCGATGCGTCAGCGGTTTCAGGCGTTTGTCCTGGCTGGACAGGGCGGTGAATTCGCCGGCCAGTTGGTGCATGGCCTGCTGGATTGCGGCGTTGGACTCGCGCGACAGCATGCCGGTCACGACCAGCAGCAATTCGCCGTTGGCGGTGAATTCCGAACGCATGAAATCCGATTGGATCTGGCTGTTGAAATAGCGTTGAATCGGGCCGTTTTTGTGCCATTTAAAGTGCTGCGAGACTTTCAGCCGGATGCGGTTGTCCGGCAGCAATTCGAGAAAATGGATGCGTTCCAGCTGCAACAGCAATTTAATCAATTCAGCCTCGTCCAGCGCATAGGTGTCGAGGATTTCCTCAAAGGTCCAGTGGTTGTAGGCGCACACCGTCACCAGCAGCAATTTCTCATCGGACACCACCACGCGTTCCTGTTCAATGCTCAACTGACTGACCTGCTGTTGCTGGCGCAGCATGGTTTGCAGAAATTCGGCGGCGTCGACTTGCAGGAATCGACAGATTTCCACCAGCCGGTCGATGTTGAATTTGCCGGTGGTGAGCATGCGCTTGACGGTGGATTCGGACACCGCCAGATGGCGAGCCAGCTGCGCATAGGGTATCTGGCGAGATTTCAGCAGGCTTTTCAGCGCGTTGAGCAATTCTTCAGTTCGGGTCATGAGTTTTCTTGAGTCTTAAATGCTGACACGTGCGGTGCACATTGCAGCCACTTTACTACGCGTGCTTGCACCGTTCAATGCTTTTGCGCAGCATCGGCCGGGAGTTTAATCAAGGCCCAGCCAAAGTGTGGCCACAGCGCGCAGTCGGTGCTGGGGTGTGCAGGGAGGCTGGGCTGCAAGGAGATCCTGACATGGCAAGAAATCGTTACAGAAACCTTATTTTGTTGACACTGATGCTGTTCATTCATGGCTGCGGGTTGTGGATGGATGGCACCCGCACACGCCACGCGCGTTCCACCTCTCTGGTCAACTACCTTTACCCCAACGGGCGCATTCCGGATGATGTGCCGCGCCCGGTGTTGAATTTGCCGCTGCGCGTTGGACTGGCGGTGATTCCGTCCAGCAGTGGGCACAGCCTGCTGGGAGAAGCCGAATCCACGGCCTTGCTGGATGAGATCCGCGCAGCGTTTGTGAACAAGCCCTACATCGATGATGTTGTGGTGGTGCCGGCGATGTATTTGCGCGGCGATCGGGCGCACGACTCGCTGCAACAGGTCGGTCGCATGTTTCACCTGGATGTGATGGCGCTGGTGTCCTACGATCAAATTCGCCAAAGCCGGGACAACGTGCTGTCGCTGACTTACCTGACCATCGTGGGCGCCTTTGTGGTGCCGGGCACCAACCACGAAGCCAGCACGCTGGTGGATCTGGCGGTGGTGGATCTGGGCTCGCGCGACATCTTGTTTCGTGCCGCCGGGGTGTCGCAACGCAAAGGCGTGCGCGCCGGTGCCTACAGCCAGCAGGGCGCGCGCTTTGACGGCAACAAAACCTTTGCGCAGGCGATGCGTCGCATGCAGGATAACCTGGTGATCGAACTGGACCGTTTTGAACAGCGCCTGCGGGAACCGGCGGCCAATGAACGCATCGTGGTGAAACACCGGCCGGGTTATTCGGGTCGGCTGAGCTGGGTGTGGATGGGCGTATTGTTGTGGCCGCTGTGGCGTCTGCGTCGTCGCGTCGGTGGTGGCGGTGCCTGAGCGCGCCGTGTGGGCGGCGGCCGCTGCGTGTCTGGCGGTCGCCGCGTTGTGGGGTTTTGCCCACCCGGATTTGATGCACGATGTGGAAAAACCGCAGCAGCTGTGGCGCCTGTTGACTGCCCATCTGGTGCATGTGGACGCCGCGCACCTGATCGGCAATCTGTTGGGACTGGGGTTGATGTGTGCGTTGTTGCCCGGTTTGCAACGCGGGGTGGGGCGCGCATTGCTGCTGGCGGCGGTCTTGATCGATGTGCACCTGTGGCTGTTTCAGGTGCCGTTGTACGCCGGGTTTTCCGGCGTGCTCTATGCGCTGCCCGGCCTGGCGGCGCGGCACGGCTGGCGTGCGCAGCAACGCGCCGCCGCCTTGTGGCTGATGGCGCTGGTGTTGGGCCACCAGTTCCTCAGTCCCCTGCTTGTGCAGCATGCACCCGAGTGGCCGCCGTTGCCGGCGGCCCACGTGTGGGGTTTCATCGCCGGCTGGCTGGCGGCGCCGTGGCGTGAATCATTTGCTCAGACGCCCCATGTGCACCAGATTGGGTGACTTTTGTAAATCGTGCGGCGAAACCGTTTCCGCCGCCACCAGTGGATTGGGGCCGCGGTACATTGAACCCGGACGCGACGGGTACAAGGTCATGTCCTGGTTGATTTCATGAAACAACTCGCCGATGGCCTGCAGCCGCTGTCCCATTTCTGAATCGTCGATGTGTTTGGCCAGGGCCGGAGCCGCGGCCTGTTTGATGTCTTCTGGAGACAGCACGCCGGTGATGCTTAAACCGTAGCGGTGATCGTCGGTGCTTTCATAAAAACAGCGGTAGACGAATTCACTGCACACCACCGATTTGGTCTCATCGCCAGCGACGATGCGTTTGAACAGGCGATACACGTTGTCCAGCACGGTGCGCAAAATTTCGTCGTCAAAGTTTTTAGGATTGATGTTGCGATACAGCGTCAGCACGCCGACCAGGTAGAGCTGGTTGTTGGCGTAACTGGTGGGTTTTTCCAGGTACCATTCGGCGCGTTCGGAGACCGGTTCAGGCGGCCAGTCGACCGAGCCCATGACGTCGCCCTGGTCGCTGTGAAAACGCCACACATCGACGTAATTCTGTAACTCGACCAGGTCTTCCAGGCTGCGCACCGAGACGCCTTTCAACGCCGCCTCAACGATGCGCCCGCCGTCCCAATAGGAGGCGTGAGAATAATCCCCGCCGTCGATCACGCGGATGAGATCGGACAGCACCCCGGAGCCATAGGACAGCAGGACATCGCCGGGCTGTACGTCGGCGCAGGTGATGGATTTATGTGAAGTGGTGTTTGTGTTCATGTGATTACCCTCTTTTGATTGTTGTGCGCGCACACGGCGGTTGCGCGCTGTGCGGCCACGGCGTGCGTGACCGTTTTCATTATCAACGATGCGCGGGTAAAAGCAATGGCTGCAAGGTTTTTTGCCGCCGCTGACCTGCGGTGCTGTGGACGTTTTGCGCGCACGCCGCGGCGGGCGTATAATGATGGATCTAGCCAAATGCAGAACACACCGCCATGATCACATTGACCATCAACAACACATCACACGACATCGACGCGCCCGAAGACATGCCCCTGTTGTGGGCCTTGCGCGACGTGCTCAACATGACCGGCACCAAATTCGGTTGTGGCAAAGGCCTGTGCGGCGCCTGCACAGTGCACCTGGACGGTGCGCCGGTGCGCTCTTGCTCATTGCCGCTGTCGGCCGCGGTGGGCAAAAAAGTGACCACCATTGAAGGCCTGTCCTCGGCCGGGGATCACCCCTTGCAGCAGGCCTGGCAGGCAGAAAATGTGCCGCAATGCGGCTACTGTCAGGCCGGTCAGATCATGTCGGCCGCGGCCTTGTTGGCCGGCAACCGCAATCCCGACGACGCGGCCATTGACCAGGCCATGCAGGGCAATCTGTGCCGCTGTGGCACCTATCTGCGCGTGCGCAAGGCCATCAAACGCGCCGCGGCGCAGCTGAACAGCACCGGAGAATCGGCATGAAAACGCAGCAAAACACACACTCAGCGGGCATCAATCGACGCGAATTTCTGCAACTCAGCGCGGCCACCGGCGGCGGTTTGTACCTGGGCGTCGCATGGCCAGCGGCGGCAACGGCCAAGGCGGGTGAAGCCGGTTTCAGTCCCTTCGCTTTTGCCCACATCGCCGCCGACAACACCGCCACGGTGACCGTGGCCAAATCTGAAATGGGCCAGGGCGTGCGCACCACGCTGGCCATGATTGTGGCCGAGGAACTGGATCTGGACTGGCCGACGGTGGTGGTGCGTCAGGCCGAAAACAACGCCGACAAATACGGCCGCCAGGGCACCGGCGGCAGCGGTTCGGTGCGCGACGCCTGGGGGCCGCTGCGCGAAGGCGCGGCGCGCGCACGCACGGCGCTGCTCAAAGCCGCGGCGCAGCACTGGTCGGTGGAAACGGACCAGTTGCACACGCACAGCGGCCGCGTGATCAACCCGGCCAATGGTGAGGCCCTGACCTACGGCGCGTTGGCCGCCGCCGCAGCCCGGGTGGAAAACACCGACGATTTCAAGCTCAAGGCGGTGCAGGATTTTAAATTGATCGGCCACGAGCTGCCGGGCGTGGACGTCAGTGACATCGTCACCGGCCAGGCCACCTACGGCCTGGATGTGCGTCAGCCGGGTCAGCTGTTTGCCAGCCTGTTGCGCTGCCCGGAATATGGCGGATCACTGGCGTCGGTGGATCACAGCGAAGCCATGAAAGTGCCCGGTGTCAGCAAGGTGTTCAGCATCAAGGCGGTCGGTCCGCCGGTGAACACCCACGACGCGGTGGTGGTTGTGGCCAGCAACAGCTGGGCCGCGATGCGCGGGCGCGATGCCTTGAAAGTTGAATGGAAAAAGGGCGCGCATGCGCAGGAAAGCAGTGCACAAAACAGCCAGAACATGCACCAGGCCCTGCAAAAAAGCGCAGCGGAACTGGTCAACAAGGTGGGCGATCCGGACGCGGTTCTGGCGCGCGCGAAAAAAGTCATTCGCGGCGACTACGAGGCGCCGTTCATTGCTCACGCCACCATGGAACCAATGAACTGCACGGCGCGGCTGGACGGGGAGGCCATGCGCATCTGGGCGCCCACCCAGTTTCCCAACTGGGCGGCCGGCTCGGTGGCCGCGGCCACCGGTCTGAAGGCCGAGAACATTGCGCTGGAAGTGACCCTGCTGGGCGGGGGATTCGGGCGCCGCATCAATCCGGATTTTGTCACCGAGGCCGGGCTGGTGGCGCAACAGTGTCCCGGTCAGGCAGTGCAGGTGATGTGGAGCCGCGAAGACGACATGCGCCATGATTTTTATCGGCCGCAGGCGGTGCACCGCTTTGAGGCCAGCCTGGGTTCGGACGGTTACCCCGAGGCCATCCGCCAGCGCTTTTCCACGCCGGCAATCAATCTGACCATCGGCAACCCCAACGACCCTGGGGTGTCTGAAGCAGACGGCACCGGCAACATGCTGTACAAAGTGCCCAACCGCAGTTGCGAGTACGCCCTGCTGGATTCGGGCGTGCACCGCGGCTGGTGGCGTGCGGTGCACACCACGCATGGCACGTTCGCGCTGGAAAGTTTCATCGATGAGCTGGCCGAAGCGGCGGGCATTGACGCGCTAACCTACCGGCTCAAGATGATTGACGAATTGCAGGTGGAGCGTCCTGGAGCACACCACCCGGATCACCCGTTTCGGGCAGAGCGCCTGAAAGCCGTGCTCACCCTGGCGGCAGAACAGGCCGGATGGGGCCAGCCTTTGCCGGACGGACGCGCGCTAGGCATCGCCTGCGCCATTGACCATTCCAGTTACTGTGCGGAGGTCGTCGAAGTGTCGCTGGAGAATGGCAAACCGCGGGTGCACAAGGTGACCTGCGCGGTGGATTGCGGTCCGGTGTTGAATCCAAACGGCGCGCGGGCGCAGCTGGAAGGCGGCGTACACCAGGCCTTGTCTGTGGCTTTGGGTGAACGCATTACGGTGCGCAACGGGCGCGTTGAACAGGGCAATTTCGACGACTACCCCTTGCTGCGCATTCACCAGGCGCCGGTGGCGATTGCAACGCACTTCGTGGCTTCGGATTATGCCCCCACCGGTTTGGGTGAACCGTCGGTGCCGCCGTTGGCACCGGCCTTGGCAAACGCCGTGTATCGTTTGACCAAAAAGCGCCTGCGCAGCCTGCCCCTGAACATCGGCTGAGCCATGCTGCAACAGCTGATGCCGCTGTGGCCCCATTTCGAGGCCGTGCGGGCGCAACAACGGGCGCTGGTGTTGGCCACCATTGTGTCTACCGAGGGCGCTTCGTACAAAAAAACCGGCGCCATGATGCTGATCGATGAAGCGCTTAAGACCCACGGCCTGCTCAGCGGTGGCTGTCTGGAAGCGGACGTCGCCGAGCACGCCGAGGCGGTGCTGGCCGATGGCCGCGCGCGCACGCTGGAATACGATTTAAGCGACGATTCTCCGTTCGGTCTTGGTGCCGGCTGCGACGGCAGTATCCGCGTGCTGCTGCAACGCCTGAATCCGGACAACGACTACGCGCCGCTGGCCTTGCTGGACCCCAGACCGGGGCACGCCATCCCACGACTCCTGGAGTTGGTGCATGCGCCGATCGGCGATCTCAAGCCCGGTGATTTTCGTTGCCTGGATGCGCACGCGCGGGTGGCCTCGGCGCAGGGCAGCGGGCCTCACTGGCAGTCAAATGCCGCGGTCAGCCGTCTGCAGTTCATCCCGCCACCGCGGGTGCTGGTGGCCGGCGCCGGTGTGGATGCCGTGCCGATGTGTCAGCTGATGGCAACGCAGCACTGGCACGGTGTGCTGGTGGATCACCGCCCCGGTCGTTTGCAGGCCGATGTCTGGCCGCGCGATTGGCAGCACCTGCACTGTCCGCGCGCCGTTACGTTAACTGAGCACCTGGATGTGGCTGCACTGGACGCCGCGGTGATCATGTCGCACAACATTGAGCGCGACGCGGCGTATCTGTCCGCGCTGCAAAACACCCCGTACATTGGCTTGCTGGGCCCGCCCACGCGGCGCGACAAAGTGTTGCAACGCGCCGGCCTGGATGCTCAGGCCCTGGCCGCGCGCTTGCATGCGCCGGTCGGACTGGACATCGGTGGACGCATGCCAGAGCAAATCGCCTTGTCCACAGTGGCGCAGATTCAACAGTTCTTGCACCGGCGTGAGGCCCCGTGCACTTAAGCGCGGTGATCTGCGCGGCCGGGGCATCCACGCGCCTGGGACAGCCAAAACAGCTGCTGCCGTGCCACGGCGGGGTGTTGCTGCAGCGCGTGATTGAACAGGTGGCGTCGGTGGCCGATGACACCCGTGTGGTGCTGGGTTGCCACGCCAATGACATTGCCGCACGCATTCGCGGTGCCCAGACATTGATCAATTCACGCTGGCGCGAGGGTCTGGCCACGTCGCTGGCCTGCGCCGTGTCGTCGCTGGATCAACGCAGCGACGCGCTGCTGATAGCCTTGTGTGACCAGCCGCGCATTGAACAGCGCCATTACCAAAGACTCAAAGCCGCCTTTGGCGCCTGGCCCCACGGTCTGGTGGCCAGCCGCTACGCGGGTCGCAACGCCGTGCCGGCGGTGTTCGGGCGAGAATTTTTTGCTGAGCTGGGTGCGCTCAATGGCGATGCTGGTGCGCGCGGCCTGTTGCAGCGACACGCCGCGCGCCTGTTGAGCGTTGACTGCCCGGATGCGGCCTTCGATCTGGACACGCCGGCGGATCTGCGCAACTGGTTGCGCCCTGAGGATGACCGCGCACCCAAGCGCGGTTGAATGCGGTGGTCATCGGGCCTATTGCGGCCTTGATCCCCACAAAGGAGAAAACGCGAAGGCAATTCAAGTAACCTTTGCGGCATGCTGTCCGTCCTATAGTACATGGGGACGGTTGTTTTTAACGCGAATGAAGCCACCGCGTGCTCACCCGTCGTTCTGAAAGCCACCCTGGCAAACGCCGCAATGGTGTTTACCGGGGATTGAGTACAGGTGGTTGTGGACAATTTACATTCGATGCTGTTGCAGACCATGCAGACCACAACGCGCTTGATGGCGCGTGGCCGGCACGGCGATGCCCTGGCCTGCCTGCAGGCCGCCGCAGAGGTTCCCCCCCGGCTGTATTTGCAGATGGCGCGGTGTCAGTGGCAGTTGGGGCAACACGCCGAAGCGATTGGGTGTTTTGAAAAAGCCGCCCGCTGTGGCATCGATGATCACCGGCTGGTGCTGCCCTGGTTGCAGGCCCTGCAATCCATGGGTCGGTTGCAGGAAGCGGCGAGGAGCATGGACGATCTGGCGCGCCAGCGTCCGTTGCATCCAGCGGAGCTGCTGCTGCGCGTGCTGCTGGAGTTTCCGCGCCTGCAGTCTGACGCCGCACAGCAGGCCATGCAGCAATTGCGTGGATGCGAGCCGGGCTTTTTCGAAATCCGTTTGTTGCTGGCCTCCTCGGACTGGCTGCATGAGCGCACCCCGGGCGCTTTGCAGCGCTTGCACACTGAACTGAGTGCCGAGCGGCCCCGGGTGACCGTGGCTTCACTGGTGCGTTTGCTCGAGCTCAACCCGTCGATTGAGATACGCGGTTTACCGGTGCACGTGATGCACCGGGCCGCACAACAGATTGCCTGGCCCGGTGTGGTCATTGAAGCCGGTGTGTTTCATGGCCGCTCAATCAATCTGCTGGCGGGCCTGCGCCCGGATCTGTCGATACACGGCTTTGACAGTTTTCAGGGTTTGCCGACCCGTTGGTCCAGTCAAGAGGACGCCGGGGCCTATTCCACCGGGGGCAAAATGCCGCAGGTGGCCGACAACGTGCGTCTGCATCCGGGCTGGTTCAAGGACACGCTGCCGCCTTTTGCCGCTCAGCTGGATGCCCCGGTGGCCCTGTTGCACATCGATTGCGATGTGTATCAGTCAACCCGTGAGGTGCTGGATGCCTTGGCACACTGGCTGGTGCCGGGCACCCTGGTGTTGTTCGATGAATTGATGGGCTATCCCGGCCACGAGCGGCACGAACTGTTGGCCTGGAATGAGTTTCTCAACCGCCGGGGCCTGGCCTGTGAATACCTGTGTTGCACACCTTTTGCCCGCGAAGTGCTGACGCGCATTGTGGCGCCGGGCTGATGTTCAGTGGTGGCTTGCAACGGCCGCAAACACAGGTCACTGACCCGGGTCGTTGAATTCAGCCGACAGTTCTACGGAGCGCGCACGTGCGGCCTGCACGGCGCGTGCGATGATGGCGTCAAAGTGGTCTTCCGCAAAACAGTTCAATGCGCGTTCAGTGGTGCCGTTGGGTGAAGTCACCCGGGCGCGCAGTTGCGCCAGGCTTTCCGGGCTGCGTTCGGCCAGCAACGCCGCGCCGGTGGCGGTTTTCTTCACCAGCAATGCCGCTTCTTCGCTGTTCAATCCCAATGATTCCGCGGCCGCCTGCAGGCATTCCATGAGCAGGAAAAAATACGCCGGTCCGCTGCCCGACACCGCGGTCACCGCATCGATGTCGCTTTCATCGTCCACCCAGATCGCGGTGCCCACCGCGTCCATGATTTGCTCGCTGAGAAAGCGTTGACGCGCGTCAACCCGCGCATTGGCGAACATGCCGATGGCGCCCTGACCGATCAGTGCCGGCGTATTGGGCATGGTGCGCACCACCGGCAGGGGCGCGCCAATCCAGCGCTGAATCTGTTCGGTGGTGATGCCGGCGGCCACCGACATGATCAAGGCATCGGCGTTGGCAATCACCGCGCCGGCCGCTTGCAACACCGGCCGCATCACCTGCGGTTTGACCGCCAGCACGATCACGTCGGGCGCGCCAAAATGCGCGCTGTTGTCTGAATGTGTGCGCACCTGGAACTCGCGTTCAATCCACGCGCGCTGGTTGGCTTCGGGATCGCTGGCACTGATCTGACTGGCGGTCAGGCCTTTGCGGATCAAGCCACCGATCAAACTGGATGCCATGTTGCCCGCGCCGATGAAGCGCATGCGCAGGTCACGAAAAGACGGACCGGACTGATTCATTTGTTGGCCTCGGGGTGCATCGCATGTGTGTGCATGCGCGCCGCTTCGCTGCGCGTGCGGTTGCGCGCCAGCAAAGCCCATGCGGCGAAGAATCCAGCCGCGCACAGGCCCAGCCACACCCCGCTGTGCACCCGCAGGGCCGGTTGATCCAGCAGCGGCATCAACCAGGGAATCAGGGCCAGCAACAGCCACTTGATCCACTCGGCGTGCAAGGCCCAGTGGTGACCCGACAGCAGGTAGGTGTTGTTCCAGAAACTCAGCCCGAAGGGCAGAAAATACACCAGCGCCTCGACGCCGTTGAAATCGCCGGAGCGCAGCATGTACCAGACCGAATACAACAGCAACAACACGAACATGCCCAACACGTACAGGTTCACGCCCGCGCCCGGTGCGCTGTCGAACTTTTTGAATTCGGCCAGCTTGCGGCGTTTGATCGGGTGGCTTTTCTGCACATCGGCGGGGCGCCAGCCGGTGGGCGCAAAAAACACCTTGATTTTGTCTTTCCAGCGGCGCGTGTGCCAGGCATCGCTGATGAGTTGCCAATACACGTGCACATTGGCCCAGAAGGGGTTCCAGCTGTTCACCGGGTTGCTGATGCCGTAGACCACCGGTTGGTCCTCGAGTTCTTCCTGGAAGGTGCCAAACAGGCGGTCCCAGAGGATGAACACGCCGCCAAAATTCTTGTCGATGTAAACCCAGTTCTGCGCGTGGTGCACGCGGTGATTCGATGGCGTGACGAAAATCCATTCCAGCCAGCCCAGTTTGGGAATGTAGCGGGTGTGCACCCAGAATTGATAGATGATGTTCAGCGAGCCGACTGTGATCAGCACCGGCAAAGGAATGCCCAGCAGCGCCAGCGGGATGTAAAACAGCGAACCGAAGACGAATCCGGTTGAGGTTTGCCGCAGCGCGGTGGACAGGTTGTATTCTTCACTGGAATGGTGCACCACGTGCACGCCCCAAAGGATGTTGATGGTGTGCTGAAAGCGGTGCGACCAGTAATAGCAGAAATCGTACAGCACGAAGGCCAGAACCCAGGTCCAGGCGTTCACCGGCAGCGAGATCACCTGCAGCCAGTTGAGCAACAGCGGATAGGTCATCCAGCTGAGGTAGCGGGTGATGAACCCTTTGGTGCGGCTGAGAATGCCAGCGCTCAACGAGGTCACGGTGTCGTTGACGCGATAATAGCCGGTGCCTTTGTGGCGGTCCCAGGCCGCTTCAATCAGCAACAACACAATGAATCCGGGTATGGCGTACAGTATCAGGCTCATGGGTCAGCGCGGTGTGTTTACGTTAATATGCTACGCGCTTGAGCGCTTGTCAAGGTTGGCGTCCGAATCCTTGAGTGTGAGCGCGATTGCACGGCACAACAGCAGCACCCAGGCAGCCAGCAGCAGGTGAAACACCGCGGCACGGATGTCCAGGCCGAGCAGGGGCGCGGGCCCGCCACCGATCACCAGGCCGTTGAGCGGGTACAGCGCGGCGGCGCTGAGCCAGTGCAGCGATGCGCCGCGGGCCGCGCGCCAGAGACGCAGGCCCAGCCACACACACAGGGCACTGAAGAGCCCGCCCAGTGCCGCGCCCAGCCAGGGCAGTTGCAGCAGCGATTGTTGCTGCAGAACAAACACGGCGAGGCTGAGCAGCAGCGCAATGGCGGTCCACAGCGGCGCTTGCAGGCGAGACCAGATCAGGCGAGTCATCGCCAGCAGCAACAGCGCGTGTCCGGCGATTGGATACACGGCCGAAGCGCCGCGGTGCGCACCAGCCAGGACGCCGTCCCAGCCGCTCAAGTCGCGCGCCGCGCCGAGCAGAGCGGCCACGCCGAGCAAAGCAAAGGCCGCGGCCCAGGCATCGCCGCGCAGGCCCGGGTGACGCCACACGCAGCGCAGCGCCCACAGGCAGGTCAGCGCCAGCAGGCCGTCAAAAAACCAGAAATAAACCACCGCCATCTCCAGGGTAAAACGGCATGTTAGCACACGCGTTGTTTCAAGCGGCGCCCAGCGTGAGTGCATTTCACCCCGCAGCAAAGTGTGGCGACTTTGCAAGAAATTGTCACGGCGCATTGCGGCGGCGAGGGTTCGGTGTATGATGTGGCATTGCAACAACATTTCACAGGAGAGCGCGGCATGATTAAAGGCATCGGATTTTGGTTGGCAGTCGCTTGCATGGCCGCCTGTACACTGCAGGCTCGGGCCGCTGAAGTGCACACCCTCGAAGGCGTGCTCAGCGAAGTGTGGGGCGATCCTGTGCACACCGGTCAAGCCGTGCAACGGCATTATTTGCAGGTCGATGAAGCGGTGTATGAATTGAGTTATTCATCCGCCTTCCGTGACACCGCGCCGCTGCAGGCGTGGCGTGGTCGGCGCGTGCAGGTGCACTTTTCTCAGACGCCGGACGTGAACGCCAGCAACCCGGTGCAGGCGATGCGCCTGCTGCAGGGCGAGCGGGCGGAGCGCGGCGGCATCAGCGGCTCGCAACCGTGGGTGTCGCTGTTGTGTAAATTCGCCGATGTGGCGGCAGAACCGAGAGATCAGGCCTTCTTTCAGGGCATGTACGCCAATGCCCCGGGCGGGCTGGATCACTATTGGCGTGAAGTGTCCTACGGGCAGGCCGATGTGATCGGCTCGCTGGCGGTTGACTGGGTGACTTTGCCGGGCAATCACACCGACTATGTGCCCACCCCGGGCAGCAATTCCGACGCCGATTTGAATCTGCTGTTTGACGATTGCACCGCGACGGCCGATGCGCTGGTGGATTTTTCCGATAACGGCAACGGGCTGGCCTTTGTTGGCATCAACATGATGTTCAACGATCAATTGGACTGTTGCGCCTGGGGCGGGGGGCGTCCTGCAACCCTGGACGGTTTGGCCAAGTTCTGGCGGGTCACCTGGAATCCGCCCTTTGCCTTCAACAACGAGGCGGTGATCAGTCACGAAATGGGCCACGGCTTTGGTTTGCCGCACAGCAACAACTCGGACCTCGATTCATCGCCCTACGACAACCCCTGGGACGTGATGTCTTCGGCCACCGGCTATGGCGTCAATGATCCACTGTACGGGGTGCTGGGCAAACACACCAACGCGCATCACAAAGCCTCGCTGGGATGGATCGATCCGACGGAAATTTTCACCGCCGGGCCGGGCACCGACGCGCTGATCACAGTGGACGACATTGCCCTGCCAAGCACCGCCAACCACCGCATGGCGCGCATCGAGCTGGCCGATGGCACGCACTACACGGTGGAAAGCCGCAAACGCGGCGGCAACTACGAGGCCAATCTGCCGGGCGACGCGGTGATCATTCATCACGTGGCCGAGCGGTCCGAACCGTCCTGGGTGATCGATGCGGACGTGCCGCCGGCGAATTATTCAGACACTGAAGGGGTGATGTGGAAAGTCGGCGAACAGTTCACTGACCCGGCCAACGGCGTGACCCTGGATGTGCTGGCGGCCACCGCCGATGGTTTTGAATTGCGTGTGGTGGTCAGCGACGTGATTTTTGCCCACGGCTTTGACTGAGGCCTTGACTCACCGATCCAGAGGCCAGGCATTAAGCCACTGCACGCCGGTGGCTTGTAAACCAAAATCGCGTTGCAGCCGTTCGGCCAGATCCGGCATGTGTGCCGCGCCGTAAAAGATGGCGATGCGTTTGTCCTTAAACGGCGCCTGCGCGCGCAACACCTGCAAGGCTTTTTTGTTGCGTTCAGTCAAGATCGTGGAACCTTCCTCGCCCTGCAGCGCCTGCTGCAACAGGTCGACCTGACTGAGTTGTTCAGCCATCAGGCGGCGCAACGCCAGTTGCCGGTCGTCGGCAAACAACACCTGCATCAGACTGACTTCATTGACGGCACCGGCGGCCTGCGGATTGCGCAAGGCGGTGATCCAGACCTTGAACAGCATGCCAAGCAGCGATTCATTGCGGGCGCTCATGCTGTGGTTGAATTCATCCGGTGTCATGTCGGCGTGCACCATCTGTTTGCGGGTGTAATCGATGTGTTCCATTTGAAAACTCAGCCCCAACAGGTCTTTCAAACCGCCCTGAAACATCGACAGCCAGGAGCCGTTTTCCGCGCCGCCCACCGGCACCACGGTGTCTTCCGGCGCAATCAATTCATACAACACCGCGTCGTAGTGCGTAAACGCGCGATTCAGCGCGGCGTAGTATTCGGCGTCGCCCACGTGCACCACCGAAACCAGATCCACCCAGCCGCCGTCACTGGCCGATGAGGCAAAGCGCACCAGCGCGGTTTGCAGCGCCTCGGGCTGGCGTCCAGCGGCGTATTTCACCCGCACATAGGACATCTCTGCCGCGTTGCCGTGCAACGGTTGCAGGCCCTGATCCGCTTCGCGAATGGGGCTGGCGGCGGCGCTCAGCCAGAAGATCAATAACAGTGTTTTCATGCGTTCAGGCGGTGCGGTGCACGGGGCCAATCAAAAAAGTCAGTATACACAAGCGGGCTGTATTTTGCATGCGTGTGAATGTGCATGGCACTTTTCTTCGGGGTTTGTCGTGTATTGATGCATTGAACAGAATAGCATTCGGAGTGACGACCAATGAAAACACCCGCCAAGCAACTGATGAGCTGCCTGCTGATGGCATTGGCCGGCTGCAGCGAACAGGCGCCTGCCCCGAAGCCGGTGACACCACCCTCGAGCCATTTTGCTGTGCACATGCCGGGCGAGGCCGGTTTTGATTCATCCAGCGCGGGCGCAAGCGCGCACCGGGTGCAGCTAGATGCCTTGGGCTTGAAGACCTACGCTCAGCACGTGCGACTTAAAATTCGTGCTGACCAAACACCGCGCCTGGATCAGCGGATGCCGTTGGACTCCGATGTGCTGGTGTCCACTTTGATCACGGTGGATGGACAACAACGGCGCATTGCCTGTTTTCCGTCCAAACCGCTGCGCGGCTGGTTGCTTTACAGCCAAAGCACCGAAGGTCGGTTGAACGGTGCTTTCGAACTGGACATCGATCGATGTCAGGATTATGCCAGCGGTGCAGCGGTTGACTATCCCGGCGGGCAGGTGACCGTGCGGGGTGAATGGACGCATTTGCCGCTGCGAGACGACGATTGATTTGCCCCAATGGTCCCGGCGATTTAGCACACGCAGGGTGTCTATTTGTTGCCCGGCTTCACGCGAGGTCGGGTGCTGTTTTAACCGGGTGTTTACAACGCCCACTTCAACACATCTGGAGTCATCCCATGAAAAACAATAAAAACATGCAGGTCCTTGCTGTCCTCAGCGCCTTGCTGCTGGCCGGCTGTGCCGGTGAGTCGTCCGGCGCAGGTCAAGGTTCAACCAGGGGTTTCACTGGTGAATTCACCGTGCAACTGAGCAACGGTGCGGGCTTTGATCAAAACACACCGCGTGCCCGGCTGCACATGGTCAAGGACGATCTGCTTGGATTCAGGGCGGGTGACTGGTATTTCAGAATACACGGCCGCTCAAGCGATGCAACCACGCTGCCGGCGCGGCTGCCGCTGGGCAAAAACAACACCCAATTGTCGTTCAAGACAGAAATCGGCGGCGCCAAGCGGCACATCGGCTGCGACACCGCCAAAGATCCACAGGGCTGGCTGGAAATCACCCAAAACTCAGGCAGCACCCTAAGCGGCGCGTTCCAGGTTGAGTTCGTTGAATGCGCCGACTACTACACCGCCGAGCCGGTCGTCGACTTCTGCATCCAGCGCGTGCGGTCCCTGCTGCCGGGCGCACGCGCCCCCGCGGTCTGGCTCGAACCCTCGTCCGGCGACGGCGCCTTCCTGCACGGCCTCGCCCGGGCCCGTGCCGGCGGACTC
>JBNLBT010000033.1:0-30452 GCA_050303435.1 Marinicellaceae bacterium
GGCTGGAAAGCTGGCCGGATGCATCGGAAAACATGGCGGCCACGATTCGACGTGCGGTGTTTTTTGCCCTCGTGCTGGTCTCCTATGTGCTGTTTATGCGCACTTATGAACGCCGCCCAATGCGTGAATTGGCATTTAAACCCGTATTGACAGCACTGTATGCCGTGGCCGGTGTGGCGATGATCGGCGCGCCGATCGCGCTGCTGTATGCCGCGGATGTGTACCAGGTGCAGGCCAGCAATGGCTGGAGCAAAACTTTGGGCGTGCTGGGGGTGATCCTGATTCTTTCACTGGCCGAAGAGATCGTCTTTCGCGGGGTGATTTTTCAAATGCTAGAAAAGAGCCTGGGCACCATTGGCTCGCTGGCAACGGTGGCCCTGTTGTTCGGCGCGGCGCATGTATTCAATGACGGCACCACTGTATTGAGCACGGTATCGGTGGTGTTGATTGGCGCCTTCTGGACCGCTTTATACGCCCTGAACCGCAACATCTGGGCCATCGGCCTGCATCACGGTTTATGGAACCTCACCATCTTGTGCACCGGTGTACCCTTGTCCGGTACCACTGAACTGCGGCCAATGGCGCCCTTCAGCAGCAGCATGGAAGGGCCGCTGTGGCTCACCGGCGGCGCCTTCGGTCCAGAAGCCTCGCTGCTCACCGTGATCTGGATGGTGCTGACACTCTTCGTGTTGTTCACCTTCACAAAACTCAATCCCAAAAACAGTCAAGCACAGCAATCAATGGAGAGAGCGCGTGCCTAAAATCAACCTGCAGACCGTGCTGGACGGCATCGATGAATACTGGTCGCAACGCACCGTGGCCAAAGCCAACGGGCAACTGTTTAAACTGGCCAAAGGTCTGGGCGCCACGCACTGGCATCGCCACGACGACCAGGATGAGTTGTTCATTGTGCTCAAGGGGTCACTGAGAATTCGCCTGGAATCTGCCGAATGCAGCGTGCACGCGGGCGAGCTGTTTGTGGTCGAGAAAGGTCAGCTGCACAGTCCGGTCGCGGATGCGCCGTGTGAATTCATGGTGGTGGGTTTAAACATCACCTCCAACCGCGCCGGCGGCAAACCCAATTGAGGCCTGCCCGGCGCGTTCAATGCCTGTGGCTTTGAACGCGCCGGAGCCCCCGAGCGTTGTGCTTCAGGTGGATTCTTCTGGCTCTGCACGGTGCTGACCGCGGTACACCACTTTTTCCACCAACACATAAAACATCGGCACAAACAAAATGGCCAATACAGTGGAAGCGATCATGCCGCCCATCACAGCAATGCCGATGGCGTTCTGGCTGGCGGCGCCGGCGCCATTGGACAGAGCCAATGGCGTGACGCCAAGGATGAAGGCCATGGAAGTCATGATGATCGGACGGAAGCGTTGCCGCGCGGCCTGCGCCACGGCGGCCAACAGCGGCGTGCCCTGCAATTTGAGGTTTTTGGCAAATTCCACGATCAGAATCGCGTTTTTGGATGCCAGCCCCACCGTGGTCAGCAGCGCCACCTGGAAATACACGTCATTGGACAAACCAAACAGGTGACTGGCGACCACCGCGCCCAGGATGCCCAGCGGCACCACCAGAATTACCGACAGCGGCACTGCCCAGCTTTCATACAGGGCCGCAAGCGACAGGAACACAATCAACACCGACAGCGCGTACAGCGCCGGTGCCTGGGAACCGCTTTGCTGCTCCTCGTAGGACAAACCATACCATTCCATGGCGATGCCATCGGGCAATTGATCCACCAGAGACTGCACCGCCTGCATGGCCTGGCCGGTGCTCACGCCCGGCGCCGCCGAGCCCTGAATATTGACCGAGGACAGGCCATTGAAGCGTTCCAGCTTGGGTGAACCGTAGACCCATTCGGTGGTGGCAAAACGGTTGAAGGGAATCATTTCACCGCGCTCGTTGGCCACCTGCCACAGGGCCAGGTCGTCCGGGTCCATGCGGTATTCGGAATCGGCCTGCAGGATGACTTTCTTGATCTTGCCTTTATCAAGAAAATCATTCACATAGCGCGAACCCCAGGCAATCTGCAAGGTGTTGTTGACGTCGGCCAGCGACAGGCCCATCGACGTGGCTTTTTCGTTGTCGATGTTGATCTTGAACTGCGGCACGTCTTCCAGACCGTTCGGTCGCGCGTACAGGAAATTGGGGTTCTGCGCGGCCATGCCAAGAAACTGGTTGCGTGCATTGATCAGGCCGGCGTGGCCCACACCGCCGCGGTCCACCAGCTGGAAACTGAAACCGTCGGCGGTGCCCAGCTCCTGTATCGATGGCGGGAAAAAGGCAAACACATTGGCGTCCTTGATTTGACTGAAAGCGCCGTAGGTCTGTTGCGTGATGGCAAACACGCTTTGCGACGGGTCGGTGCGTTTTGACCAGTCCACCAGACGCATGAACACAAACGCGGCGTTTTGCGCTGAACCGGAAAAGCTGAAGCCCACCACGGTGAACAAATGTTCGATGTTGTCCGCCTGCGCCGACAGCAGATAATCTTCCACCTGTTTGACCGATTCCAGCGTGCGTTCAGCGGTGGCGCCCGGCGGCGCGGAAATCATCGCCATCACGGTGCCCTGGTCTTCGGCCGGCAAAAACGATTTCGGCAGCGACAGAAACAGGTAAGACATCACCAGCACCAGCGCCGCGTACAGCGCGATGAAGCGAATCACCCGGCGCGCGATCGATGAAGTGGCACGGGTGTAGCCGTCGCGAAGACGGTTGAAGCCGCGGTTGAAGCGACCGAAAAAGCCACTGGTTTTGCGCCGCTGCTGGGTTTCAGAGTGCTTAAGAAAGGTCGCGCACAGCGACGGTGACAGCACCAGGGCCACAATCACCGACAACGTCATGGCCGAAACAATGGTGATGGAAAACTGGCGGTAGATTGAACCGGCCGAGCCCGCAAAAAAGGCCATCGGCACGAACACCGCCGAAAGCACCACAGCAATGCCCACCAGCGCGCTGGTGATCTGCTGCATGGATTTTTTCGTGGCTTCCTTGGGCGAAAGCCCTTCCTCGCTCATCACGCGTTCAACGTTTTCAACCACCACAATGGCGTCGTCCACCAGCAAGCCGATGGCCAGCACCATGGCAAACATGGTCAACACATTGATTGAAAATCCAAACATGGCCAACACGGCAAAGGTGCCCAACAACACCACCGGAACGGCGATGGTCGGAATCAGGGTGGCGCGAAAATTCTGCAAAAACAGCAGCATCACCAGGAACACCAGCACCACGGCTTCCACCAGGGTTTCAACCACCGAACGGATCGACAGCTTGATGAACGGCGTGGTGTCGAACGGATAAATCAGTTTGACATCGGCCGGCAACACCTTGGCCAGTTCATCGACGCGCGCCTTGACGGCATCGGCGGTGGCCAGCGCGTTGGCGCCGGTGGCCAGTGAAATGGCCACGCCGGTGGCCGGCATGCGCTTGTAGCGGGGAATGGTGCCGTAACCTTCCGAGCCCAGCTCCACCCGCGCCACATCGGCCAGGCGCACCTGCGCGCCGTCGGCGTTGACGCGCAGAATGATGTGGCTGAAATCCTCTTCATTGCGCAACAAAGACTGCGCGGTCACGGTGGCGTTGATTTGCTGACCCTGGATGGCCGGCAATGCGCCCAACTGGCCGGCGGAAATGTCGGTGTTCTGTGCACGGATTGCGGCTTGCACATCCAAGGGCGTCAACCCATAGGCGCTCAGCTTGACTGGGTCCAGCCAGATGCGCATGGCGTGCTGGGAGCCGAAAATCTGCACCGAGCCGACGCCATTGATGCGCGACAGCGGGTCGCGAAAATTGGCGGCCAACAGATCGCCCAGCTCGCCCTCATCCACCTGGCCGTTCTCACTGTAAATGCCCACCACCAGCAAAAACGTCTCATTGGCCTTGTTGACCTGCAGACCCTGCGCCTGCACCTGCTGCGGCAACAGACTCAGGGCGCCCTGGACCTTATTCTGGGTCTGCACCTGGGCGATGTCCGGATCGGTGCCCGGCTCAAAGGTCACCGTGATGTTCATGCTGCCCTGTCCACTGTTGGACTGGTAATAGCGCATGTTGTCGATGCCGGTCAATCGTTGTTCAACCACCTGGGTGACGGCGTTTTCCACCGTTTCCGCCGATGCACCGGGGTAGCTGGCGCTGATGGTCACCTGCGGTGGTGCGATTTTAGGGTATTGCTCCACCGGCAAGGCGCGGATCGCCAGAATGCCGGCCAGCATGATGATGATTGCGATGACCCAGGCAAAAACCGGTCTGTCAATAAAAAAACGGGCCATTGTTTACTCCGTTGCTGCGTTGGCAGCCGGGCCACTGCCCGACCACGGGCTGGCATTGACCGGCGCGCCGGGGCGCAAGCGGTGATGCCCTTCAACCACCACCCGGTCACCGGCCGCGAGGCCCGACTCGACAATCCAGTTGGCGCCGTGGGTTCTGCTGGCCTGCAGGGAGCGCATCTGCGCGGTCTGATTCTCATCCACCACCCACACATTCAGCACACCGGATGGATTGCGCGAAGTGGCCCGTTGCGGCACCAGCAGAACGGTCTGCTCAGCCAAAGCCACTTCGGCTTTGACAAACAGGCCCGGCAACAGCGCCAGGTCGCTGTTTTCAATCAGGGCGCGCAAGGTCACTGAACCGGTGGACGGATCGATCACCACATCGGAAAATTCCAGCTCGCCGCGAATCGGTTCCGCTGTTTGACCGCCGGCGGCCGCCGTGACCTGCACGGACAGGCGCCCGTGACGGGCCAGTTCGCTGTGGATGGTTTGCGCCTGTTGTTCCGACGCCTGCAGATCCACGTAGATCGGATCCAGTTGCGTGATCACCGCCATGGCGCGTTCCTGGCTGCCGGTGACCAGCGCACCGACGGTCAGAAACGACGGCCCGATGCGACCGGAAATCGGCGCCTTGACTTGCGTGTAATCCAGATTGATCTGCGCCAGTTCAACGTCGGCCTCGGACACCGCAATGGCGGCGCGGGCCTGGTCCAGCTCGGCATTCACATCGTCGATGTCCTGTTCACTGACCGCTTGAGTCTTGCCCAGCGCCTGCAGGCGCGCGGCTTTGGCTTTGATGGCTTTGTGGTTGGCCTGCGCGCTTTGCAGATTGGCGCGTGCACTGTTCAATGCGGCTTTAAAGCGCTCGTCGTGCAGTTGATACAGCTGCTGTCCCTGCGCCACCACGGTGCCTTCCTCAAACAGGCGCTCGGTGATGATGCCGGTGACCAGCGGGCGCACTTCGGACTGACGGTACGGCGAAGCGCGACCGGTCAGTGCAACGCGTGGATTGATGGTTTGCGCTTGCACGCTCAATGTGGAGACCAGCGCCGGCGGCGGCGCCTGCATGCCGGCGGCGCCACCCGGGGCACCGGATTGCGCGGCGGCATGAAAATAAAACCAGTAAACCAGGAAAGCCGCGATCACGGCCACAATGGCAATTGCCCATTTTTTTGTCATGTTGTTGTCTCTGTTTTGCTTGCTGAGCCTGAATGGTTGTTGATGGTGAGCGGGTCTGTTCCGGCGTTCATCGCACCCGCAGGATCTCGCCATTGGGTCACCGGCACTGACAGGCTATTGTATCTCACTGCACCGGACAAATCGAATGTTGCATGACATAAATTCACCGCGGCAAGTCAATCCAGCGCGTGCACCCATCAGGGCCAGACACAGTGCTCCAGGCACTCACACCGCACACCAAAGAAAACAAAAAGCCGCGTCGTTTGACGCGGCTTTTGTATTCTGCCCGCAGCAATTCACGGGCGTGTGGAATTGACCTGAATCAATCGAAACTGTTGGCATAGATCAAGTCAACCACTTCGGCCAGTGCCGGTTCAAGGCACCATTCGTCCAGCGTGGCCGGGACGATGCCGCTGGCCAGATCTTCACTGAACAGCACCCACTCACCACTGAACGACTGGCCATTGAACACCGACAAAGGCTCTTCCGGTTGCAAGGCACCGCCGATGCCTGGAGGCGATGCGGCGCATTCGGTTTCAACCGGCACGGCGCTGGCGTCGGTGAAAGTCGCGTCAATGTGATCGGTGCCGCAGCCGAATTGCGTGGCCGGCACGCCGGGCTGATCCATCAACACTGCACTGGTGGCCGCTTTGCTCAGGGTGAATTTCAAATCACCCGGCCAGCCGTGCGTCACCCGCAATGACACGTTCACAGCGGTCACATTGCCGAATCCCGGGGGAATCACGATGCTGTCGTTGACGCCCGCCGCCGGTGAATCCGGAATCACTTGCGCCGGTGTGGAACACACGATCAAAGCGGTGGTGAACGACGCGCTCTGAGTGGCGGAATCGCCGCAAATGTTGCTGGCAGTCACGCGCCAGAAATATTCGGTTTCCGGGTCCAGTGACTGCGCGCTGACGTGGCCGTTGGTGTCCACAGTGGCGCTTTCGATGATGTTGGTGAAACCCGCATCGGTGGCCAGTTCAAACAGATACGATTGCGCACCGCTGGCCGCGTCCCATGTGAACACCACGCCGGATCCCGGCACGTCCACCGCGCCGTTGGCCGGGGCGGTCAGATTCAGGGCGCCAGGCACTGCGTCAAACACCGACACATCGAAACTCACCTGACGGTCGGCCGCGCCGGTCGCGGTGCCTTCCAGAGTCAATGGGTAATCGCCGCCAGCCACCGTGTCGGCAATGTCCACAGTGACCGTGGTGGTGCTTCCGGGTGTGACCGGATTGACGGTGTAGCTGTCGCTGAAGCCGGCCGGCAAGGCAGGATTGAATGCCAGCGTGACCGGATTGCTGAAATTCTGCAACGAACCGATGTTGAGGTCGGCAGAAAAGCTGTCCGGTCCTGCGGCCACACACACTTCATGCTGGCTTTCAGAAGAACTCAGAGAGAACCCCGGGTCACCGCATTCATCGAATCTGAATGAGCCGATGCGGGTCGACCAGTTGCCGCTGGTGTTGTATTGCGCGGTGTACCAGAACGTACAGCCGTCGACGGGGTCCACATTCAAAGAGGTGTAATCGCCGTAGCGGTTGCTGCTGTTGGAGGCGGTGCCGGAGACAATGATGTGCTCCCCGCGTGGCAATGTGCCGGCCGGATCGCCCGCCAGACGACCGGCGTAGCGCATGCCGGCGTACGTGTCCACGTCGTTGCTGACGTTGTAGCCGATCACCAAATTGCCGTCTTCGTCCAGCGCCGCGCTGGCCATCCAGCGGTGCACGCCGTCGTCAAAATCGGTGTAGGTGCCTTCATCGGCCAGCGTCCAGCCACCGGTGGTGGTGGCGCCGGGGCGGGTCAGCTGGAACCAGCGCACGCCGTGGTAGTCGTTGCCATCCACGTCGGTCACCAGGTTGCCAACCATGTGTTGCACGCCACCGATGGTGCGGTGCTGAACGCGCCACATCAACGGTTGTTTCAAGGGAAACAGGTTGGTCGCACCGTCCTGTTGCGGCACCGACAACGCGGCAAATGCCGTGCCCCCCAGATTGGTGTCAAATTCCTGCGTGATGATGTTCACCGGACCGGTGAAGGTGGAATTGGCCGGGGTGTCCCAGTCCACCGCAAATTCCCAGATTTCCAGGATGTCCTGACCCGGTACAGCGCCAGCACCGTCGTGAAATTCATCGTCGCGGTGACGCATGAAAATGCCCGGCGCACCGGCCGGTGGCGGGGTGGTGCCGTCGGCGTCAACCGGCATCAAATGTTGAAATCCGGGGTTGCCGTAACCCGGCAAATTGCTGGCCAAAAAAATTTGCGTCGGACGCGCCGGATCGCCGTTCAGCATGTTGACCCGGTCAATCGCATAAACCCGCGGACCGCCTTCATTGGCACCGATGTAGTAGGCGTCGCTCCAGACCCCGAATTTGGGGTAATCGGGCAAGCCGCCACTGAATGAAGCGAACTCATAGACAAACCAGTTGCCGGTGGTCGGATCTGAGGTTTCCGAGACGTAGGCGCAAAATGAGGTGCTGGTGAATTCGGTCAACAACCACTGGCCGTTGCCGCCGTCGCCCAGCTCATCGAAATTGACCACGGGGTCACCGCGACCGCCGCCGCAGCCGGTGCCGCTGCCGGCGGCCAGGGCGTCCAGAATGAAACTGGACACGGTGGTGCCGTCGGTCTTGTCAATGATCAGCACCGCGCTGCTGGTGTTGTTGTTGATCACCTGCACGTAATAGTCGCGGCCAATGTCGCCCACCGTATCCGAGGGGTTGACGCCGGTGAATCCGGTGCCGTCGACGTTCACCGGAGTGTCGCCAAAAGCTCGGGAATCGCCACCAAACTGGTCATTCACCAGCTGCTGGCGCTGCGCCAACGGATCCACACCAAAACCACGGGGTTCCGCTTCATGCCGCCAGTTACGCGCGTTGTTGTTGCGCAACGGGATTTCCCGGATGGGGTCACCCGGTTGCCATTGTCTGGGTTTTTCCAGTGCACTCATGTCAACAGTGACGCGCGCGGGATAGACCACTTCGCCCTGCACATCAGCGCCACGAATGACCCGGGTTTGTTCGGCCGCCTGGGCGGAACAAGCCAGCCCTGTTGCGGCTGCGATCAGCCCGAATTTAATCAATTTCAAGTTCATGTAACACACCTCTTTTCTCTCTGAAAGTCTAATTTTCATTGCCTTGTGGGTCACGCACCATGAGCACGTCTCCCACGTCGGTTTGCACCCGTACCGCATGTTTTGCATCCCCTTTTTTATACACACGGGTGCGTTGCTGGCGTTGCTCACTGCGCAGCAATTCTGCGTCATCTGCGGTCACATAACCGCCGCTGATGACCTCAAATTTCACATCGCCGCGATAAATCACGTGGACATCGCTGCTGTGTGTTTTGATGCTGTGAGACGCTTCGTTGCTGCCGTTGAGCAGCTTCACCGTAATTTCCCCGGTTGCTGAAAACAGGTCAACCGCGCCGCTGGTGGACAGCTCGATGTCGCCCGATTTGGTGCGCGCCTTGATGGCGCTGCGCAGGCCGCCACCGGCCAGTTTGCCGCTGCTCAAGGTGCCGTCGGCCAGCTCAACGTCCAGAGCCGCCGATTCTGGCAACACAATGGACAGGTCGATTCGCACAGCGTCCGCGCTCGGTGTGAAGGCTTCAGGCCAGAGCACACTCAGTTGCACATTCTGCGCCGTTTCTTCCGCCTGCACCCGCGCCTCGATGTCATCGCGTCCCAACACCTGCACCACGGCGTGATAGACAAAGGTGGCGTCTTTGGCGCGCCGCAAATGCACGTGCCCCCACGGATTGTTGATCACAAAAGTGCGTTCGCCACTGAGTTCGGTTTGCCAGTCCAGGCGTTGAATGCTGTGTGGATCGACTGCTTCCGCGGCCTGGGTAGACTGCGCAGCAATGCACGCACACAGAACCGCCGATGCGCAAAGTAATTTGATAGTCATGCCTGTGTTGATGGAAATAAGCCATCGATTATGCCTGAATTTTGCATCAAGCACAACAGACGTCTGGATGGATAATTCAATCAAACATTTGTTTAAACTGCTCCACCGTCGGATCTTTTCAATGGCCTTTCGGCTAAAAAAAACAGCGCAACAGTCAACAATCTCAACACCCACCGACATTCATGCATCGCGTGGCGGAGTGAAGCGCGCCCTGGCGTCTGCCACTTTAGCCCGCGCAACACAACCCTGCACATGGTCGTTGACCAAACCCATGGCCTGCATGAAGGCATACACTGTGGTGGGGCCAACGAAGCGCCAACCGTCTTTTTTCAACGCCTTGGCCAGAGCGATGGACTCGGCCGATGTGGACACGCTCTGTGGGCGCCGGTGCGGATTTTGCGGCGCTTCATGGCGCCACACCAACGCCGCCAGAGACGCGCCCTTCTCGTGCATCTCACACACCCGCTGAGCGTTGTGAATCACCGCCTCAATTTTCTGCCGGTTGCGCACGATGCCGGCATCGCCCAGCAAACGCTGCACATCGACTGCAGTGAACCGCGCCACCCGTTCAGGCCTGAAACCGGCAAAAGCGGCGCGAAAATTGTCCCTCTTGTCCAATATGGTGCGCCAGCTCAACCCCGATTGGAACGTTTCCAGGCACAATTTTTCAAACAAGCGGATTTCGTCCGCCACCGGAAACCCCCACTCATCGTCGTGGTATTGAAAAAACGCTGGTGCCGCGCTGCACCAGCCACAACGTGGCTGGCCATCGGGTCCTGTCACCAATTCATTCATTGCTTTGCCCAGATCAAATTCATTGAAACACCGCCAATCCTGCACGGCCAGCCGTGCAGTGCCTCCGCCATTCTAATTCACCCCTGCAATGAGGCCAAGTCCCGCATCGATGACAACCCAGCGCACAGATTGTGCATGCGCCATCGGAGCTCTATAATACAGTGTCCTCACGCCGGATATAAGATCATGCACACCCGAGCTCACCTCGCCGCCCTGTTGCTTCTGCTGTCCACTCAGGCGCGCACCGCCGAGCAACCCGTCACCCTGCAATCCGTGCTGAACACAGAAATTCACATTGAGCCGGCGACGTTCAGCGAAGTGCGGCCGATTGAAATCTGGCAAAACAAAATTTTTCTCACCGCGGCGGTCAATGGGCGTGAATTTCGCTTCATCCTGGACACCGGTTCACCGACGCTGATCACCCGCGCTGCAGCGGATGCCCTGGGACTTGAAGGTTTGGCAGAAAACCGCGGAATGGACGCCAACGGCAACACCGTGGTCACGCAAGCCACCGTGTTGCAGCGGCTGCAGATCGGTGAAGTGGTGTTCGCGCCGGTGCCGGCACTGATCATGGAAACGACTGGACTGGACGTCGGTGCGCGCCTGCTGGACGGCGGCATCATTGGTTCTGAACTCATGCCTCTGGCCGTGTGGCAAATCAATTTCCAGAAGCA
Organism: Marinicellaceae bacterium; assembly: GCA_050303435.1. GTDB lineage: Bacteria > Pseudomonadota > Gammaproteobacteria > Xanthomonadales > Marinicellaceae > JBNLBT01. The sequence goes on from JBNLBT010000033.1 coordinate 10,844, forward strand.
GACACTGACGCTGAGTCATGCCAGCGATTCTCTGGACCACGTGCGCGGTGTGCCGAGCGCTGAATTGCACGTCAGCCCCAGCTATCCACGCATGCCCATCGTGGCACACCGGATCAACGGGGCCTTCACCGACCGCGCCCTGTTTGACACCGGCAGCAGTGAACTGGTGCACCTCAACCAGCACGCCTATGACGAACTGCGCAAGCGGCGTCTGCTGAAAAACACCCTGGGCAGCGCGCACGGCAGTTTCGGCGAATCCGGCGGCGGGCGCGGCGCGGACAGTGAATTTCACTGGCTGGAACTGGCGCGGTTGCAAATCGGCGAATTGGACCTGACCAACCTGCGCGTGTGGACCCGGCCACAGCCGCCCACCTTGATTGGTTCAGCCGTCCTGGCCTCACATGTGGTGACACTGGACTACCCGAAGGGCAGCATACATTTTGATCCATTTGCGCCGATTCACCAGGCCACCATCCCCAATGGCCTGCGCCTGGGACTGCGTGACGGCGTGGTGGAAGTCGCGCTGTTGTTGCGCAATGGACCGGCTGAAAAGGCCGGCCTCGAACTGCACGATGAAGTGCTGCGCATCAATGGGCAGTCCCTGCAAATGCCCGAGGGCGCGGACATCAAAGACTGGCTGTTGACTGTGCGCGAATGGTCGCAATCCACGCCGTTGGAAATCACCGTGCGGCGCGCTGCGGAAGTGAAAAAATTCAAACTGACGAACTGAGTTGTCGGCGGCACACGCCCCCTGTGTGCAAAATTCATAAATATTTCAGATGATTTTCAAGCATTTCAGAAGTGCCTTGCGCACAATGCCCAGAGGCACGTGGCCATTGGACAGCACAGGTCCGGCGGCGTGAAATTGATTGAATTCACTGCAAACTCAGAGGAAATTTTCACATGCTCAGACGACACTGCTCTCTTCGCCATCTGGCCTGTTGGGTCACCGCCATCGCACTGCTTCATCTGCACTTGAGCGCGGTCGCTGTGGCGCCGCAAACACAGACACTGGACAGCGATTACCCGCTCGCCAGTCATTGGCCCTACGGCGCATCGGTGACCTCGGAAACCCTGTCAGGCGCTGGCAACCGGGCGGTGTTTTTCGGTGAAGGCACCGCGCTGCGCATCGCTGAGTTCAATCTCTCCGACGAATTGGAAGTCATCGCCGAAGTGCGCACCGGATACCCGGTGCAATTCATCGACGTGTCCTCCAACGGACGCCTGCTGGCGGTCTCCGACGGCGCCAAATGGGTCACTCTGATTGACATTTCGAATCGCCTCAACCCGATCATTCGGGACCGCTACGAAATCGAGAACGGCCGTGTGCCCCAGGGCGTCAAACTGGTCGATAATGATCTGTTGCTGGTGGCGGTGACGCCGGCCGGGCTGTGGGCTTTGGACATCAGCGCCCCGGACAACATTGCACTGGCCGGGCAATACATTGAAACGGGCACCAACTTTGTTTTTGACGTCGAAGTACTCGGCGATTATGCCTTCCTCGCCGACGACGAGGAAGGCCTGTCGGTGATTGACATCAGCAACCCCGCCAGCATGAGTCTGAATCAGCGCCTGAGCCAGTTCAGTCAGGCATCGCACATCAGTCTCTCGGGCACCACCGCTTTCGTGTCACGGCGCAACCTGGGGGTCAGCATGCTCGACATCGACGTCAACACCACGCCGCCGGTGCTGACCGAACTGGGCACCGTGGACACGGCGTTGTTCCCTTCCGGCTTTGGCCTGGCATACCGCGCCGAACAGGCCGCCAACGGTTATCTGGCCGTGGCCGACGGCGAAAACGGCGTGGTCATGCTTGACATCAGCACCCCGGCATCGCCGCAATTTCTGCGCGCCTCAAACGACAACGTGCAATCCCTGTCATTGCTGGGCAACCTTGCGATCGCCCATCGGCACGTCGGCTACAACAACTCGGCGCTGTATGGCTACATTCTGATCAACAACGCACGCGGCGCCGCCACACCGCTGACGCCGGATTTCACCGTGCCCGTATTCTCCAACATCACCAACGTCGACGTCGATGCACTCAACCGCCGCGTGGTCGCCAGCAGCGAAAGCAGCGGCCTGGTGGTGATCGATGCCAGCGACCCAAACGCACCTGAAACCGGCGCCTGGTTCAACACCGGCGATCAGGTCCAGGCCGCGGTGTTGATTGGCCAGACGGTGGCCTATGCTGACTCCGACCGCGATCTGAAACTGGTGGACGTCAGCGACCCGGCCAATCCGGTTGCGCTGCCCGCGTTTGACTTTGGGTCCAGCCACACGGTGAGCGACGTGGTGCGGTTTGGCGACGATGCGGTGCTGGTGGCCACCGGCTTCAACGGCATCAAGTGGCTGGATCTGAGCGATCCGCTCAATCCGGTATTGCTGGGGCAATGGAGTGAAATCAACAACACCAGCCTGTACCGCCTGGCCGCCCACGGCGATGTGGCGGTGGCGATCAGCGACAACAGCGTCTGGGTGGTGGATTTCAGCACCCCCGCCAGTCCCGTGATGACCCACACCTTCAGCATCGGCCAGCCAATCCTGGACGCCGATCTGGTCGACAACCTGCTGTATCTGGCCGCAGGCATTGATGGCCTGCGCATCTGGGACATCGGCACGCCGGGTGCGCCATTGGAACTCAGCGACGTCGATGTCGCTCCAGCCCAGGCCAACGGCGTCAGCGCACACAATCAGACCGTCTATGTGGCCGGCGATGCGTTTTTTGGCCTGCTGGCGTTCGACGTCAGTGACCCGACCGACCCCCAGTTTCTGCAAACCGTTGAAACCCCCGGCACCGCACTCAAGGTGGACGCCGGCCCCGAAGTGCTGGCACTGGCCGACGAAGGCGCCGGCGTGCGCGTATTTTCTGCGCGGGGCGATGTGATCTTTATTGATGGGTTTGACTGAACCGCCGCGCGAATCCAGCGCCTTGGGATTGCGTCACAAGGCGATTTTTTGCTCCGGCGTCTGTTTGCTGGCCATTTGCCCCGTGATTTCCAACAGACGCCGGTTTCTCAATAGGAACACGCGGTCGGCCTGCTGAATGGTGCTGGGGCGATGCGCAATCATGATGCGAGAAATTTTCAGGCGCTTCAACATGGCGTTGACCTGGGACTCGGTGGTTTCATCCAAATGCGATGTGGCTTCATCGAGGAACAACATGCGCGGTGATTTGTACAATGACCTCGCCAGCAACAGCCGTTGCACCTGGCCGCCGGACAAGCCGCTGCCCATGTCACCCACCAGCGTGTGGAACCCCATGGGCATGGCCATGATGTCTTCATAGATGGCGGCCATTCTGGCACAGGAATCCACTTTTTCCTGATCCACTTCGGCGGTGAAAAAAGCGATGTTGTCCCTGATGTTGCCTGACAGCAAAACATCGTCCTGCATCACTGCACCGACGCACTGTCTGTATGCTTTTAAACCCATTTTTTTGATGTCAATCCCATCACACCGAACCACACCTTCACTGGGTTGCAACAGACCCAGCATGATTTTCATCAGTGTGGTTTTGCCCTCCCCTGAGGGGCCGACAATGGCCACGGATTCACCTGGATTGATGCTCAAACTGACCTGTTCAAACAACGCAGGACTGCTGTCTGAATAGCTGAAAGCGATGTCCTTGAGCTGCAATGAACCTTGCAGGGACCGTGGACCCGAGGTGGATTCAATGTGCGCTTCAGTTTTTGTTAAAGTGATGTCACCCAAGCGTTCAAGATGCAGCGCCAACATCTTGAACTGAATCATTTTTTCAATCAGCGTGGACGCCCTTTGCGTCAATTGCATTTTATAGGTCATGAAGGCAAACAACATGCCAACCGTGAGTTGATCGTTGACCACAGCCAACACCGCCAGATAGATCACCAGAATGTTCTCAATACCAAACAGCAAACCATTGATCAGGTTGTATCCGACATTCAATTGACCCACCCGCAAGGACGCATTCAGGCTGTCGGCATAGTGATTTTGCCACAGCACCTGGCGCTGCGACTCATGTCCAAACAGCTTGACTGTCTGAATGGCCCGCACCGTTTCCATGAAATTCGACTGCTGCTTGGCCTCGGCCACAATCACGTTTTCGTTCATTTGCTTGTTGACCCGATACAACATCAAGCGGAACAACGCGTACAGCGTCATCACAGCGCACACGATCAATGCGAGTTTCACGCTGTATATGAACAGCATCACCAACAAACCCAGAGCCATGAAGCCGTCAACGATGGCCTCCACCAGCCCGGTGGTGAGCAAATCCCTGAGGTTGTGCAATGAACCAAACCGGGAGGTGATGTCGCCCATGTGCCTTTTTTCAAAATAACTCATCGGCAATTTAAGCAAATGACTGTATAAATTGCTGCCAATTTGAATGTTCAACTGCGCCCCCATGAACAGGATCACCAGCCCGCGCATGGCCTTGATCAGCACAGCCACCAAGGTCATCAGACCAAATCCCATGGCCAGAACCCAAAGAAAATCCATGTCTCGGCTGACCGTCACATTGTCCACCGCCAGTTGCAGATACAAGGGACTGGCCAGTGTCAGCAACTGCATCAGCAGCGACAGCATGAAAATTTGCATCAACGTGCGTTTGACGCCGGCGATGCGCCGCCAGAAATCGGTCAAGCGAGCCCGTTTCGGCGGCTTGTGTGTTTCAAATCCGGGGGATGGCAGCAATTCAAGGGCAATGCCGGAAAAATGATCGGACACCTGATCCATGCGCAAAGTGCGGACACCGAGCGCTGGGTCGTGCACCACCACCGATGAGGATTTGACCGACTTCAGCACCACGTAATGGTCCAGATTCCAATGCAGTATGGCGGGGGTTTTCAATGCCTGCAAATGTTCAAGGTCCAGGCGCAGCGGACGTGCATTCAGCTGCAGCCGACCCGCGGCGTCGATCACGTCACTGAGCCGCAAGCCCTTGCCGGATGCGTTGACTTTTTCACGCACCCTATTGATGTCCGAGCGATCTCCATAGTAATTGGCCACCATGGTCAGACACGCCACGCCGCACTCCCCCATCTCCGATTGCATCACCATGGGCAAGGTCTGGTGTCGGCTGAAATGCAATAAATTCAGTGGGTTCTGCATCACGAATTCCTGTTCTTGATTGAATTGAATGAGGACATCAGCCAATCCATCAGGCTGCGACGTTCCAACACGATGTCTGCCGTCAGCGTCATGCCGGCAGATAAAATCAATGGCTCACTGCGGTCAGTGATCTGTTGCTCATCCGGTGCCACCAGGACCCGATAAACCGGTTCGTTGTATGGCAGTGGTCGTTCCACTTCCGAAGGCAAGACACTGGATTCAGACACTTCGATGACCTGACCTTTGAACACACCAAACTGCTGATGCGGAAACGCATCGTAGCGCAACCCAACCTGTTGATGCGGGGCAATAAATCCACGCGACCTTGAAGGCACATACAGGGCCGCCACTAGGCGGGCGTTTTGCGGGATGATGCTTAAAACGTATTGACCGTTGACCACCGATTGACCCACGTGACCCTGTTGATTGGTCACCACACCCGATGCGGCTGCGGTGATGAGATAGGCGTCTGCGGCCTGCAATTCAATGATGCGTTCATCCAGTTGTTGCAAGGATGTGTGCAATTGATTCAGTGTGTTCTCCAGTTTGATCGGCACCTGCTGCAAACTGGATTTGAGCTCATCGATCCGCCGCGCGGTTTCCAGCTTTTCACCTTCAATGCTTTGCCTGTGCACCGCATTGTTCAAAACCTCCAGCTCATGCCGTTCCACTTCTGTGAGCGTGGCGTAGGATTGCTTGTGCAACGCCTTGACTTTGTCCAGACGGCGCTGCGCCAGTTGCTGCTGACTGTGACTGAGGGACAGCCGTTGTTGCAAACTGAGCATGGATTGTTGCAAATGCTGCAGAGACACAGCCATTCGCTGCTTTTCATGTTCGGCCAAGTCCTTTTCAGCCTCCATTCTGATCTCAATGTCCTGTTTCTGACTGTTCAGATTTTCAATTCTTTGTTGGCCAATGGATGCCTCCACTGTGAGGTGCTTTTGTGTGCGGATTTTCATCAACACATCGCCCTTTTCCACCGCATCGCCCTGCTTGACGTGCATCTCGGCAATCACACCGGCTTGCGGCACGTGTGTTTTCGTCACCCCCTGTTCCGGCATCAACTGGCCCGTGACGGTTTCCTGCCGGTGATAGCCAGCCTGCCCCAGCATCAACAGCATGCCGGCCACGGCGACGACCAACAAATACACCCCCCACTTCAATCCGCGCGGCTGGCGCAACATCACATTCCCATACAAACCCTGGGAATCCCTTTGCGTGACCTCTTTTCTGTACAGCGAGTGATTCATGAGTGCGCAATGCCTTGTGAGTCAATAAAAAACGGAAGAGCGCCGCAGCGCTCTTCCACATGCTTCAGTCGATGATGGTTTCGCCGACTGTGGTGTTGTCGGTCGAGCCGCCGGTGGGCTCTGAACCGGTCGGGCCGGTGAAACCGGTGGGGCCGGACGGACCGGTGATGCCACCTGGGCCGGTCGGCGCGGTGAACGCGGTTGAACCAGCACAGGCTTCAGACGCATTGCAGGTGAAAAAATCACTGGCGCCCGCCACTTGATTCAGCTCATCAACGGTCAGCTCGCGCATGACGGATTTTTGGATGGTGAAGTCATTTTTGTTTAAGTTTTTCATTTTTAACTCTCAATGTAGTTCATAAATAGACGGGCAATGCGTCCATCGCCCCTGATTGAAACTTTGCGCAATGCAAAACTCCAAATGCGAGGTCGTGCAGCCGTTCGTGGCGCACAACCGATTTTCGATGTTACGCGCCGCCAATCACTTCCTTGCCAGGCGTGAACTTTCTGGCCAGCACGGTGCGCGCGTATTTGGCCAGGTAGTGATACAAAATCCATTCATTGGCGCGCTGCTGCAACACAAAAATCCGGTTGCAGTCCATGTGAATCAGACTTTGCAGAATGACCGCCGGTTGTCTGTTCAGTGTTTCACAGCGGTCCAGAAGTTCGGCATAGGCAGCGGCTGAAGAGGCAAGAACCTCATTGCAGTGATCGGGCACATGCCGCGCGGTGAATTCGGGCGACAGCGCCTGTTCAACCCATGGCATCCTTTGCCGATAATCCATGTTAACTTTGCGTTTGGTGAATTCATCGAAACCAAATTCGCGGTCATACGCCGCCGCCACCCGCTTGAAATAGGATTCCATGTCGGCCACCGAATGAAACACGTTGTAGGCGGCGCGCCAGGCAAGATTGAGTGCCATTTGCCAGCGCACGCGGTCGGGGTCCGGGTGGGTGCTGACTGCAGCGATGAAATTGGACACCACCACGCTGTTGCAATGAAACAGCTGCTCACACACCGGCAAGATGTGCCGCCCGCCATAGCGTTCCACTTCCGGCACATGGCTGTCCTCAACCACCCGTTGGATCAAACCGCTTTGCGTGAGTTTTTTGATGCGTGGATAGAGTTGCGCGTTGACGGCATCGGTGGAGAAGTTCTGGCGCAGACGAAAACGCAGGCGCAAGTGAAAATCGGGGTCGTTGTAGCGAATGAAAAACCAGTCAGCGATCAATCCCTGTTGCTGCAATTCATTCGCCAGAGGCGCCAGATGTTGAGCCAGCAGCCGATCGGCGGTGGCCGCCCCGGTGTACAATTTTAAATACTTCCAGTGTTCATTGGGCAATGAGGTCAGGTCGTGCACCGCGATCTCTCGAGGTACCCTAAATCCAATCCCGGCACTCAATTCGTCGGTGCGTGCGGCGCGATTGAGCATCGGCAGGATCATTTCATGCCGATACCGCCCAGCCTCACCGCGAATGCCTGGATCGGTGCGGCCGTGGGTTGACTCGATGACGCGCACGGACGTATGGCGTTTGACCAGTTCATGTGCAAACATCATGGCTGAAAATGCAGAGCGCAAGTCAAACTCAAGCACGTTATCGCCCTCCCGAATGGCCAGAAGATCAGGCAATCCGCGTTGTTCCCGCAATTCCTCAAGCCGTTGCAATTTCTGCACCACACCCTCCGCAGTGCGCAGCGTGTGCACTTCTCGCTTGCTGATCAACCACTGTGGCAATGACAGCACCAGCGATTCAATGCGGATTTCAGGAATGTACGGCAGAGATTCGGTCACCTGGTTAAGTCTCAATGGCAGGAAAAAACCATCGCTGAACTGCATCGCCGCCAAAAACTGATACACCGGCAAATTCAGTCCACGGGTGTTGTGAGCCGAGGAAAGCCGGGGGTAAATGCGCACGTTGTGCCGTTTGGAGAAAAGCATCAACTCGTCGTTTTCACATTTCAGGTACAAATCGCGCGCGTGAATTTGTTGCGCGTTGTCGCTGTCACTGTCCCCGGGACCGTAAACAATTTCCATGGGTCGCAGCGCGGGTCGGGCTGAAATGTTGGCCGTATTGTATTGCTGCGCGTGAATGATCTCCGCCTTGATGCCGCCCCCTGAATTCAATTGTTCAGCTTTGGCCAGCGATTGACAGCGCTGCAACAGATCGGCATCGCCGCAGCAAAATCGACCGAGCAAGGCCAACGCAGACGGTCCCCCCATACTCATCAAGTGAAACAGCGGCTGTGCATTTTCATCCCGCAACAAAGTGCCATGCAAAGCGTAACTGTCATTGACCGATGGAGCGGGTTTTGATTTTTCAGTGTAGAAACGTTCCAGCTCATCAAGATTCAGCTCAATGACTTTATCCCCGCGCTCAACTCCATTGACGATTTGTATCAGCAGGTGTGTGTCCAAACCCGACCAATTGATTTTGCTTTGGGTTTTGTATTGCGCACTGCGGACGCCATTCAGCAGCGGTGAACGGCCTGATCTCTGCGGCCCAAACGGAATGCCATTTTCCACATCCAATGCCTGCATCAAAGGCACGCTGGCGTCATCGTAACGCGCTTTGAAGGCCTGCTTGAATTCATCCATCACTTGACTGGATTGCCAGAACAGCGGTGCCAGCCTGTTGACTACATCCATCACCGGCTGCAATTGCGCATTCGCAAGGGCGTTTTGGTCGGCCGGTCTGAACGCGTCCACGTGCAGCCATTTCTTAAATGTTTCATCCGGCAACAAGGCCAGCAACTTGTCCTTGGCCTGCGACAGTCGCGAATTCATCTGCGCGTCACTCAAACGCTGATTCGAGGACAGCAAGGTCGAAATCTCTCTGTATTGAGCGATCAGTGCGCCGTCGCACCGGGCGCGTTCCATTCGATGAATCAGTGCATCCAGACTGTTGCGGCTGCCGACCACCAAGGTCAATTTGCTGTGCAATACCTGGCAGTCCAGCAATTCACGAATAAAGCCTCGCAAAGACGCCGTATCAGCGTCTGCAAAATACTCCGATTGCAACGCAGCCATGAGCGCGCCCCATTCGATCCAATCGCTGGCCAACTCAACAACGGCATCAATCAATGGACCGCGCTGGATGGATTCCAGCGAATAATCGCGCCGATCATCCGTGTCATGGCTGCTGATCATTCTGTGTTCATTTTCGAGACTGTATAAATTGGTGTTGACGCGCAGTTCCAAATGGGGGTTTTCACGCGCCAAAGCGTGCTGTTCTGCCAAGCGCGCCAGACGGGCCACGCACGAGCTGTCCAGGCGCGTGTACAAATTCAGATCCTGGCCAATTGACAGCCGCGAGTCATCGCCCATGCTCACCGGCATGACACTGGAAAACGCTGCAAACGGCGTGGAACGCGTGGACATGCGCACCAGGTACTTGTATATGGATGCCGCCAGCTTGAGGTTTTGCGCATCCAGAGAAGTGGTGAGTTTGTCGATGTTCGCCGCCAGGGATTCCGAGGCAAATTCAATGGCCTGAACAATGTCCGGTCTGCTGCACAGGGCCTGCATCGCTGCAAGCGCCGATTTGATTTCGGCCTCACGGCCATCCGCTGCGTTGAGCGCGTGGACCTGTGCCAATGCATCCGCCGGTAAATACGGCGTTCTGATCACTGCAAAATCGGTGGTTTCTAAGCGCCAGTTGGCCATCTGATAATCTCCGTCCCGTGTGTGAATTTCAAGCCCGCATATTGGATGCATGCCATTGATGTTATTGTATTTTTCTGACTCAGGATCGGTTATCACTGTGCGGCCAAAAACTTTAAATCTGCAGGATAAATTGCAGAATTCAGGCCCGGAATTTTCACTGCGGGGACAGAAGAGAAGATTTCAGAAAAAACGGCGCGTTGCCTTGACCCTTGCACGGGCCGTTGATGTACGCGGAGTTGATGAGCCCGCAACAATGTCGCCATTAACCGCCGATCAACGCCCTGGACTGTCAAGAACTGGATGCAATTGAAGTTGAAATGCGTTGCACCAGGCGCCAGGGCGCATCAGAGCGCATCACCCACTGGCGTGATTGATTTGTTAGCAAAAAATTTTAAAGATATCAATGCAGATGACAGACGTGCTTAGAGCACCCTGGCCATCAGCACACCAAGCGGCTCACACACGCTGCTCAGAAATCAAAACCTTCGCACAGGGTGTCTCAAGCCAGAGTTCGGCGGTGTCCGAACGGATCACCGGAAACCGATTACAGGGCCGGCAAGGCCGGTTTCAGCACCATCAAAACCGCCGCAACGAAAGGCGCCAACAAGGCCACATCACCCCACCATTTCCAGCTGCGGTACAGCGCCTCAAATTCGCGCCAGTCATCCTCCGTGCCCTGGGCTGAGGCGCACAGCGCCGCGAGCTGCCGTTGCAGCGGCACCAGCCGCAGCCCAAACACCGCGCCGGACAATGAAATCAGCACCAGCGACCAGAAAATCCAGCCGGTCGACAGCAAAGAAATCTTCGCCAGCAAAGCCGCACCTATGCCGGAAGCCACCAGCACAATGACCCCGGGATTGGTGAAATACCGGTCACTGCGAATGATCGATGCAAAGGTGTGTTGCAACAATTTGAAATCCCGCGCACGCCGCGCCCTCGACGCCCAGAACAGGCCGGTGTAAATGTTGCCCAGGAACACCACCGCCGCCAGCACATGCAGCGCTTTCAACCACAGATACGTCATGCCATCCTCCTCCGCTTCACTGAAATGTCGGCCCAGGGCCGCAGCGACCATTGTAACGCGAAAATTTGCTGCCGCGGCATCCGTGTGCGCGTGCACAGTGGATGCCGCGGCGAACCGGCTCACTTGACGGCCAGCAAATCCTCCAGCTGCTGACACCAGCGTTCAAGCCGCTGCGTGCTCAACGCCTGCGGCAGGCGAAAACCTTCGGTGGCATCGCCCTCTTCGGTGTTCAGCTGCAGCAACAGATCCGCCACGGCCTGCGGCTCGATGCGCTGCTGCTGCAGGCCCTGCACCGCACGCTCAATATTCTGTGCGGCGGTTTTTTTCTGTTTTGCCGACAGCTTCGACGGCACAATCAGGGCGCTGTGTACCGCGTGCAAAGCCTTGGAGGTGAACGACGGCGAACGCGCGATGAAGCCGAGCATGCCGGCCTGTTGCTCAGGCGGCACCGAATGCATGTAGCGCCAGGTGTCCAGGTCCATTTGCCGCGCCACAGAACGGCCGCCCTTCAACAGTTCCCGCAGCAAGGGCCGCACCACAAGTTCGCCGTTGTTGCTGGGCGTCAGGATCACCAGACCGTCGCCGCTGGCCGGCTGCACCGCCACGTAGGTGCGCACGCCGTCCTCTCGCCCGTCGTGGCTCAGCCACAACGCCCCGTCGGCGTCCAGCAGTCGCCAGCCCAACCCAAAAAACTCCGCAGGTTCGGCCTGCCGCGCCTGCACCGTCTGCATTTGTGCAAACAGCGCGCGGTCCACGCCGCGGGCACCGTCGGCCACCCAGGCAGCAAATGCGGCATAATCGCGCAGCGTGGTGAAGGTGCAACAGGCGGCATTGGCCGCCCGCCCCTGCAAGCCCCCCAGGTCAATCGCCGCGCCGGTTTCATCGAAACCGCCGGTGAAATGCGCGCTGAATGCCGCGTCCCAGCCAAAAAAGGTGTGCTTCATGCCCAACGGGCCGGTGACGTGCTGTTGCATCAATTCGGCCATGCCCCGCCCGGTGTGCGCTTCCAGCGCGCGGCGCAGGTACTCAAAACCCTCGCCGGAATACTCAATCCGCTCGCCCGGCGCAAACAGAAATTTCAACGCGCCTCGCCCGCGCCAGTTCGGCAAACCGCCCTGGTGGCTGAGCAGCAAACGCGCGGTCAAGGCGCGGTGGCGTTCATCGTCCTGCACGTCCGGATCGACCCAAAACGGGTGCAGCGGCGCATCCAATGACACTTCAGAATCCGCGCCGGCCTGCAGCCACAACAGGGCAAACATCGGCTTGGTCAGAGAGGCGACGTTGAACACCGATTCGGCGTCGATGGCGCGTCCGCTCGCGTCGCGACCGAAATAACCGGTGGCGCGCACGCGGCCGTCCTTGATCTGCGCCACGGCCAGCGCCGGCACACGGAACTGCGCCATGACTTCGGTCACGCGCCGGGCATCGGATGCGGACAAGTCCGCGGCTTTTAGCGCCGAAGTCGAAACAATGAAAAGTCCGATGGCCAGTAAAAAACGTTTAGAATACAACATGTTAAATGCTCCAAATAAAGGGCGAGCGAAACCGCGCCCGCTGCAAGCAGCAACGGACAGGCCTCAACCGGCCGTGAGAAAGGGATTACTTGTTCAGATGCGCGATGATCTTTTTGTGCAGCACCAAAGCCGCGCCGGTGGCCAGAAAAATCAGCCCGTACACCAGCGGATTGGCCGAGTCCATGCCCAGCAGCCCGATCGCGCACAGCGCCAGGCCGACGAACATCGTCATCACGCCCCAGATCAGGATCGACTGCTGGCGATTGTCGCGCGCGGTTTCGAGTACGATGCGCACGGTCTCGGCGTCGGTTTTCGATTCAATGAATTGTTTGTGCAGCTTATAATCACTGACGATGCGGATCGCGACCACGATGCAAACCGCAAGAACGATGGGAATGAGGATGGCGATGATGTCGTACATGATTGAGTGCAAATGTCAAAAGATTGCCCGATAGATACACCGAATGCGGGCGCGGTTGCAAATTATTTCATTTTTTATTGCAACCGCCAGGCGCGCGCAGGTCTCTATCGGGCATGAATGAAGACGCGGCGATTGTGCACAACGTGCTGGGCCAGCGACCCGGTGCTTTTGATCGGCTGATGCAACGCCACAAAGACCTGGTGTGGCACATCGCCCACCGCGTCACACAAAACAGCGAAGCCAGCGCCGACGTGTTTCAAGAGGTGTTTCTGCAGGTGCACCTCAAACTGCATCAATTCAAGGGGCAAAGTTCACTGGCCACGTGGATTGGCCGCATCGCCCACAACATGGCCCTGCGCCACCTCAAAAAAAACGAGAAATATCAAACACAAACACAAGACATTGAAGTCGCAGCATCAAGCGCTGAAGCCGCAGCAACCAGCGAGCACAACGCCCTGCGCATGGAAACGCACAGCGCCGTGCACCGCGCCATTGAACAGCTCAACCCCACCGAACGCGTGATCATCGACCTGTACCACATCCAGGAACTGCCCGTCGCCGACATCGCTGAAATTTGCCAAATGCCCGAAGGCACCGTGAAAAGCCATTTGCACCGCGCGCGGCTGAATCTGAAGAACACACTGAAGTCCAAACCACTGGAGGTCTCATGAAGCAACACACCCCCGATGAAGAAATCCAATTGCAACAACAGGCCGAAGCCCAACGCGCCGCGGCCAGGCGCAGCGCCAGCGAACACAAAGAAGCCCCGGCCAACCCCTACGCGGCCGTCTTTGCAGCCATCGAAACCGCCCCCGTGCCACAGATGCCCGCGCGGCTGCTGGCCAGCACAGCAACACGCATCCAGGCCCAGCAACACCGCATCCAGGCGCAAAACACCCACACCGCGGCCGCCGTCCTCATCGGCCTGGCCGTCGCCTGCATCGCCCTGTGGGCTACACAAAGCAGCACCCACCTGAACCCGGCGGTGGTGCCCAACACGCCGTGGGGATTGATCATTGCCGCCATAACGGCGGTGGTCGTGGGGGTCGTCTGGATTGCGCGCGAAAACGCGAATTCGAACTGAAACACGGCGCGACCTGGGCCTCAGGCCGACGCCGTGTCAAAACCTTTCATTGACCGTCAATAAAACTCAGTGCGGTTGCACCCGGGGCAGCCCGTGCGCAACCGCGTGGATCATGTGGACATCGCGCGTTGCCGATGCGCCACCCAGCCCATCAGAGCGATCAGCGCCAGCACACCCAACAGCGACAGCCCGGGCACCGTCAAGGCCCCAATGATCACCCCGCGCACCGAGGCGTTGTTGGCGCTTTGCGGGTCGTCTGAAACCGGGCTGGCCACGCTGGCCTGCGTATACACGGTGCCGGTGGTGTTGGCGGCCACATCCAGCGTCACATTCACCACCTGATTCAAGCTCAGATCGCCCAAATCGCAAGTCACCACACCGTTCACATGCGTGCAACCGGGGTCGCTGGCCTGTATGAAATCCAGACCGGCGGCCAGATCCACCGTCAACACAGTGCTCAAAGCCACTTCCGGCCCCAGGTTGGTCACCTGCACGCTGTAGGTTAAGGTCTCTCCGTACAGCAGATTCTCAGGTGAGGCTGTCATGGTGACCATCAGATCGGCACCGGCGTCGTCGTTCACAATGGTGCCCACGGCCTGTGCATCGCTCAAAGTGGCGTTCACCGGCGAACTCAAGTTCACATCGAAGGTCTCATCGCCCTCGATCATCAGGTCGCCGATCACGTCCACATTCACCGCACCATTCAACGCACCGGCCGCAACAGTCAAATCACCGGAGGTGGCGATGAAGTCTTCACCGGCCGTGGCGCTGCCCGAGGCGGTTTGGAAACTGACCGTGACATCGCTTGAGCTGGCATTGCTCAAGGTGACGCTGAACGCCCAGGTGCTGTTGCCGCTGTTGCCTTCAGCCATCGTCACATCGGCTATTGAAACGCCCGGCTGAGCGTCATCATTCTGAATGGTGCCAACGCCGGTGTCATCGGCCAACTGGGCGTTGCCGGGATTGCTCAACACCACGCTGAATGTTTCATCGCTTTCAAACACATCGTCGCCAAGCACATCCACCGCGATGGTTTGCGATGTCACGCCGGGATTGAAGGTCACAGTGCCCGATGCATCGACGTAATCGCTGCCGGCACTGGCACTGCCCGGCACCAAGGCGTAATCGACCGTGACCGTGCCGACAAAGGACGCGCTCAAAGTGACATCGAAGTTCATCGCAGACGTGCCGCTGTTGCCCTCAGACTGTGACACGTCATTGATGGCGATGTCTACAGGCTGCTGCAAACCAAAATCGGCGCCATTGAAGTCCTCACCGGCCGCCAGCATCACCGCCACGGGATCGCTGGTGGTCAGAACAAAACCGCCCGGCAACGTGGTCGCATCCAGCTTGACCGAGTAGTTGCCTGTGGCCAGATTGATCAGATCGTAGGCACCCACGGCGTCGCTGATGTCATTGAGCTCACCGGCGTCAAACGCACCGTTCAGATTGGCATCCAGGAACACACGCACACCCGCCAGGCCCGGTTCGCCGCCGTCCTGCAGGCCATTGCCATTCAGGTCGTTCCAGACGAAATCACCGATGCTGGCGTCTTGTTGTTGATAACCGAAATCCACGTCCGTGCGGTCCTCTCCAGTCGCCAACACCACCGCGCTCGGATCGTTGCCGGTGGTCAACACAAACCCAAAGGGCACAGTGGTCGCATCCACCGCCACGCTGTAGGCACCGGCACTCAATGAGATGAATTGATAGGCGCCGGTGCCGTCTGAAACCGCCGTGGTTTCACCGCCATCCAAAACGCCGTTGCTGTTGGCATCCAAAAACAGCAGCACGCCCGGCAAAGCTGGTTCGCCGCCGTCCTGCACGCCATCGCCGTCCAGGTCATTCCAAACCCGATCGCCGATGGTGGCCGGGTCTTCGATGCGCAGCGCACGCGAGTCCTGGTTGGCGCAAAGGCCCGGCGTGGAGACTGTATAGGTGACCGTGTAGTCACCCACCGCGCTGACGGAAAGGTCCACCTCACCGGTGGTCGGATTGATCACCAGTCCGACCGGAGTGGCGCTGAACGATCCACCGGGCGTGCCGGAGATGACCGGCACTGGGTCACTCAATTCATCGAGGTAATAGATCGCACGGGCGTAATCAAAGGCAGGATCGGGTCCCTGCAGCCGCGGGATGATCTTGAAATCGAAATCCGCACCGTACACGGTCTGTAAATTTTCATAAGCGAATCCAGTTGTGAAAATGTGATTGGATCCGTCGTTTTCGCCTTGAGCTGTGGCACAGTTCGGTGGTCCAATGCACGAGGTAGAAACCACCATCACATCCGTTGCATCGCCCGGAAAGATTTCAACCCCCACATGAAACTGTGCTGTGGTCGGCACTATCACAGAGGGCAAGAGAAATTCAAACGTCGCGTGACCTGCCGCGGGCACCCCCAGCGTAGTGGGCGAACCGCCCATGCCACCACCAAGAAATGCGCCCGGCTGACCAGAGCCATCGTCGTCGTACACCACCACCTGAAACGTCAGATCGTCATCGGCATCGTCCAGCAAGCCCAGCCCCACAACCACAGACTCAACGCCCGCAACCCCCGGATTGGGTGAAAAATAGCGCTCATACATGCCCTTGGGATCGGTGGGCAAAACAGAATTGACCGGATCCGGCACGCCGGCAATCCAGCCTGAACCGAACGCATAATCAATGAGGGTCGGCGCCGGCGTCTCCCATTGCGTATCCAGCAAACACGACTGCGCCGCCGCGTGCCCGAAAGCCCCCAAAAACACCAACAAAAAAACCGCCCGAATCAAACGCGCTTTCACGCCATTCCAATGCAAACCCATAACCCCCTCCAGGAAACACACCGCAGCCAATCAACGCACCACGACACAAGTCAAAACAAGAACCGCAGTATACCAAGCCCTCAGGCAAGATCGGGGAAAACAAATGTAAAAATCCGTGGATGGTGGGTGGGCTGAATGCAGGTCTAAATTGGGTGTTTGGACCGAACGGAAAATTATTCAGTAGCCAGTCTTTGGCTGGTTGTGGGAATGGTTAGGTATACGAATGTTTGATGAGGTGTGGGGTTTACAGGGGGATTACAACCTCACCAGGGCCGCATGATGAATAGCAAAACTCCATGGCAGATGTTCTCCGATGGCAAACCTAAAAAGAAAGGAAGTGAAATCAGCAAAAAAGTCGCTTAATCTATGATTGCCGGGTAGGAGCTACTGTCAGGTGAATACTATATCTGTACATTTTTACCACCCTCGTAGGCGTAGGGCAGTTTTATAATTTAAGCAGTTGAGTTTCAAATTCTCTCTCAAACTCTGCTTTAGTTTCAGTTTCATTATAAAAAGGCATGCCCCAAACTATGTATTCCTTGTCTTTCCATAATTGTTCTATTTTATGTTCACGTTTAAGTTGCATTAAAAAGTTCTGTTTCCATTCATCATGTTTGATCAAGTGACTCCCTTTGGGTTCTATGAAAACCTGATATTGAATAGAGTTATTATTGTCGTCTTTGACCAAAAACAAAACAAAATCAGGTTCTAAAGGTCTTCCATCAGCAAAATTAAATAATTGAAAATGACGTTCATTTCTTAATAGATACACTTCAGAATATTTCTTTTTCAGATCATCTGCCATTTTTGCTATGTATTTAACTAAATATTTTTCTTCTGAAGTTCCGAAGTTTTCGTTAAACACAAACCAGTCATGTGATGATAAATCTATAAATAAAGCTTGGTTTGTTGTTTCACTTTGAGCGATACCAAATTCTTTATCAGTGGTTCCATCATTAACAATGTTTAAAGTTTTATCAATGAAAGTATCTTTAACCATGTAAGGTTTAAAGTCTTTTGTGCCTTTGTATTCAATGTGTTCAGATTTAAGCAGGCTACATAATTTGTCTAGGAGGCCGATAACAATATCAAGTTTATTTTCCTGTGTTGGGTTGTTAACTACTTCTTCCGCCCCTTCTATCTCAACTTTTATTTTTCCCAAATACTTATCGGAGCTAATGAATTCTGAAACGCTTTTTAAATGTGGAAAGAATGATTTCAAATTAGAAAATTGAAATTCTGTAAATTGATTCAGGGCTTTTCTTATCACATGGTTGCCAAAAGAATTGATTAGATAATTCTTCTGTGCTTTCATTGATTGTCTTGTTAATTCAAAATCAAATGCGCTGCTAGACTGAGATTGGCCGGATAATAATGATATTTTATGTGTGGTATTAATGAATGAATCATTAATACTTTTAACATCCTCTCTGGCATATTTAACCCGGTTGTTTTTGAAAAATAGTCCTGCTTTATAAAATGGTTTGTCTTTGAAGTTTTGCTTTAATGCTAACTTTAACTGCCTGCTTTCTTTGGCTTTTATACCAATTTCTTGTAAAGCCGTGTGTAATTCTTGAATGTATCTTGGATTGTAAGCGCTGTGGTAATAAAGTTCTTCACATAGTTTTAATTCACGTTCCTTTTCATCATTGAGAATGTCATATTTTCTCTGGTACAGCGATTGGTCATCTTCTAGCCTAAAAGGGCAATACCTTGCACCTCGACCAATGAGTTGTGCTTCCGATAGGGTTGTTTTTCCCGGTTTTCCGGCCTTCCCATCTCGCGTGTCATATAAACGCACAATATCAAATAGGTTAAGTACATCCCAGCCCTCATTAAGCTTATCAACTGCAAAAATGGCACGGTATTCATTGTCACTGTCTTCTAATGTGTTAACAGCGATTTGTTTTTGTTCAGATTCATCTTTTGAATTAACTGAAATACATTTGTTCTCTGCAAACTCTTCCTGTAGTTCTAGTGCTAGATTTTCCAATTTGATTTTATGTTCTTCAAAGTAATCGAATACATTGGTTAAAACCGGATCTAAATTCGAATTGCTTTTAAGCTTGCTCAAGTCGGAATTTTTTAAGGACTTTATTTTGGTTTTGAAGTCATCAAAAAAAGCATTAGAATCTTTTATGGTCTTAGATTTGAAAAGAATTACGGGTTTGATTAACCAGCCATGTTTTACAAATATTTTTCGCCTGAATTGACTTAAAATAATTGCCTGCAATGCCCGGTCAAAAGGTTTAATATCTGATTGTAATACTTTGACCTCTTTTGAATAGCCATCAAGGCGAAACGCTTTTAAAGGGTAATCAAATATAATTTTATCTCGATACTTTTCAATAATCTGCTCATTGGTTAAATCTGCAGTTGCTGTAAACTCTAACAATATATTTTTATCATGAGCATTGAATATTTTACTAACCGTAGATTCCCAGCTAGTTAACTCAAAGATTTCTGCTTGGTTTAAGTCTTTGGTTTTTTTTGTTTCAGCATTGATGTGGTGGGCTTCATCAGATATCAGAACGATTCCGCCACTCTCAAAATCATCATAAGTAAGGCTGTTCTCACGCGGTGTATTTAATCTAGTATGCAAACCCTGAATGGTTGTGAACACAATGTTTATGTCATCCGGGTTGGCAGCCTGAAAGTTTTCAACTTCTTTAATTCGTATTTCTTGGTTGTTTATAAATACATTGTCATTAACCAAATATTTTGAAGCGGATTGGTTCAAAAAGTTATCACGA
>JBNLBT010000034.1:0-30413 GCA_050303435.1 Marinicellaceae bacterium
AAGAGATCGATTTTCTCAGCGATCGCGCCTTGCAGGACACCCTCAATGCGCTGCACAAGCGCTTGCAGCAAACCTTGCAGAAAAGCCAGGGCGGCGTGTTGCTGACCCAGGGCATCAACGTGGCCATTGTCGGCCGTCCAAACGCGGGCAAATCCTCTTTGTTAAATTGCCTGACACGCGAAGACACCGCCATAGTCTCGCCGCGTGCCGGCACCACACGCGATGTGATCCGACAGGACATTCAACTCGGCGGCATTCCCTTGCGTCTGGTCGACACCGCCGGCATCCATGAAACCGCGGACGAAATTGAGCGGCAAGGCGTGCACCGCGCTTTGGCGGAAGGAGAGAAAGCCGATGTGGTGCTGTGGGTGGTGGATGCCAGTGAGCCGTCAAGCCTGAACGATCAGGCCCCGGTGCAACACAGACAAATTATTCGTGTGCTGAACAAAAGTGATCTGTTGCCAGCGGCGCAGCGCGCCGACACCGAAGGCGTGTGGGTTTCTGCGCTGAATGGTCGCGGCATCAAAGACCTGGAAAGCGCGCTGTTGCAACGGCTGTCGGTGGAAAGCACGCTGGAGAGCACTTTCGCCGCGCGCACCCGCCACGTGCAGGCGCTCAAACAGGTTTGGACGCATGTGCAGACGGCGCTGGAACATTTGGAAAACGCGCAAGGCGAGTTGACGGCGGAAGAATTGCGTTTGGGTCAACAGGCGCTGAATGCCATCACCGGCGCGTTCACCAGCGACGATTTGCTGGGCGAAATATTCTCACAGTTTTGCATCGGCAAATAAGCGCGCCAAGCCAAGCCGGCCATTCAGTCCGGTCTTTGCAAAGCAGTCCAGATGTTGACCATGGCGGACACCACGTGCTGCAAGGCGTCGGCCACTGACGACCATTCAGCCCAGCCGGGTGAAGCCGATAACAGCGGCGCGCATTGCGCGATTGAAAGCCGGTGAGCCTGCATGAACACAAACGCATCAAACAGCCCCGGCCCGACGCCGGCGTATTCCCAGTCAATCAGGACCAAAGACGCACCGCCGAGAATGTTGCTGTGCAACAGATCGCCGTGCAGCAGTTGCGCCGGCGAAGCAAAAAAACCGCAATCCAGCAGCGTCTGAAACGGTTTTTGCAAGGCGCGTTTGAGCGGATGATCTGCCGGCCATCGCGCATCGTCAAGGTAGGCCTTCAGGCGCTGTTGCAGATGAACGCTGGGCGGCGCATTGAACGACCGCAGGTCCACTTCTTGCAAGCGCCGCAATCGGGCCGCCAGTTGCCTTTGTGCGCTTTCATTGGCGGCCTGTGAGAACGTCCACGGTCGGGCGTCCTGCCAGCGGGTGATCAAGTAACCGCTCTCAGGATCGGCATCGATCAGCTCTGGAGCCAGCCCCAATGGCCCGATGCGCCGCAGAACATGTGCCTCAAAATGGCGATTGGCGCCAGGCAGGGGTTGATTCAGGCGCACCGCCCAGGCGCCTTCGCCGGTGCGCACCCGGGCGCTGTAGTTGCTGTGCTGGCCGCGCAATGGCTGGAAATCAAGCAGTCCGGCACGCGCCACGGCCGGCATGTTCTGCAAGGCCCTGACCCAGTCGCTGCGGTTCACGCCCCGCCCTCGCCCTGCTCAGCATTGTGTGCCGCCAGACGGGCGCGCCACTGCAGCAGGCCCAGCACCACCAGCACCACGTACGCCACATACAGCCCCGCGGTCAGTTGCAGTCCGCGGTGCCAGTTCAGGAAAATATTGATGCTGTCAATGAGCAACCAGTAGTACCAGTTTTCCAACACCTTGCGCGCCACCAGCCAGGTGGCCAGTACCGCGAACACGGAAGTGAAGGCATCCAACAATGGAAACGCCGCGCCGTGCCGCGCGGTCCACCACGCCAGCGCCGGCACACAGGCGGCGCACAGCAGCACCCAGGGCATATGTTTGCGCCAGGGCCAGGACTGAATCGGCGGTTCCAGGCCGCTGTGACCGCCGCGCCAGCGCCACCAGCCGTACAGCGCCATGGCCAGATAATACACGTTCAGCAGCGACTCGGACAGCAAGGCCACGCGGTGGTACAGGGCGATGTAAATCAAGGTGCTGAGTGCGGCAAACAACCAGCAGGCCACGTGCTCGCGCATCGCCAGCAGCAAATACAGCACGGCGAACACCACCGCCAGGATTTCCAGCGGCAGATGCCACTGCGTCAGGAATTGTTGCCAGGCAGCGCTCACGGTGTGTTCAAATGACCGCGCAGCACTTTCATGACAAACGCGGCTTTGGCTGTGTCGGTGTGGGTGGCTTGCATCGCTTCGGCAATGTGTGCCAGCGCGGTGGCGTACGGACCGAACACCTGTGTGCTCATGCCATTGGTGACCACGGTCAGTTCCGGGTGCGCGTTGAGCCGCGCAATGAACGCATCGATCGGCGGGATGTAGGCCTCCTGCAAAGGATAGAGGCTGATTTCAATGGAGGCTTGCATGTTGGTTGCTCCTCGGCCGCACGGGCCGTGTCGGGTGCGCTCAGGCGACGTACATGGCCGCAATCTGGGCGCAGGCAATCAGAATAAAAACTCGGCACTGAGACCGAAATGGCGCGGATGTCCCAATTGCAGATAGCTGCGATCGGGGAAATCCGGTGGCTCCAGCCCAAAGAAAAACCCGCGCGTGGCGAAGCGCCGGTCAAACAGGTTGCGTGCCCACAAATATACGGCCCAGCGTTCGGCACGAAAACCGCTTTTGAAATTCACCAGGGCATACGACGGGGCCTGCTGCGCGTGCGAATCGGAAAAATAAAACCCGTCCGAACCGTTCACATCCACGCGCGTGAAAAAACCGCCCACGCGCTGATATTCCAGGCCCAGTGAATACTGGTGAGACGGCGCGTGCGCCTGTTCGCGACCTGAAATGTCGCCGTCCGGGCCAATGAAGTCGTCGAATGTGGCGTCCAGCAGCGCCAGCGACATGTGCGCGGTCAACAGCGGCGAAAGATGCCAGCGCAGTTCAGTTTCAAGGCCTTGATTGGTGCCGCTGGCGGCGTTGGCGGTGAAAAATACAAAGGTCAGCGGATCGTTGGGGTCGAGTTGCCTGGAGGTGGACACCTGCATGTTCCTGCGTTGTGAATGGAACACGGTGAAGCTCATCCACAGCGCCTGCGATGGACTGTGTCCCTTCAGGCCGGCTTCCAGATTCCACAGCTGTTCCGGCCCGTACTCACGCAGTGCCGTCGGCAAGGCCGGATCTAGATTGAAACCGCCGCCTTTGTAGCCGCGCGACAGTGAAACATAGCCGCTGTGGTTGTCGCCGAGGGTTTGCAGCCAGGCAATCTGACCGCCCTGCATGTCGTTGTCCTGGTTGACCGACAGTCCATGGCTGTCGCGGTAGTGGCTGCGGCGCTGCTCATGGCGCAAACCCAGGGTGAATTCGCCGCCGCGGTCGTTGGCGTGAGTCAACTGGCCAAACAGCGCGCGCGTGGTCGCGGAGAACGCAGAATCCAGCTGTCTGGAAACCGCGCCGTTGTACAAATCCAGAAACGCGTTGTCTTCCTGCAAGCGGTGCCAGTACAGCCCGGCCACCCAGTCGGTGGAGTCGTTGAACAACCGGCCGTCGGGTTTTGATACCAGGCGCAACTCCTGTGAATACATGTCGCGGTCGCGGTCGTTCTCTGCGGTGAAATCGTAGGGACTGAATTCGCCCCAGTACTCGGGGTTGCCCCAGTCGCCATCGAAATCATAGCGATTTTCATGTGTTGAAAGACTGCTCAGAGAAACCAGATCAAAAGCGCGGTGTGCGCGGTGCGTCAGACGCACACCCAATGCCGAGGATTTTTGCGCGTCGCGGCCGGGCTTGTCGCTGTGTGTGGTGAAACCGTTTTCCGGTGCAAAGGCGTCGTACCCGTTGTCCAGGTCGGCCAGCAGATAGGTGGCAGAAAACTGCCAGCGATCCGAGGTCTGCGAAGCCAGTTTGCCGCGCAGCAGGAATTCGTCGCGACCGTGGGTGTCGTCGCGGTCGAGGTAATCGTTGTGGCGAAACCCATTGGCGCGGTGTTGTTGCACCGCCAGGCGGTATGCCAGCGTGTCATTCAATGGCCCGGTGCTGACCAGGCCCAGCGCGCTCTGGCCGTCGTCGCCGATCAGGGTTTCAATGCGTTGCGCCCGCTGCATCGACGGTTCATGGGTTTTAATGTACACCAGTCCGGCCAGTGCATTGGCGCCGAAGCGGGTGCCCTGCGGGCCGCGCAGAACGTCAATTTGCTCGACATCAAACAGGCCGGCAACCGGGCCCAGTGAAGTGAAATCGATGTCGTCCACCAGAAACCCCACCGATGGGTTGGGCGCGCCTTCATATTGCGAGCGTTCGCCGATGCCGCGGATCTGCAAATGGCGCGGCCGGTTGCCGCCCGAGGCCCAGTGCAGATTGGGCACCAGTTCGATGACTTCATTGAAATGCTGTTGGGTCGACGCGCGCAAGGCGTCTTCATCCAACACCGCCACCGACGCCGGCACGCGCCCGATGTCGGTGTGCTCACGCAAATCCGCCTGCACCACAATGGCGTCCAGCTCGGCGGTCTCGGTTTCGTCGCTTGCCTCATGGGAGGACTCGGCGGCCTGCAGCGCGGATGACAGCACAGCGCCGCACAGCAAAAAGGGGTATAAATTGAAAAGTTTCATGTGTCAGGATCTCGCAAAATACAGCCCGCCCTGAATGCCGGAAACCACCGGTGATGCACGCGACCAAAGGCCGCAATGCACATAAGATCAGGGTCGACTGATGTTCAGCAGACCCGGTGACTGACGCGAGTGAATGCCCATTCCTACGCCGGTACTAACCGGATCAGGTTCAAAGGGTTCGCTTGATCTCAAGCATCTCAGGCTCAATGGCCACCCCCAGGATGCCGGGCATTGTATCACGCCGAGATGGCAATCCAAAGCCTTGTCGCCGGAGGGCCTTTTTTGCACGGCCGGGTGCGGCAAATGGGGCGGAAAAAGCATTTGTTTTTGGGCGCAATTGAATTAATATGCGGGCATGCTCGACAAAAGCCGCAGCCAGCGCATCCTCAACATCTCCCTGCCCATCATCGGCGCCATGGTGTCTCAAAACATCCTCAATCTGGTGGATTCCGCCATGGTGGGGTCGCTCGGCACGGCGGCTCTGGGTGCAGTCGGACTGGGCGGATTTCTGAACTTCATGGCGGTGGCTTTTTTCATCGGATTTGGCGTTGGTGTGCAGGCCATGGTGGCGCGGCGCATGGGTCAGGGGCGCGTGTCCGAAGCGGCCGAGCCGCTCAACGGCGCCCTGCTGGTGATCCTGCTGTCCTCGCTGCCGGTCACCGCCGTGCTGTATGTGCTGACGCCGTGGCTGATGTCGCTGGTCAACGCCGACCCGGCGGTGCAGGCCGAGGGCGTGCCGTATCTGCAGGCACGCTTCCTGGGCATCATGTTTCTCGGTTTTCACTTCTGCTTTCGCGGATTCTGGAGCGGCATCGACATGACCCGGGTGTATTTGCAGGCCCTGTTGCTGGCGCACGCCAGCAATGTGTTGATCAGCTACGTGCTGATTTTTGGCCACCTGGGCTTGCCCGCCCTGGGCACGCGCGGCGCCGGGCTGGGCACGGCGATGTCAATGGTGGTTTCCAGCGCCTACTATTTTCACTGCGCACGCAAACTGGCTGGCGGCCACGGGTTTCTGTCCCGCCGGCCGAACTGGCACACCATCGGTCAAATGTTGAAAACCGCTCTGCCGGCCTCGCTGCAGCAGTTCTTTTTTGCCGCCGGTTTCACCGCCCTGTTCTGGATCGTTGGCCAGATCGGCACCGCGGAACTGGCGGCCACCAACGTCATTGTCAATCTGATGCTGGCGGTGATTCTGCCGTCGCTGGGGATTGGCATCGGCGGTGCCACACTGGTGGGTCAGGCCTTGGGTCGCGGACAATCCGAAGACGCCCATCGCTGGGGCTGGGACGCGGCCAAACTGGCGTTTTTGGTGTCCTTGGCCATCAGCCTGCCGGCGCTGATTTTCCCGCAGGGCATTTTGTCGGTGTTTTTGCACGAACAGCACGCCCTGGAAGTGGCCGTCGACCCGCTGCGCATCACCGCGCTGTTCATCGCCCTGGAAGCCATTGGCATGGTGTTGTTTAATGCCATCAATGGCGCCGGTGACACCAAAACCACACTGCTTGTGTCCTTTGTACTGCAGTGGTTTTTGTTTTTGCCCATGGCGTGGCTGCTGGGCCCGTTCTGGGGCATGGGCCTGACCGCGATCTGGATCGCGCAAGTCTCCTACCGCGGCCTGATGACGGTCATCATGGTGATCATCTGGCAGCGGCGACGCTGGGCCGATGTGGAGTTTGCCTGAGGTGGCGGGTTCAGACCAGAAAAAGCGCTGTGCCTGGGCCCAGCACCCGGACGCAGATTACCGCGCCTATCATGACACGGAATGGGGGGTGCCGGTGCACGACGATGCGCACTGGTTTGAACTGCTCACGCTGGAAGGCGCGCAGGCGGGCCTCAGCTGGGCCACGGTGCTGCGCAAACGCGCCGGCTACCGGCGCGTGTTTGCGCACTACGATCTGGCACGCATCCAGGCCTTCGATGATCGACGCGTGGATGAACTGATGCAGGACGCCGGCATCGTGCGCAACCGCCTGAAGATACAGTCCGTGATTCGCAACGCCCACGCCTTCACCAAGGTGCAACATGAATTTGGCACCTTTGACGCGTACATCTGGGGCTTTGTCGATGGTCAACCGCGGGTGAACCGGTTCTCAACCCTGGCCGATGTGCCGGCCAGCACGCCGTTGTCCAAGCGCCTCAGCAAAGACCTGTTGCAACGCGGCTTCAAATTTGTCGGCCCAACCATCTGCTATGCACTGATGCAGGCCGGCGGTCTGGTGAACGACCACGAAACCGGTTGCTTCCGACACGCCGAATTGTCATAAAAACGCCACAAGTGTGGCCCGCCGCCGCCACATTTATGCCTCACAATGCAGGCAAGTCAAACAGGAACAGATCCCATGAAAGCATTCATACCGTTCGATGATGAGATGTTGGAGACGTGGCCGCAAGACGCGCAACTGGTGCCGTTTGAAACCGCGTTTCTCAGTCCGCGAAAACCCAGTGGCGAGACATCAGAAAGGTTATCATCGGCACCACCAGCAGCAACAGCGGCAAGGCATGCAGCGCATAATCCCAGTGCAGCACATGCACCAGCACATACACGCCCAACTGGTGCAGGACGAGCGCCGTCAACGCGGTGACGATGAAGCGGGGCAGCCGCTGGGCGTGGCGGCCGCGGTCGCGAAACGAATAGTGATAGTGGCCGAGATAGGCGGTCAGCAAACCGCCGGCGAAACCGGCCAGGTTGGCCAGCAAAGGGGCCAGCAACAGATGGCGGTTGAGCACATAACCGGTGCCGAAATGCACCACGGATGCGGCCACGCCGACCAGGCCATAGCGAAACATCAGGGCCAACAGGTCTTTATGGCGCGTCCACAAAGAGGTCATGACCTTCCACCACAACGCGCAAAGACCGCAAAGACTGCCCCACACAGGGGCCGGACACACACAAGCCGGACGCCACATCAAAACAGGCGCCGTGGGCCGGGCACACCAGCTGACCGGCGGCGCTGAAGAGAAACTCACCCGGCGCGTAATCCAGGCGACGACCCTGGTGCGGGCACTGGTTGATGAAGGCCGTGAAGGCGGCGCCCTGGCGACGCAAAATCACCGACTTCAGACCGGCCGAGGTGCTCAGGGCGTGCTCAGTCCAGCCGTCCTCCGGCACATCCAGCAAGCGGGTCAGTCGCTGTTTCATCGCGCCGAATGCGTGCGCACCGCGTTGATCAACACGGCCAGCTTTTCCGGTTGCATGTCCGGCTGCATGCCGTGCCCGAGATTGAACACGTGACCCGGTCGTTGACCGTGGGCTGTCAGCACCTCTTGCACCGCGCGTTCAATCACGGCGTCATCGGCGTACAGCGTGGCCGGATCGAGGTTGCCTTGCAGCGCCACCCGACCGCCGGTGCGACGCCAGGCTTCATCGATGCCGATGGTCCAGTCCAGTCCCAGGGCGTCGCAACCCGACTCGGCCAGCGCCGCCAACGATTCATTGGCGCCTTTGCTGAACAAAATGATCGGCACATCGCTTAAGCCCCGTTCGCGCAAGCCGGCGACGATGCGGCGCATCGGGCGCAAGGAAAAACGCTCAAACATGGGCGGTGACAGCACGCCGCCCCAGCTGTCAAAAATCTGCAAAGCGGCAGCGCCGTTGAGGGCCTGGCCGTGCAGGTAATTGACGATCGATTCACTCAATTTATCCAGCAATGTTTCGGCCGCCTGCGGGTGTTTGAACAGCAGCGACTTGGCTTTGGAAAAGGTTTTGCTGCCGCCGTTTTCCAACATGTAGGTCAGCAAAGTCCAGGGGCTGCCGGAAAAACCAATCAAGGGCACCGCGGCGTCCAGCTCTCGGCGCGTCAGGCTGACCGCGTCCATGACGTATTGCAGATCGTCGGCCTGCACCACCGGCAGCTGTTCAATTTGGCGCACGTCGGTGATGGGCCGGTCAAAGCGCGGACCGACGCCGGAGATGAAGTGCAAGCCCAGACCCATGGCGTCCGGAATGGTCAAAATGTCGGAAAATATGATGGCCGCGTCCAGATCAAACCGGCGCAAGGGCTGCAGCGTGATTTCACAGGCGATTTCCGGGTTGCTGGCCATGGCCATGAAATCACCGGTGCGCTGTTTGATTTCACGGTATTCCGGCAGGTAGCGGCCGGCCTGGCGCATGATCCACACCGGGGTGCGGTCCACCGGCTGTTTTTTCAGCGCCCGAAGAAAAATGGATTGTTGCATGAACGGGATGTGGTAAAAAGACGCTATTTTAACAGCATCACTTAAAAATACCGCGCAATCTGCTAAAATACGCGCTTTTTTTGCAGCCGTACAGACGTGGAACAAAAGAACCAATCGTTTGTCATATAGCTCAAAATCAATCACAGAGGATAGGCACGCATGAGAATTACGGCCCTGATGGCATGGCTGCTGTTGCAGACACACGGCGCACTGGCGCAATTCCTTCCGAATCAGGAACCCTTGACACCGCTGGCGTATGAAGTCCAGCGCACCACCCACATTCCGCAATTGCTGCAACTGGCATCCAGCACCTATGAGAATAAACAATACGACGATCACATCGTGGTCATGGAGCGCCTGGTTGAACTGATGCCGCAAGAGGCCGAATACCAGTATCGTCTGGCCCGCGGATACGCGCTGGCGGATCAGAAAAGTAAGGCGTTCAACGCCCTGATCAAACTGCAGCAGCTGGGCCTCAGCTACGATCTGGATGCGCAAGCAGATTTCGACAACATCCGTTCCCTGCCGGTGTTCAATTACATCAATGAGGGCATGCGCGAAAACGGCAAACCCTTCGGCTCGGGCGAAATCGTATTCAGCATCAACAGCGCCTATGCCGGCATGCTGTATGAGAGCCTGACATGGGATTCCAAACGCAAGGATTTTCTCATGGGGTCGGTGCGCGATGGCAGCATCATCCGCATCAATCAGGCCGGAGAACGCAGTGTATTTGTGCAGCCCAAGGCCGGCACCACCGAAGGCCCCTGGGGCGCCATGGACGTGCTGGCAGACGTCGAAGGCGATGCCCTCTGGGTGGCCAGCGCGGCGATGTCCCATTACAACGGCCTGACGCCGCAAAACTCCGGCATGAGCGGGGTGTTCAAATACCGCCTCAGCGACGGCGAATTGCTGCAACGCATTCTGCTGCCCGCGGACAAGCGACCGCACCTGATCAATCAGTTGCACCTGGCCGCCAACGGCGATTTGTACATGGTCAACTCATTCCACAATCAGGTACTGAAAATCAACCAGGGAGAAAACCAGATCCGCGCCGTGTTTGGCACCCCGCGGTTTCAAAACATTCGCGGTTTGACCTCAGACCCCAAACAGCGGTTTTTGTATTTTTCGGATTATGAAAAAGGCCTGTTTGCGGTGGACCTGAAGGCCCAACAACTGATCGACCTGGGGCGCGACCAGCGCGCCATTTACGGCGGCATTGAAGAGCTGACCTATGACGACGGCGGTCTGATCATCGTACAAAACGGCATTACACCGGAACGGGTGATGCGCCTGATATTGGATGAAAGCGGTGCCACGGTCGACAAAATCGTGCCCATCGAAGCCTCGCATCCAATGTTTGATTCGCCCACTTACGGCACCGTGATCGGCGACAAATTTTATTACATCGCCAATTCGCAATGGGTCAAAACAGATCTGGCCGGCAATTTGCTGCCGCAGCAAAGCTGGTCACCGGTGACCGTGCTGGCCACCGACAAACACTATGAAGAAGCCGCGCAGCTGGCCATTCAGAAAAGCATCAAGAAAACCCAGGATGAGCTGCAATGAACCTTGCACAACCGTCGTGCATGAAAAACCCGCCGGATCGGCGGGTTTTTTTATACCGGTTCAATCAGCTTGATGTGCAGCAATTCGGCCACGGTTGCTGAGACGTCGCTCAAGGCGTTGTCCATGGAACAGTCGAATTCGGTGCACAGTTCCTGTGCCGCTGCAAGCATGGATTGGCCCCGTTGCAGGCATTGAAAGATCAGGGTGGCGGTGTCATTCAATTCAAAGTATTCGCCCTGGTGCATGTGCAGGACAATCATGCCCTGCTCGGTTTCTGTGGCGTACACGGCCTCATTGATGCGGTAGCGTTTCGATGTGTTGTTGTCGTTGTCGGGCATTCATTTTCACCAGTGCACGCAAGGTCTCCAGCACCACCGCCGGGTCTTGCTCAAGCAAGTGCAATTGTAACCGTTTTCTCATCGGCGCTTCCAGTGATCTGACCAGCGACATGATTTCAGCCCGTTCAGCGCGCGGCAAATCCTGCACGATGCGCAACAGGTAGCCGGTCTGCCCCTGTTGTGGTGGGGATTCTGTGGTTTCGGGTGCGGCCGTTGGGTCGATGGCGTGCTCGTTGCGGAATTGTTGCAACAGCTGGTTTTGTTGCTCGGCCGGCAGGCTCTTGAAGCGCCGGTGCAGCGCGCGCAGCCGACGACGCTGTTCCGGCGGTGTGGCCATCCACTTGAGCACGCGTTGTTGCATGGCGGACCGCTGCGCAGGGCTGTAGCGCGCCCAGACGGCCGACTTATCCAGCAGGCGCTGTTGCAGGCGTGGACGCAGGCGATCCCAGCGACTTTCAAACGGCTTGAGCACGGCCTGCTGTTCAGCGCTGAGGTCGGCCCAGCGCTGCGCCGCGCTGGCCGGTGAGCTGGCCAGCAACAACAGCAACAGCGCGATCAGCACCAGGTGCAGTGCAGATGAGCGGCCAGTGAATGTGCAATCGAAGCGCATGACATCACCCCGGCGGCAGACGCTGGTCCAGCCAGTGATAAAATTCAAGCTGTTCGATGATGTCCACGTCATCCGACTGCATCGCCAAGTCGCCGGTCTCTTCGATGGGGCTGGTGGTGCCCGCCTCGATCCCGGCCTCGGGTGGCGTGAGGTTGAGCCAGATCAAGGCCGCGGCTGCGGTGGCCGAAGCCAGTGAGCCCAGCCACCAGACGCTGCGCCGCGGGGATGGCGCGTGCAGTGCCTGTTGGCGCGCCCGGCGCAGGCGCTGCACGGTGGCTGCATCCAGGCGATCCAGTGAAGCGTCCAAAGTCGCTTTGCTGTGCCGAATGAGTTCTTCTTTTTTCATTTTCATTTCTCTAAACAATGGGTCAATTTTTCCAGTGCTCTTGACACATGGGTTTTTACGCTGCCTTCAGAACAGCGCATGGCAAAGGCGGTTTGCTGCACACTCAAGCCTTCCCAGTTGCGCAGCAGAAAGGCTTCGCGCTGACGCGCCGGCAAGGCCGACAGGGCGGATTCCAGCCGTTCGATTTGGCCCTGTTGTTGCAGCCACTGATCCGGCGTGTCACCGGGCGCCTGCAGCTCCGGCATGGCCTCGGTTGACGTCGCCTGAGACCAGGGCGTCCATTTCAGCCATTTGTTGCGCCGGTGGTGATCCATGGTTTTGTTGTGCAGCATGCGATAAAACAGGGGGCGCCACTCTTCGGACGGTTTGCTCGCGTATTTTTGCACAAACCGGCACATCACATCCTGCACGATGTCCAGCGCGTCCTCGCGGTTGCGCGTGGACAGGAACGTCACGTGATAGGCTTTTTTTTCATGCGCGCAAAAAAAAGCGTTGAGTTCTGCCATCCGGCTCTGTTGCATGCAGTCGTCTTCCCGGGTGTCGCTGAGGGCGACAAATGTTTTCGCCATGGTGCCATATTCCATGCCCTGTTGACAAATTAAACGCGGCAGGCCTCGATCGGTTGACAGGCGTTTTTGAATGTTAAAAAAATGCGAATTGAACTTGACACGGGGGCTTTATTGATTTAATTATGCACACCCTGTCACGCGTCGGACACAAAATCTTTGAGTTACCAAAACAAGCTCACACGGCGCATAACAAAAACACCACAAGCCACTGATATTGTTAACAAATATCCACATGGATACTTTTTAACCAATCTGATGAAGCCACAACAACGATCTGGCTTTGAAGGCGATGCGGATGCGGTTTTCAACACAGTTATCCACAGGCTTTGTGGATAACTCCAGAATTGACTCTAAAACAATCAGTTAGCTGTGCTTTGTCAATCAAGAGATTAAAAAATGGGATTAAGGTGATGATCTGGGCTGAGCAAGTGCACGGCGCCAGACATGCCTCAAAGGCCGCGTGGATGGTATCATAGGCCGGATGAAAAAACGCCCCGAGCAAACCGTTGTGCACGTCGCCCTGAATGTGCCCTTTGCCGACCACCTGGACTATCTGTGTCGAGACGCGGTGCCGGTTGTGGGCGCGCGGGTTCTGGTGCCCTTGCAGCGTCGCGGTGCGCAGGTGGGCGTGGTGGTCGGCCATGCCCGGCGCAGCGCGCAAAAAAATCTTAAGGCGGTGCAGCGGGTGCTGGATGCAGCGCCATTGCTGGACGACGCGCTGTTGGCCTTTTACCGGCGCGTGGCTCGATATTATCTGGTCAGTCTGGGCGAAGTGGTGTTCACCGCCCTGCCACGCTGGTTCCGGCGCACGGATGACAAAGCGCCACCACAGGAACGCTGGTGGCGTGCATTGTCCGCGCAAGCGACGAAACCCATGACCGAGCTGGAGCAGCGCATCCACGCGCACCTGGTCCGACACGGGCCCTTGATGAGCCGTCAAATGACCGGCGTTTATGCCGGGGCTGCGCGGGTCTGCCGGCAGTTGCAGAACAAGAATCTGATCGAGTCGTCCGACCTGGGCTTTGTCGATTCAGACTCGGTGACCGAACAACCCTTTGAGCTGACTCGGGACCAACGCGCCGCGGTCGAAGCCCTGCAACAGCAGGGCGACGGGTTTGCCACCAGTCTGCTCGACGGCATCACCGGCTCGGGCAAAACAGAGGTGTACATCCATCGCCTGCAGGACTGTCTGAAAAGGGGCAAACAGGCGCTGGTGCTGGTGCCGGAGATCGGCCTCACCCCACAGTTGTTCACCGGTTTGAACGGGCGCATTCATGGGCGCATCGCGGTGTTGCATTCGGGTCTTTCAGATGGCGCGCGTGCGCGGGTCTGGTGGCAGGCGAGCCGGGCCGAAATTGATGTGGTGGTCGCCACCCGGTCGGGCCTGTTCACGCCGTTCAGTGCGCTGGGCCTGATCATCGTGGACGAAGAGCACGACGCCAGTTACAAGCAGCAGGAAGGCATGCGCTATTCTGCGCGGGACATGGCGGTGCTGCGCGGTCTGCACCAGAACGTGCCGGTGATACTGGGTTCGGCCACGCCGGCGCTGGAAACCTTGAACAACGCCCTGTCGGGTCGCTACCACTGGTTGCGGCTGCAACAGCGCACCAACAGCAAACCCCTGCCAACCATCACGCTGCATTCCATCAAGAACCAGGCAATGCACAACGGCTTGTCCCAACAGGTGCTGAAGCGCATTGAAGAACACCTGCAGCAAGGCCATCAGGTGCTGGTGTTTCTGAATCGCCGCGGCTGGTCGCCGCGACTGATGTGCTACGCCTGTGGCTGGATCGCCATGTGTGACCATTGCGACAGCCACCTCACGGTGCATCGCAAAGCGGGTCATTTGCGTTGCCATCACTGCGAGAAAATATACTCAATGCCGGAATTTTGCCCGGACTGCGGCAGCCAGAAAGTCAACACCTCCGGGGTCGGCACGGAACGTCTGGAAAAAGGGCTGATGGCGGCATTCGGGGAAGCGGCGGTGATCCGCATCGATCGGGACACGGTGAAAACAGGCCAACAGTGGCAAAAACAAATCGATCGCATCCGTGAGGAAAAGCCCTGCGTCATCGTTGGCACGCAGATGCTGTCAAAAGGACACGATTTTCCGCGCCTTTCGCTGGTGGTGGTGGTGAATGTGGATGAGCAATTCTTTTCCAGCGACTTTCGCGCCACTGAACACCTGGCGCAGCTGCTGGTGCAGGTGTCCGGTCGCGCGGGGCGCGCCGCAACGCGCGGCGAAGTGATGATCCAGACGCTGTATCCACAGCATGAGTTCTTTCAACAATTGCTGCAGCAAGGCTACCACGCCTTTGCCAAACACAACCTGGCGCTGCGCCGGGAACACCGCTTTCCTCCGGCGTCCTACATGGCCATTGTGCGCGCGCGCCACAGCGACGCGCAAAGGCTGGACGAATTTTTACTGCAGGCGCTGGAGCGGTTGCCGCACGATCCCGCGGTCAATCGACTCGGGCCAGTGGATGCGCCGATGCACAAAAAGAACAACCGCTTCAATCGTCAGATCCTGTTCAATGCCGCGGCGCGCAGCGACATCCACCGCTTGATGAAGCAATTTAAAGGGTGCCTGCAACAGGCGGCGCAGGCGCACCGGGGGGTGCTGTGGTCGATTGATCTGGACCCGCTTGATCTGACTTGAGCCGGGGTGAAATTGCGGGCGCAAAAAAACCCGGCCGCCTGCGCGCGCCGGGTTCAATGCATCCATTGTCTTATTTGACTTCGATCAGCTCGACATCAAAAATCAATGTGCTGTTGGGGCCAATCGGATTGCCGGGACGGGAATCCGAACCGTAGGCCAGATCCGGCGGGATGTAGAAACGGTATTTGGATCCGGCGTTCATCAACTGCAGACCCTCGGTCCAGCCCTTGATCACCTGGTTCAGTGCAAAGGTGGCGGGTTGACCGCGGTCGTAGGAGCTGTCGAATTTGGTGCCGTCGATCAGGGTGCCGGTGTAGTGCACCACAACCGTGGCTGTGTCGCTGCCGGGCTTGTTGCCGTCGCCCTGCTCAATCACTTCATACAGCAGACCTGAAGCGGTGGCGCTGACGCCGTCTTTGGCTTTCATTTCCGCCAGGAATGCGTTGCCTTTCTCCAGGTTTTCAACTTTTTGCTTTTCCATCTCGGCCATCATTTTTTCCTGCTTGGCCTGTTGCTGCGCCTGCAATTTTGTTTGCAGTGCCTGACGCGTCTGATTGATCTGTTCCTGGGTCAACTTCAGGTCTTTCTGGTTCATGGAATCGAGCAAACCCATGAGGAAACTTTCCTGGTCAAAATCAATTTCAGTGTCGTGCAGGTAGCGGCCAACATCGGTGCCGATCATGTAGTTGATCTTGCCGTTGTCATCGTCCAGTTCGGCCAACGCGTTGCCGTTCAAAAAAACCAATGCGGCCAGCCCGGCCCATGTCGAGAATTTCATTCAGTTATACTCCAAAGATTCAAAAGGCTGTTCAAAAGGCAGCCATTATAACAAAATTTTTGCAACTTAAAATTATTGATATGTGTCTCATATTCACAATCAATCGCTTGTATTGCCGGGGAGACACCGATATGATTAAGTCACTAACTCTGGCAATGAATCGTCCAAGAAGTTCATGGAGAATCCAATCATGAAAATTAACACAATCGCCTGCCTCACCGCGCTGCTGATCGCCCCGTTTGCAGCCGGCGCCAAAATGACCGCTGCGCAGTCGCTGAAACCGACGCCGGCGCATCAGGATGAAAGCCGCCTGATTGCCAAAATCATCAGTCAGCTGCACTATAAAAAATCCACACTGGACGATGAATTTTCCCGCAAAATTCTGGAAAACTACATCGACACCCTGGACGGCAACAAGATGTATTTTCTCAGCCAGGACATCCTGGATTTCGATGTCTACAAAGACCGTCTGGACGACGACATCCGCAACGGCGAACTTGAAGCGGCCTTCACCATCTTCAACCGCTACAATGAACGGGTCAAGTCGCAGTCCGAATTTGCCCTGTCGCAGCTGGAAAAACCGTTCAACTTTGAACTCGAGGAAAAATTCATCTGGGATCGCAGCGAACAGCCGTGGGCGATGAACCAGAAAGAGCTGAACGAGACCTGGCGCAAGAAAGTCAAAAACGATTACCTGAATCTGAAACTGGCCGGCAAGGACGACGAAAAAATCAAAGAAACACTGCACAAGCGGTATCAATACATTCGCGATCGCAGCGACGACATCAAGAGCGAAGACATTTTTCAGTTCTTCATGAACGCCTACGTTTCGCTGGTGGAGCCGCACACCGGTTACATGGCGCCGCGCTCGTCGGAGAATTTTGACATCAACATGAGCCTGTCTCTGGAAGGCATCGGTGCGGTGCTCGGCGTGGACGGTGAATACACCACCATCAACAGCATCGTCAAAGGCGGCCCGGCGGATTTACAGGGTGATTTGAAAGTCGGCGATAAAATTCTGGCCGTGGGTCAGGGGCGCGAAGGCAGCTACGAAGACGTGGTGGGCTGGCGCAACGACGACGTGGTGCAGAAAATTCGCGGCGAAAAAGGCACCACAGTGCGATTGATGGTGATCCGCAAGGACGACGCCCCGGACACCGAAGGCATTGCCATCAACATCGTGCGCGACAAAGTGAAACTGGAAACCCAGGCGGCGCAATACAAAATACTCAAGGTGCACGACGAACAGGGCGAATACAAAATCGGTGTCATTGATTTGCCGACATTCTATCTGGATTTCGACGCCCTGCAAGCCGGTGAAAGCGATTATCGCAGCACCAGCCGCGACGTCACGCGCATCCTCAATCAGATGAAAAAAGAGAACGTTGAAGGCGTGATTGTGGATTTGCGCAACAACGGCGGTGGTTCGCTGTTTGAAGCCGAGCAGTTGACCGGTTTGTTCATTGATAAAGGGCCGGTGGTGCAAATCAAGGACTCCTTTGGCAAGATCAATGTCAAACGCGACAAAAACCCAAAAATTGTCTGGGACGGTCCGCTGGTGGTGTTGGTCAATCGCTTGTCGGCCTCGGCGTCTGAAATTTTTGCCGCCGCGTTGCAGGACTACGGCCGCGCCCTGATCGTCGGTGAGCAGACCTTCGGCAAGGGCACAGTTCAGAACATGATGTCACTGAACGATTACAACAACAACCGTGAATACGAGTTCGGTCAGTTGAAAGTGACCATGGCGCAATTCTTCCGCATCAACGGCGGCAGCACGCAAAACCGTGGCGTGATTCCGGACATCCGTTTTCCGGAAACCCCAGGCTCTGAGCGCTACGGCGAAAGCGAATACAAGAACGCCTTGCCGTGGAGCAGCATCAACCCCAGCCATTTCAGCAGTTTTGACGACCTGTCAGAGGAAATCCCATATCTGATCAAGCGTTACAAAGCGCGCGAAAAAGACAACTTTGAGTTTGATTTCGTCAAGCAGGAGTTGGATCTGTACAACAAGGAAAAAGAAAACACCTCGGTGTCGCTGTCCATGGCCGAGCGCAAAAAGCGCACAGAGGAAAGCGACGAACGTAAAAACAAGCGCAAGGAAATGCGCGCGGCCTTTGCGGAGAATGAAAACACCCAGGTCGGACGAGTGGACGTGCTGTTTGATTCTTCACTGGCGCTGGAGTCAGAGAAAAACGTGTCGCTGGATGAAGAAGACGAGGCAGACGAAGAGGATGCCTTTGTCGATTACCGGCTGGATGAAAGCGCGCGCATTCTGGGTGACCTGGTGGGTCTGCAGCAAAAGAAATTGCTGGTGCAATCCAAAAAGGACGAACGCTGAACACAGCGCGCCAGGCGCCACAAAAAAAACCCCGGTCAACCGCCGGGGTTTTTTTATGCCCCCCCGCTGGCTGCGCGGGTTAAATTGAGCGGTTTTTCATCGCGCACCACCACGTTGTCTTCGATGCGAATGCCGCCAAACGGCCGCAAGGCATCCACCACCGAAGCGTTCAGGTCGGGGTGTGAGGCCCAGGGTTTGAGCAGCATGTCGATGATGTACAGGCCCGGTTCAATGGTCAACACCATGCCGGCTTTGAGGCGGTGAGTGAGGCGCAGGAACGGGTGGTCCGCAGGCGGCGGGCTGAGGGTGCCGAGCGCGTCGTGGATGTGGCCATTGACGTCGTGCACCTGCAAGCCGAGAAAATGACCCAGTCCGTGCGGAAAAAATGCCCGGGTGATGCCCTGCTCCAACGCCGCTTCCGCGCTGCAGTTGATCAACTTGAAGCGCTGCAACACCTCGCCGATCCGACGATGTGTTTCAATGTGCAAGGCCACGTAATCGCAACCGCTGACGGCCTGGGCACACAGCGATTGCTGCACCTCATCCATGACCGCAATCAGTTCGGCAAACGGGCCGTCTTTGGCGGCGGCGTAGGTGCGCGTGATGTCGGCGGCATAGCCGTTGTGCTGGGCACCGGCATCAATCAGGAAAGAACGTGGCGGCACCTTGTCGCGGCTTTGCATCTGGTAATGCAGCACCGCGGCATTTTCATTGCACGCGACAATGTTGCCGTACGGCATCTCATGCCCGGAGCTGGCGCAGGCGTTCAGATAGGCCATGTTGATGTGGTATTCCGAATCGCCCCGATGAAATGCATCCCGGGCGGCCAGATGGCCCCGCCAGGCCAGCGCGTTGGCGCGCGCCATGCAGTCAATTTCATACGCGCTCTTGATGGTGCGCGCGTGGTGCAGCCGGTGCAGCAACGCAGGCGGGTTGGTGTGCACTGCGTCCAACGGTTGAAACACCGGCGGTCCGATCCACACGTGCCGGGTCAGGGCATCAAAGTCGGGAAATTCGTCGCGGTGAGCAATCACTTGCAGATCAAAATGCTGACACCAGTCGGCCTGGCTGCGGTCTTCCACTTTGTGCCAGAAATCGGCCGGCTGGGACAAATACAAGCGCGGTTTGTGGCCGGGGCGCAGGTGCAGCAGGCTGTGCGAAACTTCGGTGTCGGGCACCAGCCAGTTGAAATGCGGGTTGACCTTGTGGTGTGGGCCGTGGTCGTCGAGAAAGTGCATCGGCGGGTGGCCGGAATAAATCAACAGGCCGTCATGGCCCAGTGCGGCCAGGGCCTCGTGAATGGTGGACAGACAGGCGTTCAGATGATCGGAGTACAAAGACATGGCTGCGGCCGGTTTCAGATCACGACACTATACCCGATTTGTCGGCGCGGACCCAAGGCCGGAAGAACAATTAGGCTGCAAAAGCACAGCAGAATCCAGATGCCGGCGGGGACGCCCGGCAAACGCGACGCGCCTGCGGCCGATGGAGGAGCCCCCAGCCGCAAGCGCATACCATTCAACCCATACCGGCTGCGCCGCCGCTCAATCCTGCCATTCAAAGGTCAGGAACAGCGAACGCGGGGTGACGTTGTAGCCATCGGCCAGTCGGTGGTCAGAATTGTTGAGGTTGACGGCTTTCAGCGCCACGCGCCAGTGCGCGCCCAGGGTCCAGTCGGCGGTGGCGTCCAGTTGATTGTAGGCGTCAAGCCGCACCCCGCCCAAATCCGTCCGATCGCTGCTGTGCTGCCATTGCGCGCCCACCGAGAAGGCCTCAAAACGGCGCCACACACGGGTGGACAGGTGCCGGCGTGCGCGTCGCAATAAATCCGTGTGACCGCCGTCGGGCAACAGCTGCTGGGGGCGCTGCCAGGTGACTTGCGATGCCCAGGTCCACGCGTTGCTGTGCCACTGGTGAGACAATTCCAGGCCGTGGATGCGGGCGCGGTCGATGTTGATGAAGCTGCCGACGCCGGAAGGCAATGTGGTGAAGCTGATCAGGCCGCGAATGCGGTTGCTGTAAAGCGCTGCTTCGAAACGGTGCTGCCGGGTCTGCCAGCGGTGTGAGATTTCCGCCGAATGGCTGGTTTCCGCTTGCAAGTCGGGATTGCCGATGATGAACCCGGGCTGTTCAGTGGAGCGGTAATACAATTCACTCAGGTTGGGCGCCTTGAATGCGCTGCCATAACTCAGCATCCAGCGCCGCGATGCGCTGCTTTGCAGGGCCCAGGCAAGGTGGCCAGTGAACACCCCGCCATGGGCCTGGCTGTGATCACGGCGCGCTGACACCAACCAATGGTGATCACCGCGGTTGTGCTGCCAGCTGCCGAACACCGCGTTGTTGCGTGCATCGTCGTCAATGAACAACTGCCCGGGCAGATCGTCGTCGTGCGGAATCAGACCGCGTTCGCGCCGGTGTTCAACGCCCCAGGCCAGGTCCTGGCCGCGCCAGCGCCCGTGCATCTGCCAGGCCAGCTGCGTGCGACGCGAGTTAAAACGCGAAGCAAACACCGCGGTTTCCAGGACCTCACGTCCGTGCTGCACAGACAACTGCCCTTGCCAGTCCGCTGAGACTTCGTGCATCCAGCGCAGCGATAAAAGGTGGTCACGCGCGTCGGTGTTGCCCTGGTCAAAATCCACGTCCTGACGTCCGGCCAGAAAATTCAGGCGCACTTCCGATCGGTCAAATGCACGGCTGTAATGCGCGTTCAGGCTCAAGGCTTCAAAGCCGTCGTCGTCGGGGTCGTGGGAAAAGTGCCCCGGCGCGGTGGCTGAAAAGCCGTCGGTTTTACGGCTGCCCACGGAAACCCCCCAGTGGGAGTCGCTCTCGCTTCGCCGGTTCAGGGCGGCTTCGAAGCGGTGCGTGTCGCGGCTGCCGATGGTGTAAGCACCCCGCACGCCCTCGCCGCGTCGGGTAAAAATCTGGATCACGCCGCCGAGCGCGTCGCTGCCGTAAAAGGCCGCGCGCGGGCCGCGAATGATCTCAATGCGTTCCACCTGATTGAGCGGCAGGTTTTCCCAGGCGTAGGCACCGGTGATGGCGGAACCGACGCGCGCGCCGTCGATCAGCACCAGCACGTGGTCCGAGTTGCTGCCGCGCATGAATACGCTGGTGGCAGTGCCCGGACCGCCGTTGCGAGACACTTCGATGCCGGCCTGCAGGGCCAGCACTTCAGCGATGTCCTGCGCCTGCAGGGCGACCAGATCGGCGCGCGAAATCACGCTGTGGCTGGCCAGCACGTCCTCGGCCGCCTGTGCATAGCGGTTGGCGGTGACCACGATCAGGGGTTGGTCCTGTGTTTGACTCAAAGGGGTTGCGTGCGCGGCGCCGGTGCTCAGGCACAGGCCAAGTGCGCAGGGAAATGCGAATTTCATGAAAGACTCCCAAACCGCCCACCGCGGTTTGTATCCGGTTAAAGGACGGGGCAGTCTCCGGACTGACAGAACACCGGCCGCCTTCCCGAATCCGCAGATTCAGTGGCGCATCTGGCCGGTTATCACCTGATCACCGTTGCGGGGGCAGTGTCAGCTTTGCACTGACTTCCTGTTTCCCGTCCCAAAAACCGGTCGACGACCGGCTCCGAGGGGGTATTCTAACGGTTGAGTGCCGCCCTGTACACTGCCACGGTTTCATCCGCGCAACGCGCCCAGGTGAAATGCTGCGCGCGCGACAGGCCCTGGCTTTGCGCCGCCCGCCGCCAATCGGCATCTTCACACAAACGCAACAGCCCGGCACGCAAGGCTTCGACGTCGTTGGGGTCGGCCAGAAGCGCGCAGCCGCCGGCCACCTCGGGCAAAGAGGCGGCGTTGCTGCACAGCACCGGTGTGCCGCTGGCAAAGGCCTCGATCACCGGCAGGCCAAAACCTTCATACAGAGACGGCAGCACCACGCCGTGGGCGGCGGCGTACAGCGCACCCAAATCCGAATTGTTCACGTATCCGGTGAAGCGCACCTGCCCCTCGTTCAGCAATGCACGGGCCTGGCTGAACAGGGCCTGTTTGCCCCAACCGCGATCGCCGGTCAACACCAGCGGACAATCGCGGCGCAAGGCCTCCGGCAAGCCGGCGTAGGCTCTGAGCAAGCGCGGCAGATTTTTGCGCGGCTCCAGGGTGGCCACACACAACAAAAAACGCGCCGGTAAATCGTGGCGTAGTTTAATCGCCTCCAATGTCTGGGCATCGCGGCGGTGAAACATCGGCGACACACCCAGGTGCACGGCGTGCACCCGCTCCGGTGGCAGCGAATACAAGCGCAGCAACTCTTCGCGCACGAAAGCCGAATCGGTGATCACCGCATCGGCGCGTTGCAAGGTCAGCGGCAACTGTTGGTCCAGAAAAGCCACGCGTTCCGGCGGGTGCGCTTGTGGATGGTGGCGGTGCGAGAGGTCGTGCACGGTGACCACGGACGGCCCGTCGAACGGCATCAAGAGAAAATTCGGGCTGTGCAACACGTGGTCTTCCAGTCCACGGGTCAGCCGGCCGAAGGCGCGGTTGCGGTGGCGGTTGTACAGACGCAAGGCCAGGTGTTTGAATGGCACGTGTTTTCTCACCCAGGCCAGACGGCGGTTGCTGTGCAGCACCGCGTCCA
Source organism: Marinicellaceae bacterium (assembly GCA_050303435.1). GTDB lineage: Bacteria > Pseudomonadota > Gammaproteobacteria > Xanthomonadales > Marinicellaceae > JBNLBT01. Next base: position 22,620 of record JBNLBT010000034.1, read on the forward strand.
AATCCTCAATCCAGCGATCCGCGGAAAAAAAGCGGCAGGAGGACAGCGCCGGGTGCTGCCGCAACGCATGCCCCAACTGCAAGGCATACTGGCCGATGCCGGTGATCGGCGGGGTGATGGCATCGACGTTGTAAATCAGGCGAATCACAGCAGCGCCATTTGTTGCTGGACCATGCGCTGCAGCCACTGGCGCATGGGCGCGCCGCCGTGCCAGTCGAGCGCCTGGCGCGCGGCGTCGATGTTGGCCACATGCGCGGCGCTTTCAACGGGCCGGAACAAATCGGCGCGAGTGCGCACCCGGGTGTGACCCTGCGCGTCGGTGGCGCAGGTGGCGGCGCCTGCGCCGTGCCATTGCAGCGCCAGACCGGCGCATTCGAAGGCCACCGTGATCAGGGTTTTCAGCGGCGTCAACTGACCACTGCCCAAGATGAAATCCTGCGCAGAATCGAGCGCCAGCATGCGCGGAAAAAGCCGCACCAGCTCGCCGGCGTCGCTCCAGTCACGCGCCACATCCGGGTTGCCAATTTCCAGCAGCGCCTGCTGACCGGCGGCGATCCGTGCCGCCGCACGACAGACTTTCTGACTGATGAAGCGCGCATCCCGCCATTCCGATTCGTGGTTAAACAGCACCGCAGTGGCGGTGTACAAGCCATGCCGTTCGCGCGCCCAGCGCATCAGTTGCCAGGCCGCCAGTTTGGCGATGCCGTAGGGGTTGTTGGGCTGCGGAGGCAGCGACAGGTCCACACGGGTGCCCGGATGGGCGGCGTACATTTCACTGCTGGCGGCAAAAAAAACCCGCGCATCTGGCGCGTGCTGCAACAGCTGTTCCAACAGCTGCGCGCTCCACACCACGATGTCCTCCAGACATTGCGGCATCTGCGCGTGGCTTTCACCCACGTGAGAAAAACCGCCGAGGTGATACACCGCGTCGATGCGCTGTTGAGAGATCAGGGCGTTGCCTTCACGCCAGTCGCGCACCGGCAGCAATTGAAGGTCGGGGTGATTCAACACCCCCAGCTGTGCCAGTCGCCAGGTGTCAGCATGCACGCGCACCGGCGCCACCACCGCGTGCGATTGCTGCAGCAAGCGCTGTGCCAGCAGCGCGCCGTCCTGGCCGTTGACCCCGGTGATGAACGCGCAGGATTTCACGCCGCTTTCATCCGCGACAGCGAGGCCAGCATGGAACCGGAGACGATCAGCACCAGCCCACCCCAGCCGAAGGCATGAATCTGTTCCGGCTGCACCAGAGTGGGCCACAGCCACGCGGCCGAATTGATCACCAGCAGCGTGACCGCCGGCGTCAGGGCCAGGACCATGCCCACGCGCGAGGCGTTCCACAGCCGTATGGCTTCGGCAAAGGCGCCGTACGCCACCACCGTGTTGATGCAGGCGTAGGCCACCGCCAGCCATTGGCCGACGCTCAAGTCGGTAAACGCCGCCGGCCTGAAGCCGGGCAGCAACACCACGGTGGCCACCAGGTACACCAGCAACAGCACGCTTTGCGAAGACAGACTCGCCGAGAGGCTTTTCTGTATCAGGGCGTACACCGCCCAGGTGATTGCCGCGGCCACCATGATCCACAGACCGGTGCGGTATTGACCCGAGACCATGACAGAAATCTGGTCGTTAAAGAACAGCAGCAAACCGCACAAAATGGCGAACGCGCCCAGCGTCTGCAGGGCCGAAAAGCGTTCTCCCAGCAGCAGCACGCCGCCCAGCGCCATCAACAGCGGCGCCAGTTGAATGAACACCTGGGCATTGCCCGGTGAGGTGTAATCCAGGCCATACAGGAAGAACACGTAATTGCCGGCCAGCATCAGACCGGCCAACAGCAGCCACAGCCACTCACCCCGGCTCAGGGTTGTGAGCGAGCGCCGCGGCCGTGCAGAGCGGCGCAGTAAAAGCCAGGTCACCGCCGCGGCAAAGGCGAAGCGCAGCCAGGTCAGTGACCAGGCATCCACGGCCTCAAGTGAAACCTTCAGCGCAATCGGCAAGGTGCTCCAGAACAACACCGTGACCAGAGACAGCATCAGGCCCAGTTTCCAGTTGTGTGTGATTTGGTTCATGTTTTATTCAGTTGGCATTCAGTCAGGGATCTCTAGAATGATTCAAGCTGCTATCAATTTGTGAGAACGCCCATGAAAAAATCATTCCTGACCGTGTGGCTCGTGAGCTTCCTGGGTGGATGCGTGTATTCCTACCATGACCATGCATACGAAGACGTTTATTACGACGATTATTACACCGATGCCTATGACCCGTACTATGACGACGGTTACTATGCAGACGGTGGCGGTGTGTATTACAACGACTACAATTACTATCCCGACCGCTGGGGCCTGAGTTATTCGGACGTGTACTACACGCCGTACCGGTATCCACGCATCGGATTCTACTATTCCAGCGCCCATTGTCCAAGCTATTATTGGGGCCGCAGCTGGTTGGGCTGCAACGATTATTTTGCCTGGTCGGGTCTGTCCGTCGGACTGTGGTATTCCAGCTGGTATCACCCGCATTATTCTTTGCGCTATGGTTACTATGACTACTACGGCTATTACGGCGCCCATTACTGGTACAACCACTGGCGTCACCGCACCTATGAACACCGCACGGCGCGTTCCGAACTGGCGCGCTTGCGTGCGCTGCGTGAACGCAACACCTATAAATACAACACCGCCCGGTATGATCGCCCATCGAGCGGACATTACGGTTCAGTCAATCGCGACTGGTCACGCCCCAGCACAGCGCCGCGAGGACGTTACCCCAGCGGCCACAGCGATTCAGGGCGCAGTCGGTCAACCGGTCAGGGCACCCGCGCGGTGCGGCGGGAAATGGATCGACAGCGCAGCCAACCGAGGCCCAGTTCCGGCACGCGATCACGCCGCGACGGCCTGGTTGTGGAAGACATCGGCGGCCAGCAACCCAAACCGTTCGGTCACTACCGCAGCCCGGATGTGTCCATGTATACGCCGCAACGACAGCGCGGCTCAGCGGAAACGGTGCGCTCCATGGAACGGCGTTCGCTGAATCCAAGCGCTGAAGTGGTGCAGGATGTGCCGCGTGGCGGGGCGTACACGGTGCGCCGTCCACAGACCTCGACCCAGGGATCGGACGTCAGCCCGCGCACGCTGCAGCCATCGCGGGTGCAAAATACGCGCCCGCCGGCGTCATCCTCGGAGCGCAGTTCATCCGCCAGTGCATCGACCGGCTCGTCGGGCAGCGCAGACAAACCCAGCCGTTCCAGTGGCGAGGGCAGCCGTTCACGCAGCGTCTCGCGCACGCCTTCACGGACACAGCGCAGTGAGCGCAGCGGCGGCCGCAAACGCGACAAGTGAACCGTTCAGCCCGGTGCCGCGTTCAGGCGTTTGACGCCGGGTTTTCGGCCTGTTTCAGCAGCGACAGTTTGCGCGCGTAACGCGATTGCACGATTTCCACGATGATCAAGACCACCAGCACAAAATAAAACGTGGCTTTGCTCATTGGCGTGATGGCGTGGCCGAAAAAGGCCAGGTGTGCCAGGTGCCCGCCTTCGGACAGCAGCATGATGCCGACGATGAACAACACAAACAAACCCAACACTTCATACATGCGGTTTTTTTGCAGGAACACCGCGACGCGGTCGGACAGCCAGATCATCAATGCGCTGCCGATCAAGATGGCGGTGGCCATGATGGCAAACGAGTCGGTCAGCGCCATGGCCGCGAGAATGGAGTCGAATGAGAACACCAGGTTCATGGTGACAATCAACACCAGCGCCTTGCTGAAGGTGGCGCGTTTTTCCTTGTCGGCTTTTTGCTCCGTCTCCAGCGACAGCATGTGCCAGATTTCCTTGGTTGCGGTGTAGAGAATGAAGGCGCCGCCGATGAGCACAATGGTGGCGTGCACATTGAAGGTGCCGTACAGCACCCCGGACCAGTCGAGGTGCAGGAACGGATCCTGAAAATACGCCACCGCCTTGACCAGAGCAAACAGCAGGATCAGACGCAACACCACCGCCACCAGAATGCCGGATTTACGCAACATCGATTGCCGCGCCGGTTCAACCCGCTGCGATTCGATGGTGATGTACAGCAGGTTGTCAAAACCCAGCACCGCCTGCAACATCGTCAATGTGGCCAGCGTCATCAGGCCTTCTATGCTGAAAAGTGCTTCCATGAGAGACTCCCGGGAGGTGATAAAAGCCGTTATTATCTTGAATGATCCCAGCACAGGCAAGTGCTAATTCCCTTCGATGCGTGGCCTGAAAATGCCCCTGAACCGCGCACATGACCATTGACACGTTTCAATTTGGCGCCGTCGGTATTCGCTGACAAAGCACACCGCTGTGGTGTAAAATCTGACGCTTCAAGGGCTGCGATTGATGACAGCCCTTTTTTTGGAGTCCGTGGGCGTCCCGGTTGTGTGCGTGTGCGGGCCTTGGGTTTGAAGTTGAATGACAAACAAGAGAAAACCGTGATCAATACTTTTTACAAGAATTTTCTGGGGCCGTCGCCGAACTGGTTTAAGAACCTGTTGCTGGGGTTTCTGGCGTTGAGCTATCCCTTAATGAAGCTGACAGGCACCACAGTGATCGGCTGGGCATTTATTCTGATGTTCATCCTCACCCTGGCGATGGCGCTGAAGTGCTACCCCTTGCAATCCGGCGGCATCCTCGCACTGGCGGTGTTGCTTTTGGGTCTGACCTCGCCGGAAACGGTGTGGTACGAAATCAACAACAACCTCGGCGTGATCATGCTGCTGGTGTTCATGGTGAGCTTCATTTATTTCATGAAACCGCTGCTGATCTATATCTTCGGCAAAATCCTGCTGAAGGTGCGCAATAAAGCCGTGTTGTCGCTGATGTTCTCCGTGGCCGCGGCGTTCCTGTCGGCGTTTTTGGATGCGTTGACCGTTATGGCCGTGCTGATCACGGTGTTTGTGGCCTTGTACGGGGTGTATGAAAAAGTCCACTCCAGCATCAAGGTGGACTACGACAAAAACGAAGAATACGACCGTCAGCAGCTCGGTGGTGACACCCTGGAGGAATTTCGCGCGTTCATTCGCTCACTGGTGATGCACGGCGCGGTGGGCACCGCCCTGGGCGGTGTCACCACCATGGTGGGAGAACCCCAGAATCTGTTGATCGCAGAAAAAATGGGCTGGGAATTCGTCCAGTTTGCCATGGAGATGGCGCACGTCACAATTCCTGTGGCGATCGCCGGCTTTCTGACCTGCGTGCTGCTCGAGCTCACCGGTAAATTCGGCTTCGGCACCAAATTGGCCGATGACGTGCGGGAAATCCTCAAAGGCTATCTGAACAAAGAGGACGAGCAACGCACCGACAAGGAAAAATACGGCCTGGTGATTCAGGGTCTGAGCGGTGTGATGCTGATTTTAGGACTCGCCTTCCACGTCATGGAAGTGGGCCTGATTGGCTTGTCGCTGCTGGTGTTTGTCACCGCCATGACCGGCGTCACCGAAGAGCACCGCATCGGCCACGCGTTTGAAGAATCCCTGCCTTTTGTGTCCCTGCTGTGCATCTTTTTTGTCATCGTCGGCATGATCCATGAATTGCACCTGTTCAAACCCGTCATCGATTGGGTGCTGAGCTTGCCGAAGGAACAGCAAGGGCATGCCTTCTTCCTGGCCAACGGCGTGCTCTCGGCCATCAGCGACAACGTGTTTGTCGCCACCGTGTACATCAACGAAGTCAAGGCGGCGTTTGAAGCCGGCACCATTGACCGTGAACATTTTGAAACCCTGGCGGTGGCAATCAACACCGGCACCAATTTGCCGAGCGTGGCCACGCCGAACGGCCAGGCCGCGTTTTTGTTCCTGCTGACCTCGGCGCTGGCGCCGGCGATCAAACTGGGCTACGTGCGCATGGTGTGGATGGCACTGCCCTACACCGTGGTGTTGACCCTGGTCGGCTATCTGTTTCTCTAGGGCGGATCGGCGCACACCGGCAAGCAATCTCAGGCGCGCCACAGGGCGCGCCTTTTTTTTGTCCACCGCGGCTGCCAAGGTCAATTGCCGATGGCGATGCACTGCGGTATGATGGGGCATTGCATCATTGACACAGGGCAGCCCCATGAACGACAAAGAAAAACAACAGGCCATCGGCATTCTCAACCGCATCATGGAAATCGAGTTGGCCGGCGTGGTCCGCTACACCCACTATTCGCTGATGGTGTTCGGTTACAACCGCATCCCCATCGTTTCCTGGCTCAAGGCCAACGCCACCGAAAGCCTCACCCACGCCCACCGCGCCGGTGAAATGGTGACCCAGCTGGGCGGCCACCCGTCGCTCAAGATCGGGCCGCTGCTGGAAACCGAACAACACGACATCGGCGACATATTGCGCGAATCGCTGCAGCACGAACAGTCCTCAATCCAGGCGTATTACGACCTGTTGAACTTGTCGCAGGACAAATCGGTGTTGTTAGAAGAATACGCCCGTGAAATGATCGTTGAGGAAGAAACTCACCTCGACGAAGTCAATAAAATGTTGCGCAAGCCAGGCCAGATCGCCGCTTTTGAAGACTGATACACCCATGAGTGGATACACGCAGCGAATCATGCAGTCCGGGCCGATGCTGTGGGCCGCGGTGTTCATCGCGGTGGGGGTGGCCTCGGCGATTCACCCCAAAGACGGATTCACCTGGTTCCTGGAAGCGCTGCCGGCCATCGTCGGCGCCGCGATTCTGTTGTGCACCCGTCGGCGTTTTCCGCTGACGCCTCTGCTCTATGTGCTGATTTTGCTGCACGCCATTGTGCTGCTGGTGGGCGCGCACTATACCTACGCTGAAGTGCCCCTGTTTGACTGGATTCGCGAGGTCACCGGCGGCGAACGCAACAACTACGACAAACTGGGTCATTTTGTGCAGGGCTTCGTGCCGGCCATGATCGCGCGTGAAGTGCTGCTGCGTCACGCGGTGGTGCCGCGCCCCGCCTGGCGCAACTTTCTGATCGTCTGCCTGTGCCTGGCATTGAGCGCGTTTTATGAACTGATTGAATGGTGGGTGGCGCTGGCTTCCGGACAGGGCGCCGAGGCCTTTCTTGGCACCCAGGGCGATGTCTGGGACACCCAGTCGGACATGGCCCTGGCACTGGTGGGAGCAATCGCAGCGCTGTTGCTGCTGGCACGTTGGCACGACGCCCAACTGCGGCGTTTGCTGGCTGCCAATGAACACAACAATTCACAGGAGAATAAAACATGAGAAAGAAAATCATGCCGTGGCTGGCCGCTCTGGTGCTGTGCGCCTGCGCTGGCGAAGAGACCCCGACGGCGGCCGAAGAAACCCCCGTCAAAGACACCCGCCAACAGATGTTGAGCACGCAGACTCAGGCCATCGACAAAGCCAAGCAAGCGATGGAAGAAGCGGAAAAACGCAAACAGCAACTGGACGAAGCGTTGGATGATCAGTGAGCCTCCGCGGCTGCATTGGGCCCTCGAGGCTCAATTAACTTTTACAACGAACCATGTGAGATAGACCATGATGAAACAAGGCGTGATTTGGATGGTGTTGCTGCTGGTCTCGGCCTGTGCAAGCACCGGAGGACACACCCCGGCGCAAAAGCGTCAGGCGATACTGGACATGCGCACCCAGGTGCTCAACGATTTGTATCGCATCAAGCCAGATGTGCGCAATCAGCTGCACAACGCCCCCGGCTATGCGGTGTTTGACAATGCCAATGTGAACGTGTTGCTGGCCAGTTTCGGTGGCGGTTATGGCGTGGTGCATGACAACCGCAGCGGTCAGGACACCTACATGAAAATGGGCGAGGTCGGCGTCGGCCCCGGGCTGGGCGTCA
>JBNLBT010000035.1:0-30320 GCA_050303435.1 Marinicellaceae bacterium
AGGCAATCACAAACAACGCGTATGCAAACTTATTCAACGGATTCAAATCCACAGCCTCCTTAAAGTCAAGAACCAGTGCAGCATGCCACACATCGAGTGCCTATGCCGATAATCGGCGATACAACACGGGCAATTTCAATGGCAGCGTGCCAGCATTGCGCAATTGCACAAACCCCCGATGCCCAAACACCTGCGGCAAATACTCGCTGAGGCCCTGGTCGATGGAAATGCAAAACACCACCAGGCCGTCGGCCCGCGCTTCCAATACCGCATGGCGCGTGTCTTCTAAACCATAACGGCTTTCATAAATATCCAGATCATTCGGTTTGCCATCGGTCAGCAACAGCAACACGCGATGGCGGTTTGCGCGGGTCTTTAATTGCATCGTGGCGTAGCGGATGGCCGCCCCCATGCGGGTGTAATGCCCCGGCTGCAGGGCATCGATTCTGTCTCGCACCACATCACTTAAAGGCTCATCAAATCCCTTAATCAAAGCACAACGGACATCGGACCTGCGCAGTGAACAGAAACCCATCAGGGCAAAGGAATCACCGACGCTGTGCAAAGCCTCGGCAAACACATGCAAACTGTCCTGTATCACATCGATGACGCGTGTGGTGTTGTCCAGGTGCGCCTCAGTGGACAAAGACAAATCCGCCAGCAACAAACAGCTCATGTCCCGGCGACGTGGGCGTTTCTGTCGATACAATCGATCGTGTGTCCTGTACCCGCCGCGGATCCTGTCCACTCGGTGTTCCAGATAGGCGGCCCAATCGACGGCATCGCCATCCGTTTGCCGGTTGTGCCACAGCGTGGCGTGTCTGATGCGCTGGAACTGTCCGCGCACCTGGCGCACCACGCGGCGCAAGTCCTCATTGAGGCGCGTTGACTGCCGGGCAGTGCAATGCACGGGCACACAACGCAAGGCGCAGTAATCTGGCACCAGCACGGCTTTGCGGGCATCCCATTCGGGCAGGCGAATTTCCGCTTTTATGGCCACCTCGTCGGCAGGCGCCGGTGTTTGATCCAGGTCCATGTAAACTTGATTGCGACTGCTGCCGGCACTGGTGCTGATGCATTCCAGATCCTCGGCAACCGCTTGTGCATTGAGCTCTTCATCGTCTTCACTGCAACGATCCATGGGCACGTATTCACTCCAGCTGAACAAACTCTCCAAGCGAAATGACAGCAAGCCATGTGTCTGTTCCTCAGCAGCCACGCGCTGGCTGCGATGGCGCCCGGACACACGTTGTGTTGTTTTGCTTTGCGCCTGTTTTTCCGGCGGTTCCGGCCGGCGAATCTGACCGGCATCGTGTCCTGGGTGCGGATAAATCCACACAGGCACCGACATCAGCTGCAACACCTGGGCCTCGTTCCAATCCGCTGTGAGCACAGGCGTGAGGAGGCTTTTACGCAACGCACTTTCGGCCGCCATCAATCGTTTGGGCACATGTGCAAGGTGGCCGCGCTGTTCAATGTGGGCGCACACCAGGCGCCGGTAAAGACGCCGCAAACCTGGCCATTGCTGCAGGATCTTCTGGCTGCCCATGCAGTTGCCCTGCAGCCAGTTGTGATGTGCCAGCTCGCCTGTCACCGCCGCCAGGGCCACCAGCCACCGATACACGCCCAGATTCAATGCCTGCGTTTTGAAGCAGGCCATTTCGGGTGGCAGAAACAGGTATTCCGCATCGACACAGGCACAATGCACACGTTGTCCGGCTCCGGCGATGCGCTGCAACCAACCGCGATGACCGCGGTGTTGCATGGCAGAGGTGTGGGTGATGCGCACACCCGGATCACCGCCACAGGCCCGATACAAAACCCCCAATGACTGATCGACGTCCGCCAGATTCACCGCCGCCTCGGTATGTCGTGGAACCGAATGCCCGGTGATCCAGCGATGCCACAACAGCCCAACGCGTTCTTCCACAGTCAAGTCCTGTCGAATAGACGGCTGTGTGCATCGACACGCCCCTTTGTGCCGGCACTGGCCTGCTCAAAAGGTCGCATGCACCACCGCCATTAAAGATTCAACCACAGACACATCGTCACTGAGTGGTTCGATCACCGCGGCTTGCAGTGCCTCGTCTTCTGGTACGCCTTGCCGAATCAGACGGGCGGCATGAATCAACAACCGCGTGGAAGGTGCTTCATCCAGGTCGTGGTCTTTGAGGCGTCGCAAACGCTGCCCCAGACCAGCCAGGCGCTGCGCCAGTTCAGCATCCACTGCTGTTTCAGCGATCAAAATCCGCGCCTCGAGCACGACCGCCGGATGATCCAGCCGGATCGCCAGAAAACGCTGGCGGGTGGAAGGTTTCATGCCTTTGAACCAGTTTTGATAACCCGGATTGTAGGAAACCACCAACATGAAATCCGCTGAGGCTTTGATGCGCTCCCCGGTCTTGTCGATGAACAGTGTGCGGCGATCATCGCTCAACGGGTGAATGACCACCACGCTGTCATTGCGGGCCTCGACCACTTCATCCAGGTAACAGATGCCGCCTTCACGCACTGCTCGGGTCAATGGCCCATCCTGCCAGTACGTGCCATCAGCTCCAATTAAGTGGCGACCAAGCAAATCCGCAGCACTCAGGTCCTCATGACACGGCACGGTGAACAGCGGGCGCTGTAATTTTTCCGCCATGTGCGTGACCAGTCGCGACTTGCCGCAACCGGTCGGACCTTTCAGCAACACCGGAATCTGATGTCGCCAGGCGTGTTCAAACAACCGGGTTTCATTGCCTTGTGGCAGGTAGCAAGTGGTCTCCCGGGAGGCACGTTCCACGTTCGTTTCGAATGCCCCGGACTGCCTGGCTTTCACAGTGTCTCCATCTGTGCGGCGGTTTTTTCACCGCGAATGGTGAAACTGATCAGATACACAATCAAACCGAGCAAAAACACCACCCCGGCCACTTCGCGCATCCAGTAAAAAAAGGCCATTTTTTCCTGCACCACCATGAACGGCAATGGCGCTTCACCCATGCGCTGCAGATACACCTGCAATATACCAGCCGCCGACAGAAACAGCGTGATAAAGACCATCGAAACTGTCATCATCCAGAATGACCACATCTCCACCACTTGCGCGGCGTCGGAATTGGCTTCTCGCCCGCGGATTTTGGGCATGGCGTAGGAAATGATGGTCAACACCACCATCACATAGGCGCCATAAAACGCCATGTGACCATGCGCGGCAGTCAGTTGCGTGCCATGGGTGTAGTAATTGACCGGTGCCAGGGTGTGCAGAAAACCCCACACACCGGCGCCCAGAAACGCCATCACGCCGGTGCCCAGTGCCCACAGCGTGGCGGCTTTGTTGGGATGATTTCGCCGCCTTTTGTTGACCATATTGAAAGCGAACAGCGTCATCATGAAAAACGGAATCGGTTCCAGCGCAGAAAACACCGAACCCAACCACAGCCAATAGCTCGGTGTGCCGATCCAAAAATAATGGTGCCCTGTGCCGATCAGTCCGGTGATCAAGGCCATGGCGACGATCAGGTACAACCACTTTTCAATCACCTCACGGTCCACGCCGGTCACCTTGATCAGAACAAACGCAAGCAAGGCCCCCAGAATCAGCTCCCAGACGCCCTCAACCCACAGGTGCACGACCCACCACCAGTAATACTTGTCGATCACCAGGTTCTCGGGATTGACGAAGGCGAACAAAAACATCACCGCCAACCCCACCAGTCCGGTCAGCAACACCACATTGATCACGGTCTTGCGGCCGGCCAGGATGGTCCGCCCCACGTTGTACAAAAACATCAGCGCGACCACCACAATACCGATTTTGCCGATGCTGGGCTGTTCCAGAAATTCCCGCCCCATGGTCGGCAGCCAGGCGTTGCCGGTGATCTGGGCCAAACGCGCATACGGCACCAGCAGATAACCGAGGATGATCAGCACACCGGCGATCAGAAAAATCCAGAAGCCCCATCTGGCCAGTGCCGGGGAGTGGATTTCGCGTTGCGACTCCTCCGGCACGAGATAGTAGGCGGCCCCCATGAAACCGAACAGCAACCACACAATCAATAGATTGGTGTGAATCATGCGCGCGATGTTGAATGGCAGCAATGGGAACAGAAAATCACCCCAGACATACTGTAATCCAAGAACAATACCAAACAGGATCTGTCCGACGAACAGCGCGATGGCTGCGGTGAAGTAAAGTTTTGCGATGGCTTGTGATGCGTATTTCATGACCCGGCTCCCTTAACCTTGTTTGTTCGGTGGCCATTGATGCGTGTCAATGCCATTGACGTATTCGAGAAAATTGACCAGATCATCCAGCTGTTGTGCGCCAAAATTGAACTGCGGCATGCTTCTGCGGTTGGGCACACCGTTCACCGGCCGTGAAATAATGAACGCCTTGACTGCATCTTTGCTGCCGCCATAGCGCTCAACCACATTGCCCAGCTCAGGGGCAAAATAGGCCCCTTCCCCCAATAAAGTGTGACAACCGATGCAATTATATTCTTCCCATATACGCTTACCATTCGCGACTGATTCAGTGATCGCTTCGCGATTGTCATATTGTGGAAATCGCTGATGTGAATCGACCGTCAGACCGATGAACAGCAGGATGAAAAACAACGACCCACCGAAATAGATGTTGCGTGCCATGCTTTTGGTGAAGACCTGATTCATGCCAACCTCATGCGTACGATGTTGAATAAATCAGCAATGTATCCGCTTGCACACGGCGGCGCCTTGACTCAGGTCAATCGATCTTTACGGCAGCAAAAAATGGTCCTGCCCAATCAAAAAGGCCCGCAGTAACGCGGGCCGAGACTTGCCATACCCCCCTGATTCAGGTCATCGCAACGGACGCTTGATTGCTGCAGCGCAGTACCGCGGGTGCAATTCAATCAAACGCATCGTAAAAGATCCGGTCGACGAATTCATGCGCGCCCACGTCGTGTGCAGGCCCTTGCGGTCGCGACACCCCAAGCATGTCAACATCCGGGGCCTGATCGGCCAGGCCGGCGTCCACCGCCGCGGCGTCGCCGCGCAGGCGCAGATCCAGCGGCGGCTGCACGAACAGCGCGCCGGGATCGTTGATGTTCAGGTTGTGGTCCTGCTGAATGTTGCTGCCACTGACGACAAAACTCTGCGCCAGGTTGTTGCGCAGCAGCACGTTGTTGCTGTCAATGCCGTTGTAGGGATTGACGCGAATCCAGGCCGGTCCGGGTGCACCGGGCTGGATGTCGATCACGCTGTTGTTGACGATGCGTGAATCGTGCATGCCGTAAAAACTGATGCCGTGCCAGTGGTTGGTGATCACCACATTGTTTTCCACCGTCCAGTTGACAAACTGTCCATCAAAGCAGCCGATGCCCTGCATGGGTGCGTTCAACGGATTGGCCGGGTCGGTGAAATTGATGAACAGGTTGCCGCGCAGCACCACGTTGCTGACCTGCCCGGTGCCAACGCCGCCGTCGCCCACGGACCAGCTTTGAAAACCGTCGTCGTGATTGCCATCGCCCTGCGAGGAGGACACGTACATGTTCTGCACGCGGTTGTATTCATACACCGAATCGTTGCCGAGACCGCGGATGCCGTCGGCCGATATGCCGTCGATGAGGTTGCCGGCCACCTGAACCCCAGTGGCGCCAGCGCTGATGCCAAAGCGCAAATTGCGCAGCACATTGCCGCTGATCACCGAATCGTCGGCGCCCAGGCGCACGCCACTGTTGGACAGATTGATCCAGTCGTCGGCGTCCCAGCCGCTGACGTCATCGCGCGTGTACACGGCGCTGTCACGCAAGGTCAATGCCTCGGCCGGACCGTGGTGGTTGTGGGCGACAAATTCCACCAGATAATCCACATTCAGCGGCGGGTTGACGTGGTGCGATGACACGTCCACGCCCTGCACCACCCAGTGCGCCGCCGAGGTGATTTTGATGCGCCCTAGTCGCGGCGTGTGACCGGGCTGCGCCGCCAGCGTCACCGGCGCCAGATTATAGGCACCGGTGATCACCAGTTCACCGTGATAGCCCGAGCGCAGCCACACGGTGTCGCCCGGCTGCACCGGAGCACCGGCATTGACCGCGATCAATGGCGTGCCGGCACCCGGCGGCAAACTGGCCCAATGCCGCGTTTCAATCAAACCGTCTTCGATCACCTGCTGCAAGGTCAGCCACGGGTCGCCGCTGCTGCCATCCCCCGCGGCGCTGCCGTTGAGTGGATCCACATAGAAATCCGCTGCCTGCACCACTCCCGCGGTGCCAACAATCAGCCAGAAAATCGATCTCAGACGGTGCGTGTGCATTCATTCAATAGTGTTCAAGAGACTTGTCACATTAAAACCGGACACCGATGGTTTCTGTGAGAGCGGTCGCAATTCCATTGATCGGGCCACATCAGATCCGTGCAGCGATGCAAAATCACGTTCTGGGCCCGCGCGGCAACGCCCGCAACGGACGGTTCTGAAATTTTTTGTCAGTCCAGCATCTCGGTGCATGTTATAAGGGCATGATGCACTGGACATTGACACTCATTATTACCGTGGTTGCACTGGCTTTGCTGCACCTGCAAGGTTGCAGCGACGCGGGACTGGACGCCAGCGTGCTGGAAGATGACACGCGCCTGGACGCCGGCGATGCCGCCGCATTGAAATCACTGATCGGCGATCTCGGCGTGGCGCCGGATCGCATTGAATGGCTGACGGGCGATGCCGACAGCGAACAGGCACCGGCGGTGCACATCCGCAATCGGCGGGTGGTGCAAATCAACTGGGCGGGTTTGCATTCACTCAAGCCTTTGCACGCACTCACCGCCCTCGAGCGGCTCAATCTGCGCGACAGCCGGGTGCCGGCAGACGCGACACCGGGCCTTTGTCCGGCCAGTGTGCAGCACGTGAACATGGACGGCGGTGAAATCGGCGCGGCCGATTGGCTGGCCGGCTGCGCGGGCTTGCGCAGTGTGCGCATACACAACAGCGACCTGACCCGGTTGGCGGATCTGTCTGCATTGCCTGGCCTTAAGTCACTGGATCTGGGCAACAACCGACTTGAGACCTTGTCAGCAAACACACTGCCAGCAGCGCTGCAACGCCTGAGTCTGCCCGGCAACCGCCTGCAGGTGCTGCCGGACCTGGCGCAATTGCCCGCGTTGCAGGAACTCGATGCCGCCGACAACGCGCTGCATTCATTGTTCGTGGGCTCTGAACAGTCTCAATTGACGCTGTTGTCTTTAAGCGGCAATCCACTGCGACAACTGACCGGATTACAGCACCTGACCGCATTGCACACCCTGAGGCTGAATCGCTGCGGGCTCGAATCGGCGCCGTTTGATTGGCCCACCAGCCTGCGACGACTGGAACTGGACGACAACGCCGTGGCCGATCTCAAACACATCCAGCCCGCGCCGGGCGTGACCCGTCTGCATCTGAATCGCAACCCGTACAGCCGCGCCGAAGCCCTGCTTGCATGGCCAAAGCTGAAACAGGTCGATGTACACGACAGCGGCCTGACCGCTTTGTCCTTGGATCTGCGCAATCGCATCAAATTCAATTTGCATGGGGAGTTTGGACTGCTGCTGATGGCCAACAGTTTGCAACAGGCGCGCAACCCGGATGCGACCTTGCTGCAGCGCTTGCCAAACACTTCAGGACAAAGCCACGGCGTGCACAAATCCCTGCAAACCCGGATCGACCTGAACGGGCCGTTGCGGGTCAGCGGTGAGGTGGACATTGAATCCCTTGACGGCCTCAGCCGCATTCGTTTGCTGCGCGTCGATGACGTGTTGCTGTATGGACGCGACGTGCGGGTGCGCGTTCAGGCCCAGTTGGCTGAAGGCGCATTGCTGGTATACAGCCCCGAGGGTGAAGATTTTTTGCAAACCGCGGAGGTGTTACTGGACACCGGGCGCTTGCGAACTCTGCCTGAATCCGTGCGCGCCGCCCATCAAGTGCGCGGCTTCAGGCGCCATCGGGTGATTCCGGGAGAGACGATTGAGGCCTCGGTTCATCTGCAGTCCATGGCGGGCGACTGGTTCCTGTTGCTGGCCAGTGAAGGCGGCATCGCGCGCGACATCCGCCTGCGGATTGAACACGATTGATGTCTCTGCACGCCGTGGACATCGCCACGCGCCAACGCCCTGCAACGTCCGGCTGTCACCGTGAGCCGGCGCGAATTGTCAAATACAAACGTGCATGCTATGATGATTTTTTTGATTTTGTTTTGCGCATGGATCTGGGTGGGTTGACGCAATTGCTGAATGCGGATCAGTCGAATTTGAACCGACAACAGCAGCGCGATCTGGAACAGGTCTATCAGCACCTGAAGAAAATTGCCAAAACACAAAAATTCAAAATCAATTCACCGGTGCTGAACACCACCGCCCTGGTCAACGAAGCCTGGCTGAAAACACGCGACACACAAAAAGCCTTCAATGATCGGGACCATTTCTTCGCCTATTGTGCGCTGGCCATGCGCCACATCCTGATCAATCAGGCGCGCAAAAACAAGCTGGTCACCTACGTCGACGACGACAAGGCGCTGAATCAGCAGCCGGTGTATCAGCAATCCGACCGCATGCTGGAGCTGGATCGTCAGCTGCAGCGTTTGCGTAAATTTTCTCCGCGGCTGGAACAGATCTTCACCTACAAATATTTCGGCGACATGGAATTTGCCCAGATCGCCACGCTGCTCGACGTCAGTGAACGCACGGTGTTCCGCGATTGGCAAAAAGCCCGCGCCATGCTGTCTGTGGCGATGGAATGAGCGACGACCTGGAGGCCCTGTGGCAACGCATCAACGACGCATTTGATGCCGACGCCTCGCTGGATGCCGACGCCTATCTGCGCCGCGAAGGCCGGCCCGATCACTGCCCGGATCAACCCTTGAGCGAAGACGCCGACGCCTTGCTGCAACACACCTTCGCCACCGGACAGCTGCCGGAATCCTTGCGCCTGTCCAAATACCGCATCATTGATTCACTCAACACCGGCGGGCAAAGTGAAATATATCTTGCCGAACGCGCCGACGGCGTGTATCGCAAAACGGTGGTGATCAAATTCATCTCGCAACGCGTCAGTTACGCCTCCCTGAAACAGCAATTCATGCAGGAAATGCAGTTGCTCGCCGACCTGAATCACCCCGGCATTGTGTCCATACACGACGGCGGTCTGACCGACGACGATCAACCCTGGTTGCTGCTGGAATACATCGACGGCGCGCACATCGACGAACACTGCGAAACGCACCGCCTGGATGCGCCTGCGCGGGTGCGATTGATCATGGACCTGTGCGATGCGCTGAGCTTTGTGCACCAGCGCGGCGTCACCCATCAGGACATCAAGGCCGCCAATGTATTGGTGCGGGAGGTCAATCAGGTGGCCACGCCGGTGTTGATTGATTTCGGCATCGCCTCGGCCCGACGTCACGAAGATTCCGGGCACAAGGAATTGTTTGGCACCCCCGGTTTTTCCGCACCGGAACAAATGCGCGGTGAACACACCGACGACCGCGCCGATGTGTTTTCAACCGGCATGCTGCTGGCGCAGTTGCTGGTGGCCGGGCGCAGCGACAACATCGGCCTGCTGGAACGCAAGGCACGGGAAGCGCTGTTGCGCGAGGCCAAAGTTGACCGCGAAATGATTCAAATCATTGACAAAGCCACCGCCAAAACACCGGCCAGACGTTACCCCAACGCCGACATGCTGCGCACCGATCTGTACAACTGGCTTAATGGTCTGCCATTGATCGCCAACCAGAATCGCGCACTGCACGTGCTCGGCAAAAGCCTGCGACGACACAAGCTGGCCACGGCACTGGGTGGGCTGGTGTTGCTCGGCGCCCTCGGCGCGGGCATCAAATACACCCGCGACATCACCGAACTGCAGGCCATCACGGTGCAGGAAAAAAACGCCAGCGACGCGCTGTTTAACTTCATGCTGACTGAATTGTTTGATCAGTTGTCGCGCATCGGCCGCATCGATCTGTTGCAACTGGTGGCCGAACGCAGCATCGAACACCTGCAGGGCCGCGACCTGCGCACCCTGGATGAAAGATCCCGGCTGCAATCGGCCATCGCCTTCAGCAACGCCGGCAAAGTCTTCGATGCCCTGGCCCTGACCGACCGCGCCATACACGCATTCGACGAGGGCCTTGATCAGCTGGAAACACTGCGCGATGTGCCGGAATATCGGCATGTGTATCTGCACCATCTGGCCCTGTTGAAAACCCTCAAAGGCCGCACCCTGACCGCCGAAGGGCAGCAACTGCGCACCGAACAGACCCTGTTGGAAGCCCTGCAGTCGGCCACCGACGCGCAGCGACTGGATCCCAACGAAGACAACCGCTTTCTGCAATGGGAAGCGCACACACAGCTGGGCTGGCACCACCTGGAATACGCCGAAGCCGACAAAGCCCTGTCGCACATCCGTCAGGCCATCGACACCGCTGCAGCGGTACTGAAAGACACCGAGAACACCATGAAATGGACACGCAACCTGTCGCATTCATGGCAGGTGATGGGTTGGTATGAATACGATTTTGGCGACCCGGCGCAGGCCGTCGTCGCCCTCAACAAGGCGCTGGAACTGGCCGAGACCACGGTGGACAGCGGCGAAGCCGACATCGATTACCTCAACAACCGCCGCATTCTGCTCAATCAACTGGCGTACATTCACATCGAAGCCAACCGCGGCGACCTGGCCAGCGACGCGGCGAAACAAGCCATTGAGGCGGGACGTGCGCTGCAGTTGCGCGCACCGGAAAATCGCGAATATCAACGCGAACTGGCCTATTCATTCACCATGGCTGGAGAGCTTGAAGAGTTGAATCAGCGCCACCCCAATGCGCTGGCGCATTACCGCAACGCGCGCGAGATCTCCGCGCGACTGGTGCAGGCCGACGACGGCGATTACTCCGCCATCAACGACCTGGCCAGCGACATCGGCCACGTGGCCAGCGCCCTGGAAAACATGGGACACGTCGCAGAGGCGCAGAACGAATGGCAGACCGTGGACCGTCTGTTGACGCCGGTGGTGGCGCAAGAACCCAACAACATTTACTATCAAATGACCCTGCTGCTGGCTTTATTGAAACTGGATCAGGTGGAACGCGCCCGCCCGATGGTGGCCGCCTTGCGCAACAACGCCAACCTGGATGAAAGGTTGCAACAAATCATCGCCGCCAAAGGACTATAAGCAAGTCCCCACCGCCCTCAACACGACCATCACAACCCCAGGCGCAGCGCCTCTTCGGGCGCCTGTTTGCGCAGCAAATCATGGAATGCGTATTGCGTGATGATGTTGACCCGCGCCAGACGGCGGTGCAGCTCAGGATCCACGTCGATGTAGTGATTGACCGCCTGCGTGTAGGCTTTGAACAGCTTGATCAGTTCAGGGTCCCGCTGCAATTGCTGATGAAACAGCGACACCTGCAGGCGCACACTGCGGCGTTGCATCGCATCAAAGCGCTGTTCCTGCGCGCCCAACGGCAGCAATTGATCGATCCACTGCTGCTCTTTGGCTTCGAACAGCGCCAGGGCCTGGGCCGGCGGTGGCCGGTCCTGCAGCAGTTGAGCCGTGTCGACCAGCGCCGCGCGCTGCACCGCAACAATCGCCTGACCCACAGCTTGTGCTGTGACCTCCTGAACCGCCGAGTCTTGCTCTGCAGCGGGCAACGGCGCGTGCCGCTGCGTGGCAGCAGGTGTGCGGTCACACGCCCCGCCCAGCAGCAACACTGCGCCGATCAACAGCGACTGCAAAAACTCGCTGGCGCGCCGCATCAACTGTCGATGTCGGCCAGCGCCATGGTGCCACCAATTTCCAGAAACGCCAGCGTGGCAGCCTTGCCGCTGGGGAATTTCATTTCCTGAATGTGCCACACGCCTTCCGATTCGGTTTCGGTGCTGTACTTGACCAGCGTGTAGCTGCGCCCGCCGTCCAGCAATTTGCTCAAGTGGTAGCAGGTTGAATTCAGGTAACTGCGGTCTTCGCCTTCGGCGCTGACCACGTCTTTGTATTTGCGCGCGCGGTCCGAACCGGTGTACACCACCCAGCCTGCGGCGCCGCTGTAGTCGCCGTTCTTGTTGCTGCACACCTGCACCAGATCGCCGACCCGATCGGCCACGCGCTGTTGCGGTGAACCGCTTTCAGAACAGCCCACAAACACGGCCAGAACACACAACAAACCCAGTTTTTTATCGCCTTTCATCAAAGCATCTCCTCATGTATTGAAATCAATCGGCGCTGTGGAATTGACCCGGCAAAAGCACAGCACCGCCTCAGATGAAACTAACAGGTCATTGACATTCAAGCTGCCAACTTTTTTTCAAAACGGCGCAAATCCCGAGAAATTCAATGCAGCCATTGCGCCAGACATGGCGGCACAGACATGTCATTTCTCACAACGGGCATCGGTTTTTTCCTACACACATTTCAGAATATGGCCACAGGCGCGCGCTGCCAGGGAGCGCATAATGTAACTCGGCTCAGCGATCAGGACGGTCACACAACGGCCCCGCTGAGAAAGAGGAATGACACTGTTAAGGACGGCACAAAGCGACCGCCGATCCGCTGCTAACGGATCGACTCCAGCCAGGATTGACTGGATTGCGGCCCAGCGATGGGCACAAGGGATGCATTGTGCAGGGAGGAAAGCAATGGTAGGCAAGAGACTGTGGTCGCTGTGCGCGATGCTGGGACTGATTTCCAGCATCGCCACAGCGCAGGACCGCGACGTCAAGGATTTACTCAAGGATGCTCTGGGCGGTTACGTAAAGAAAAAAGCCGGCGAACAAGGCTTCGACATACCGGGCTCCGACCGGCCGGATGAAGTGCACTTTGATCTGGCCGACATCAACAATCCGCTGATCGAAGAATTCACCCCCCTGCACACCCCGCCTGCAAACACCCCACCGGCAAATTCCAGTCAAATTGAAAAAGAGTGCCAGCAACGCGTGCAAGGCCAAATCGCCTGGGACCAGGCCGGTCGCAACAAAAAATGGTCCGACAGCAATGTGGTCAAACTGTGTCGAGGCGCGGTGCAAGCCGATCAGCCGCCGACCTGTTTTCATCGGGTGATGCAATGGGGGCGCCAGAACGCCGCGGAAGTGCATTGGCAGAATGCCCTGGGGCTGTGCGCCGGCAGCACCGACGCGCGGCGGGATGAACAGTGTTTCATTGACCGTGTGCGCGGCGGCGCCAAAGTGACCGACGCGGTCAAACACTGCGGCGGCACGGTGAGTGCCACACCGGTGTTCAAAACCCCGGTCTTCAATTACACCTTGACGCCTCTGCGCAACGACGCCAGCGCGGCGTGCGAAAAATACGTGCAGGACCGCATCGCCTGGGATCCGGCCAAACGCAACAAACACTGGAACGCCGCCAACCTCAAACGCCTGTGTCAAGGCACCACATCGCAATACGCGCCCGGTAACTGTTTTAAATACGTGTTGCACGACGGCGCGGCCTGGGGCCAGACGGACCGCCACAACGTGCAGTGGTCCGACGCGGTCAATCTGTGTGCCGGCACCAGCAACGCGCGTCAGGTGACCGGTTGCTTTAAAGACGCCATCGCAAGAAATTTCACATTGCAGCGCGCCATCACTCAATGCAAAAACAACGGAGAGGCCGGATGAACACTCGCACCTTCACACTCGCCGCATTGTGCTGTGCCCTGAGCCTGACCGTCCAGGCGCAACCGGACAACCGCCGCGACGCGGTGACCGTCAATCCGACCGCCGTGCAAAAACCCCTGCTGCAGACGTTCAATTTCCGCCGCAGCACCTTCAGAGTGTTGACTGAACCCAGCGATCAGGCGGCCAACACCGCCACCGAAGACGCCGAACCATCCGGCCCCAGCAACGAAGTTTCGCCGGTGTATCTGGCCGATGTGTTTGAAGGCGCCTCGCGGCACATCCGCGACGATTTTGCACAGCACCTGCCCTATGCGGACGAACTGATTCGCGACCACACTTCATTGAACAACTACTATTTTTATCCCACCGGTTATCTGCTGCAACGCGAAAAACACAGCGGCTATGCATTGAACTTTCTGTATCAGAGCCGCGAAGAGGACGGTCAGGAAGACCGCGTGCTGATGACCTTCACCCTGGCACCGCGACAACTCAGCGGCGCGTTGCCGACGCTGTCAACGTTGGCTGAATTCGCCATAGAACCGGGCAATGACAAGGCGGTCAAGCTCAACCGACTGCCGGTTGCCGACGTGCGGGTGGAAATGAGCGGACTGTCCATGCTGATACCGCAGGAAAACATTCAGGTGCTGAACCGGCCGCAATTTGCCGGCGATGAGGTGCGCGTACAGGCCCGCATGACGCAGGTGGAAAAAGAATCGGTGGTGGCCGCCCTGCGCAGCGGTGGCCTGGCCGGAGAAATTGTCTTCACCACCCAGGGCGGGCGATTTGAGCTGGTCACCCCTTACCTGATAAGCCTCACCGAGTTCACCGGCGACTGGGTCGCCGAGCAGGCCCCGCAACAGGCCATGCAATTCACCAACGTCAGCCCCTTTCCGGTGATTCTCAACGGCGTGGTGGCCTACACCCACGACGCGACTGGCAAACGCATGCAACGGCGCTATCACGCCTTCAGTCAACCGGTGCGCTTGCCGCCCGGTGCCGAGGCCCGCAATGACCGGCCTTTGCAAGACCTGTTTGGCGATCACGGCCAGGTGTTGATGCATTGGGTGCTGTTTGACACCGAGCGCTGCGATGCCTGCCTGAACGACATTGAGAAAGACATTCTGGTGGCACCGGCCGTTGCATCGCGCAGTGACTTGCTGATTGAATCCATCCCCAACGTATTCAGCGAACACAACGTGTTTAAGATCATTGTGCAGGTGCGCAGTCAGCATTTCAGCTCCGGCGGCGACCTGCAGGAAACCCGGCAAGTGACGCTGAAAGCGGATCACACCAGCGACCAACTGTCGCTGTTTCCCGATCGCGACCGGCCAGACCAGACCCAGGCCTTTGAATACCGCATTAAATACTACGGCAACGACGGTGTGATCAGCGCGTTTTCCGACTGGAAGGACAGCGAAGGTTTGCTGGACATCACCATCTCCGCCCTCGACATTCAGTCGCTGTCCATGGACGGCGACCAGGACGAGGCATGAAAGCGCGCCTATTCCTGGCCACGCTGTTGTGCCAATGGCTCACCGGCGCCGCAGCTGATCCGGACTTGTCGCGGGCGCAACAACACGGCCTGTTGCGGGTGTTTCCCGACCACCTGGACGCCGGACTGTACTACTATCTGCGCACCGGTGTGCAACTGGCCGAAAGCGCAGGCACGCCGCTGTTTCGATTCGACATCAACCGCTACATTGGCACATCAAAAACCGGCGACAGCGACGCCTTTGTGGTGCGCGCCCTGCTGCGCTTCACCACTGAAGTGCACGCCGAGATGAACCTGGCCGAACTGCGCGAAATCTTGCAGCAGAACACACGGACGCCTGTGCGTCTGGAAGCCGCGCCGGTGTTGTCGGTGCATCATGCGCTGAATTATGCCGGCGTGGACGACGACGTCACTCAAGCTCTGTCGCTCAGCCCCGCGCAGGTGAAAACAGAACAGACCGCGCAAAAATCCACGGGCTTCACTCAAATCACCCTGGCGCCGCAGGCGCACGACGCCGAATTGTTGTGGAACGCGTTTGCCAGTGGCCAGACCCTGATGTCGTGGCACAGCGAATGGACCGTGCCCGGCGTGCGCCGACAAGACGACGGCTGGCAAGGCGGCGAAACCATCGTCGCGCACGACATGCCCATCACCCTGTCCAGTGTGACCCACCCCGATTTATTCAGTAAAAATGAATTGTGGCAACGCCTGAAAATCGCCCACAGCGAACTGATGGTGCTGTGCTACGACTTCATCAATCAACCCGACAGTGGCTTATACCAGGTCACCGTCGATCTGCGCTTCACCACCTTGCGTGACCAGGTGTACACCGAATCGGTGCGCTTCCGTGCTGACACCGACGTGTACGAGCAGACCGTGCAGTTCAAACACGCCGCCGACCTCACCGCCGGCTTTGAATACCGCGTGCGGCGACTGCACCTCGACGGTCGCCGCGAGGACAGCGACTGGCAGCACAGCGACCAGGCCATTTTGGACCTGACTCAACCCCTGATCTCACAGGAATCCCAACCCATGGAGAGCTCACCATGAACATTTTTTTGCGCGGCCTGTGCCTCTGCTTGTGGCCGTTGGTTTTTTCAATGCTGCCGCTGCACGCGGCCCAGGCCGTGGTCATGTACGACGAAGACCGGGCGCTGATCAATGGCGTATCCCTGTTGCGGGACAAAGAAGACCCTTTGACCTATTACTACCTGCCCACCACGCCCAAAGCGGTGATCGACCCGGTCACAGGCAAACCCAAAATCATGCTGATCAAATTTGTTGATCCAGCCGGCGACACCAGCGGTGGCCTGGTGCATTTCCTGTTCACCCTGGATTTGCCGCAGGATGAAATAGAAGCCCTCGCCGCCGAGCTGGAAAAAACCCACCCGGGCGCACGCATCGCCGGCCCGGTCAATCTGCGCACCGAAGCGGATGAAAACACCTGCAATGCGTCGTTCAAAATCATCTCATCGACTCTGACCTACACGAATTCGCCCGACCCGTTCAGCAAAAACGTTGTGATCAGCGGCGTTGCGCCGGTGACGCCGGGTGCACAGGCGGCCGTGGCGGCGCGACTGAACCCCCACGGCGCCACCTTGCTGTGGCAATCGTTGATGCAGCCCACTTCAGACATTTCCATTGCGGTGTCCGCGTCCTATGAAGCGGCCCTGCCGGCCTATCGCGGGCGCGTGTACGCGGACATGAGCACCGTGTATGACCACATGTTCAAAGTCATGAATCAACAAAAAGACTACCGCAAAACCGAAATCCGCAATCAGATCGACGAACTGGTGCGGCTGGGTGTGATCGAAGTCGACGTCACCGACCGCGCCGGACTGGACATTGACACCGGACAGATGTCCGGCATCATGAATCTGGTCACCGACAAACTGGTCAACATGCTGTTCGACACCACCCAGGGCTTTTCCAAACTGCCCAAACCCGAAGAGGTGCCCGACGATGTGGTGCAAGGGCGCCAGAAACGCGGTTTCTTTGGCCGCCTGTTCGCCGGTTCCGGCAACCAGAAATACATCACCGACGACCAGTACACCCTGCGCAACCGCAGCGACATCAAGAAAGCCACTTTTTCCCTGCTGTTCACGCAAAACACCACCATTCGTGTGCCGTACCACAGCAGCGGCAACATCGGTGGCTTTTATGCCACCTATAAAGACGACCCCGAACTGTTTCGCGTGGTCAATCTCAACGACTCCAGTTATCAGACGCGCGAAATCTTTGTGGCCGTCGACCCGCTGTATTACTCAGCCTTTCAGGACAGCATCAATTCAGTCAGCCTGTCGTTTCACAAGGCTTACCCCAAAGAAATGAAACAGGCCGAGGTCGATCAACAGATCATCATCAATCAGGCCGACGTCAAAGACGGTGTATTCAACAAATCGCTGACCTATCCACGCCTGGCCGTGAAAGACAACAGCTGGCTGCAATACGGGCACCGGGCGATTTGGTCGTTTCGCGGTGGGCAATCCCTGGCGGTTCCGCAGGCTCTCGACGCACTGAGCGAAGACAACGCACCCATCATCAACCTCGCGCCGCCACTGGATTTGACGGCCATTGAAATCGACGGCGACGCCGCCGGCATGAATGCGGCCGGCATCCGCCGCGCCATGGTGACCTTCGACTACCGGCTGCTGGGTCAAGCCAAAAGAAAAACCGTGCCGTTGCGACCGGACAGCGAAGAAATACTGCAGTCTTTGCAGTTGCTGCACGACCCCGGCAGTGCGATCAAATACCGCGTGCGCTGGTTCAGCAAAACCGGCCCCATTGATGATGCGCAACAGACGTTGACCGACACCTACCTGTTTTTACTGACGCCCGACACCGGAGGGGAGTAGACCATGCGAAAAGCCACTTTTCTGATGTGTTGGCTTGGCCCGTTGTGGCTGCTCTGCAGCACGGCCACTGCACAAAACATTCTGCTGGACCACCCGCTCAAATGCGGGCCGCTGCAATGTTTTCCATCGGCCAGCAACGAAACAGAGTTTTACTACCTGCCAAACAACCCGCACATTGCAAAAAACGCGGAAGGCACACATGAATTCAGCTTCACCCGCTACGTTGAAGCGATAAAAAACAGCGACGGCTCGGGCGGCATCAAAACCGCTGACGGCGGCGGCATTGTGCATTTTCTGGTCGATTACGGCGTGTCCGCCGAGGCCCGGCGCGAAGCCGAGGAAGCCTTGCAGGAAGACAACGAGGACGCCGTGTTGCGCGGACCGATTGTGTTCACGCAGGGGACATTTGCTTTGGTCAGCGCGGTGGCGGGCGAAGGTGAGGATGAATTGAGCCACCGCGTACTCGGTGTGGGTAAAGCACCGCTGTTGGAGGGCTTGAAGACCGCGGTGTCCATGCACCTGAGTAAAAAAGGCGCGCAACTGCTGTGGGAATCCTTTGCCATGCAAACCCCCGATGTGTCGCTGGTGTTTGAGATGAGTTTCACCGGCCTGAATGATCCGGCCAACGCGCGCATCACCGCGGACTGGGCAAAACTGGAGAAACAGGCCGACCTCAGCCTCGGCGCCAAAGTCGGCTACATGGGCATTGGCGCCGGCTTTGACTACGGCGATTTCTGGCACCAGGCGCAGCAATCCGGCGCCATCACCATCGACTACCGCGGCGACCCGGACAAACTGCAGTCGCTGATCGACAAGGCGCACGCCAAATTGCACGACATGATGTTCGAGCCGATTGAAATCACCCAGGCCACCGGCGGCAGCGACGACGACCTGCTGGACACCATGCAGGCGGTCACCCGCGGCCTGGGACAAAACCCCGGCGCCTCGTACAGTGCCCCCTGGGAAGTCAAACTCAGCGGTGGATACAAGCGCCGCAACCTGCAACAAACCGGCCAGTTCACCCTGGACTTCACCCAACGCACCCAGGCCACACTGACCACAGTGATGGCCGGCAACGCAGGCAACATGAAAGCACTGTATGGCGACGATGAACGCGTGTTCAAAACCGTCAACCTGTCGCTGGACAACCGTTTCAAAGTGCGTGAAATTCACTTTGCACTGGATGCTCGCGATGAAAATGAATTCGCCAAATACATCAATCAAGTGTCGGTGCAGCTGATGAAAGAACACGGCTCCGGCGCAGCCAGCAGCGGTGAATTGATCATCAACCGCAGCAATTTCCAGTCCGGCTCGCCACAGATACTCAGCTACGGCTGGGACGAGGAACCCGACGTCGATGCCTGGCTGAAATTCAAGCACAAGGCCACCTGGTCATTTGTCGGCGGATCAACCTTCGACACCGGCTGGATTGAAGGCGACACAGGCGCAATCAGCCTCACACCGCCCTATCAATACCGTGAAATCGAATTCATCGCCGACCCGCAACTGCTGGAAGAAGCCAACGTGCGCATGGTCACGGTGCGCGTTTCACACGATTTCTTTGGCCGCCGGGTGCGCGAAAACATCAACCTGGTGCCGATGCGCAATGAATTGTCGGCGCAGCGTTTTTTTGCCATACCCCCGGGCGATGACGGCATCGATTACGTCATCACCTGGACCCGCAAGGATCACAGCAAAGTCAGCAGCGGACCTGCGCATTCCACCGATTCGATCATATTTTGCGATGAGGTGCCCACAGGCGGCTGATCAACACACAAACAGCATCACAGGAGAGTCACATGCAAGCAGGCACACACCCTCAGTCAATCCCATCCACGCGCTGGATCGGAACACCGTTTCGTCGCTTCCGGCGAATTCGCACCGCCCTCGCCGGCGCCGCACTGGCGCTGTTTTTACCGCCCGTGCACGGCGCGGTGCAAATGGGTGGTCACATGGATTTCGTGCTCAACAACGGCCGCACGGTGCGGGTGTTTCCCGAAGCCGTGGATTCCGGCCCCATCCGGCCCGGCAACATATTGCCAAAGCGTCAGAACGCGCCGATGAAGCCGCCCGGCGGCGACCCCTGCCTGCGTCTTGAAGCGGAATACAACAAGCGCACCGGTGAACGACAAAAACGCGAACAGCGCAAAAACACCAACCAGCAGTTCAACCCCGCCTGGATCAAAAAAACCGCCAAACTGAAAGCGGCCAATTTCCGTCGCCTGCATTTCATGCAGCGCAAACCCACCGGCTGGTACTACCTGCCATCGGAACCGCGGGTGTCATTCAAACAGGGCATACCAGAAGCCACTTTTGTTAAATTCGTCACCGACGAAACGGTGGAACAAGGCGGCGCGGAAGGCGGCCTGTTTCATGTCATGGTCACCTACGGCCTGACCCAGGACGAAGAAAAAGAACTGCAGGAAGCGCTGAAAGACGCGGTGCCCGGCGCGGTGTTGCGCGGCATGGTGGATCTGGAGCCTTCGCGTTCGACTGAAAATTTTGTTGTCACCTCCGGCATTCTTTCGGATGAAGGCTTTGCACCCAAAGGCCCGCTGAAATCCGGCCAGGCCCCCAGCTACCCGGGTGCACGCGCCGCTTTGGCCGGCCGCCTGTCTTCGCAGGGTGCACAGTTGATGGAAACCACCTTTGAAAACCCCACCTCCGACTTGTCGGTGACCTTTGCCTACGATTACATTGTCAAAACCCAGGCCTACAAAGCCGAAGTGCGCATCGACATGGACCGCATTCAGGAAGTCGCCGACTGCGCCCTGCAAACCCGCGACGTGACCAAAACCACTTCCAGTCGCTTTGATGCCAAGGGCGCCATTCTCGGCGGCCTGCTGGGCGGCCCCATCGGTTCTATCTTTTTCGGCTGGAAAAAAGACACCAAGGTGCGCATCAGTGAAAAAGACCTGCGTGAAGGCTATGAAACCCTGCTGAACCTCGGCGCGGTGCAAATCAACATCGAGCAAAACCTGCCGGACGCCGACGTTTCAGTGATCGAATCCAGCCTCATGACCCTGGCCATGGAGAGCTTCACCAGCATGCAAAAATCCTTTGCCACCAATGAAGAACTGCAGGCCCGCAAAGAAGCCAACGAAAGCGACGTCAACGCCGAAATCAACAAACAACGGGCGCGCGACCGCAACAAAGCCGATCACCACGAGGTGTTCACACTGAAACGCAAACACACGCGCATGACCGGTGTGCAAACCCTGAAAATTGAAAAAGGCATTGCCCTGTACCGCACGCACACCATGACCGGCAACATCGGCGGCATCCTGCGCGATCACAAGGATCAGGTCTACGACACCGTGCTGCTCAACGACCCCTTTTTCAAACGCGGCATCATCAGTGTGGACCTCGACACCGAGGCCCTCGACCTGTTTGCGGCCAATATGATTAACAACGCCTCGGTCGAAGTGATTGTGCCGTTCAAAGAGGGCGACTATTCCAATCAGGACGTGTTCAAGCGCGACGACATCAGCGCCGCGCAAATCATGAAACAATTCACCTTCGCACAGCGCGGTGAATATAAACCGGGCGCCAAATGCGCTTATCAATACATTGAAAAGTGGAGCATGACCGGCGGTGGCATCTGGCCAGCCAATCCCAAACCCCGCTGCGCACGCGAAATGGCCATCACCCTGGTGCCACCGATCACCGTGCGGGAAATCGACGTTGAAGCCGATCTGGCTGAAATGGAGCAACTGGGCATTCGCGCGGCCGAAGTGCTGTTGCGGCACCAGCGCTATGGCCAGGAAAAAATTGAAGCGGCGGAATTCCGCCTTGGCAAAGGCGAATCCTACCTGGAACACCCGCTGTTTGTGGACAAGGACAACCCCGCGGTGGACTATAAAATTGTGCTCACCCACCGCAGCAAAGGCAAATTCGACACCGAATGGGAACCGTTGGAAGACAATTTCGTCTATGCCAACCTGTCCGGACTGCCGATGGATAAACTGGAAGAGATCCGCCAGAAAATTCCGGAAATCAAAGAAATCATCGAAGAAATCAAGGACGCCGTGGAGTGACGGCGTCGCTTCGTTGCAATCAAACAATCCAGGAGGAAACCATGATCCAATCCATTCACCGCACCGCACGCGCCCTGCTGGCGCTGCTGTGCGCATTCACCTGGCACGCAGCCACCGCACAGGAGTTGTTGCTGGACCAGATGCAGGAAGCCGGCGGGCTGAAACTGTTCCCGGTCTATGGCGATACCAAAACCTTTTACTATTTGCCCGACCGCGTCGTCATACCGAACGGCCCGGACGGCAAGAAGCAGTTCAGTTTTCTCAAATTCGTCAACGACGAGGACGCCAGTGGCGAAGGCGGCATCCAGGACCTCGACGGCGGCGGTCTGGTGAGTTTTCTGATCCAGTTCAGCATCGACGATCAAACCCTGCGCAACGCCCAGGCGCAGCTGCAATCCAAAGTCTCCGGCGCGCGCATCGCCGGACCGGTGACCTACCGCGAAGGCACCTTTGCCCTGGTGTCGAACTTTCAGCAGGAAAACGGCGACTGGACCCAGCGCGTGCTGGGTCTTGGCAAATCACCGGTGATGGAAGACCACAAAGCCGCGGTGTCAATCCGTTTAACCAAAACCGGGGCCATTCTGCTGTGGGAGTCTTTTGCCCAGGCGGCCAGCGACATTTCCGTCAGCTTTGACATGACCATCGGCGGTTACCGCAACCCCTACGAAGCGAAAATGACCGCCTGGTGGGATCGGGTGGCGAAAAATCGCAGCCTGAATGCCGCCCTGCGCACCGACTACCTCGGCGTCGACATCCAGGACATCATGAAAGAACTGCGCCAACAGGGCGCCATCGAACTGGAGGTCAAGGGCGAGGACGACAAGATGGACCGCTTGTGGGAAATGGCCTACGGCAAACTGGCCGAACAGATGTTCGAACAGAACAACGACCCGGTGACCCTGGCCACGCTGCAGGACGACCCGGACGTGTTCAGCAATTTCGAACGCGCCAACCAGTTCAACACCGAAGTGCGCGAGCGCATCAACGACGAGAATCGCGCCGAAATAGAACGCGAGATGCAGGAACGCGAAATGCTTTTGGCATACGCCGATCGCTGGGCTCTGCTGGGGGTGTTCGGTGAACAAAGCCCGGCCGGTCAACCTCCGGGCGGTGATGGCCAAAGCACCGCGTCCACGGACAGTGGCAAACGCCCCGTGGTGCGCCCGGCCGAGATCAAAACCCCGCCGAGTTTTTCCCTGCTGGCCAGCTACCGCAAGAAACAGTTCAAAACCAGCGGCAAATTTGAATTGAACTTCAAGAAATGGACCGCCGACACCCAATCAATGCGTTTCGATGAAAACATCGGCGGATTCGGCAAACGGATGTTCAATGACCCGGCGCATTTTCGCAAAGTCGTATTGACCGACCCGGCGTACACGCAACGCGAGATTCTGGTGCAACTGGACGGCCAGGACGCCGATGATTTTGCCCAGTTCGTCAATTCCGTGGTGGTATCGATCCGTAAAACCCACCAGGACGGCTTTGAACACCGCGATGAATTGACCATCCGGCGCGACAACTTCAATGACAACAACAACCTGTTTGTGTTGACCTATCCCAACCGCAACGACACCGACATCGCGCGCTGGGTGCAGTACGAATATAAAGTCACCTGGAATCTGTTCGGCGGCGCAAAATGGACTTCCGACTGGCAGCGAACCGAAGAATTTGTGATTCCACTGACGCCGCCGCACCGCTACCGCGAAATCACTGTGGAAGCCGATCCGGACGTGTTTGCCGACGCCGGGGTGCGCCTGGCCACGGTGAAATTCAAATACCACTTGTTTGAACACAACGGCACGGAAGAAGTGACGCTGAAACCGGGCAACGGCGGGGTCCTGTCACAGGTGATCAAATACGCCCACGCGCCCGATGACTATGGCTACGAATACGACATTTCATGGCTGCAACGCGGCGGCACGCAACTGGAGAAAACCGCGCAAAGCGGCGACCAGGCGTTCATTTTTGCCGACGAATTGCCGCAATGAGGAAGGAGGAAATCACCATGAAATACTGCAAACGACTGCCCCTGTGGCTGGCCGCATTGACCCTGGGCGTCATCGCCCAGAGTCAGGCGCAAACCATCTACTTTTTCGCCAACGACTTTGATCCGAAAAACGGCGCGCCGGCCAACGTCACCGCAGACGCCAATTTCAGCGCCATCTGCGGCGCCGACCGGGCCAATCGACTCAACGGCCTGGACCTGGTGCGCGCCTTTGCCGGTCAGGCCGCCTGCAGCGACAACCGCGCCGCGCGCGCGCTGAGCACGCAACCGGACTACATTTTCCTGATCGACGACAGCCAGCCGCTGTCGGCCTATCTGCAGGACCAGTTCAAACAGCAGAACGCGCTGCAGGACGACGCCGGACGACCGGTGATCAAACCGACCGCGCTGCGCTTCAGCGGCAGCGGTGATCGCGCCGGTTTCAGCATTCTGATTGCCGGCGAAATGGCCTACCGCAAAGCCGGCTCCAACGCCGACGCCTGGTCGCGTGCATTGAACCAGCGACTGCAAGCGGATCAGGTGGTGGACGCCGGCGGCGCCGAGAGTGACATTTACCTGGCTTATCATGGCTCTTTCTTCAACCAACGCATGGAAGAAATTGAAAACCCAACCGTGGCTCAAAGCACTGCGTTTTTTGAAAAAAGCATGCAAGAACTGGCCAAATTGATTGGACCGTCCGTGGCCCTGGCCGCGCCGCCGGCCAAACCGGCGGTCACCCCCAAGCGCAAAATGAATGATTACATGAAGCAGTGCAATTCATACGATGTGCCTTTGCCACCGGTGTGGAATCCCAGCAAAGGCAAAAACCAGTGGCAGAAACGCGGCGTGTTGAAAACACCGGCGGTGCTGGCGGTTTCCGCACCTTATGTCGAAGTGTGGGCTTACGATTCAGCTCAACCCAAAGGCATTTGCATTGCGTTGCCGAGAATGGGCAAGGTCGGCGGAAGCATTGACGATGACATCAAAGCACTGGGCATCATCTGTCAGAGCGAAACCACCGGCAAGGCGTGTTTCTGGGACAACATCAAACGCCCCGTGCCAGAAATATCCAGCGGCCAACCGAACAGCGATCCCGATCGCCGCAAGCCTCGTCCCAAGATTCTGGGTAAAGACACCCGCAACCTGGACCCAATCAACATGAGCGACGGCTACAACCTGAATGAAAACTGCACCGGATGTCATCGCGGCTCCAATGTCTATCTGATTCAGGCAAAAACACCGCTGGCCGTGGACAGTGTGGGCGCCCCCAAACTGGTGGCCACACCCAAAGTACGCTATCAGCCCCTGTCCGGCACACCGGCCAGTCCGACCTGGGCCAACCCACCCTCGACCACACAAAAGGGTCTCGACAACGCGGTTAAAAACGACAGCCAGTGTTCATTGTGCCATTCCACCAACGGCAATAATTCCAACGACAATGAGATGCCGGCTTTGACTTTATCCTACTGCAAATCCGTCCTGGAAGGCATCATTGGCGTCAACATGCCAACGTCTCCAGACGCTCCAAAGGACTGGAATTCCCCCGATTACATTGACGAAGTGCGCTTTCTGGCCAATAAATGCTGCGATCTGGGCCACAACCTCAAAGGCGTGGCCACCAAAGGCGCATGTAAAGCGCCTTGAGTGCATTGACTTGAACTGCACCGGGCCCGCCCTGCGCGCGCCCGGTTTCATGCGATTGCGCGCTTCTTCCGGCGCAAAATTTTTTTAAATTAATTGGCAGTCAGCGCCGTCGCGCGCTGTTAAACCTGGCATGGATCAACCGAATGAGAACAACCATGCTGAAAATTTCAATCCTCCGACTGCTGACATTGCTTGTGTGTGCCACTCAGGCGCACGCGCTGACCTTCACCGTCAATCTGGACGACGACGTCAGTGACCCGACGCCGGCCGACGGCGTGTGCAACCCATGCACCATACGCGGCGCGATTGAAAGCGCCAACGACACCCCCGGCGGGCCGCACATTGTGGAAATCCCCGATCAGGGCACACCCTACACCATCCTGGATAACGTGCCCATCGTCGCCTATACACCCATGACCATCCGCGGCACCGGCGCGGCCATGCCGGTGATCACCTCCGGCGTGTTCGCCGATTTCAACATGCTGCGGCTGACCGCATCAATCACTGTAGAGAATCTGGAATTTCGTCCCAAACGCGGCACCACCAGCGGCTACATTTCCGCACTCAACATCGACAACGATTCAGACGGCGTGGTGCGTCTGAACACAGTGCACATCAAACCGGGCGCCGACGGGCTGGAAGACGGCATCCGAGTGTTCAACAACGCGGTGGCCGTGTGCGACAACTGCCGCATCTACAACGGCAACGCCAGCGGCCTTGAGGTGCGAAGCGGGGGCCGTTTCACCCTTTTGAACTCGCGCGTCACCAACAATACCGCGTTCAACCCCTCACCGGCGGTGATCTACGTCACCGGCGAGTTGTGGGTGATCAACTCGCTGATCGACGGCAACAGCAACAACTCACCCGGCGCCGGCATCCGCAGCAACGGCATCGACAGCGAGGTGTACCTGATCAACAGCACCGTCAGCGGCAACAGCTCCACCGCCCATGGCGGCGG
The DNA here is from genome assembly GCA_050303435.1 of Marinicellaceae bacterium. GTDB lineage: Bacteria > Pseudomonadota > Gammaproteobacteria > Xanthomonadales > Marinicellaceae > JBNLBT01. The sequence continues at coordinate 26,570 of JBNLBT010000035.1, forward strand.
ACTGTACCTCAGTGGCAGCGCCGAAATTTACAACAGCACCATTGCCCGCAACACCGCCGATGCAGACGACACCGGAGGATTCTTTGGCGGGGGCATCTATGTGACCAGCAACGCCCAGGTCACCATCGACAACTCCATTGTGCACGGCAATTTCCTGCCCTGCCCGTCGGGCGTGCCCCTGTGTTTCCGCCCCGGGCGCAACTGCGACCATTCTGCCAGCGGCGCCGATGGCTTTGACAGCAACGGTTACACCTTGCTGGGCGATGACGCCAACTGCACCATCCATCCCTTGCCCGGTGCCGGGCCGATGTACACCAGCGGCGTGATCCCGCACCTTGGCCCCTTGGTCAACCTGGGCGGTGCGCAGCCAGTGCATCCGATCAACGCGGTCGGCGTGGAAGCCGACGGCGGCGACCCGGACGGCTGCATGGCCCTTGACGGCGACGCCCAGGACGGTTCTTTCATTGTGCTGCAGGACGACCAGCGCGGCTTCAGCCGCCCGCACGACAGCGACCCTTACCCGTTCGACGGCGGCAGTTGCGATGTCGGGGCCTATGAAGCCAAATGCTTCGGCGATGACCCGGACGGCGATTACGTCGGCTCCCAGTGCGACGTCTGCCCCAACGATTTCGATCCCCTGCAAAGCGACAGCAACAACGACGGCATCGGCGATGCCTGCAGCGACGATCTGATCTTTGCCAGCCGTTTCGACGGCTGATGCACGGCGGCGCAGCTTTGCGCCTCAAACACACCCCGCCATGCGTTGCAGGTTCAATGTATTATTCGGACCTGCACCGCACGGCGCCATTTTCGTGTTGTCATCCGGCGGGCGATTGATCTACAATGTCTGCAGCCAGTTTTCTTTCTTGAAACGAATGGCGTCAACCACCCGCAAGGGTCTGACAATGGAGACGTGCTTGAGAGGTCATGTCATCCGACCGCCCGGAACGAACGGCACCTTGTGCCATCGCACACACGGGGCGGTGCAAACGATTGAAGGCGCAGTCCAATGCGTTCGATCGGACAGATTCACGGGTGATTGTTAAAGGGGAGGAGAAGCATTGACGCTTTGCAGTTGGCCCGTTCCAGCCCGTTGCAAGTTGACCTATTCGCATCGGTTCACCGGTGCACAGTGACAACCCAGACAACACCGGAACGAATCGCTGACTGATTCGCCAGGGAGCCGGGTTGACACCATCAAGACCATGGCGCAGTCCGCGCACGCATTGGTGGTGTCTGCCCGATTTGACAGTCCTAAATCATCTCGCCATCACTCAGTCGTCGGCCCACACGCGCAGATGAAAGCCGTTGTACAAGGCCTGCTCCGACACGCCGCCGTTGATCACGTCGTCGTCGCTGTTGAACTGCACCAGATCGGCGTAGCTGACCTTGACCCAGACCCAGCCACCGGCGCTGTCCTGCCAATAGGTTTCACCGGCCGAATCGATCACCGCCTGGCGCGAGCCCAGCGCCGTGTAGTCGTGTTTGTTGGCCCAGCTACCGGCCTGCGCGTGGCCGTCGGTGATGTAGTGCACATGATCGTGTGTGGAGGCGAACACCTGCGCCGGCAATGAGCCGTCAAAACGAATGCCCAGGACAAAAGCGCTGGCCGGATCGTGCATGTTCTCCAGCGTCAACGCCACATCCACCGGGTCCGGATCGTCAGGAAAATCCAGCCGATAAATGCCGCCGTCGCGCGCGGCAAAGTGGCGCATGTGTCCCAGCACCCAACCCGGCTGCGCGCCGTCCACCGTCCACACCGCAACCGGCGTGTTGGGCGCGCTTTCATCGTAACGCGTCACTTCAATGGCCATCAGGTCATCGAACGGCATGTTGGCCTGATTCAGAATGAACTGATCCACGCCAAAGTATTCACCGTCGCAGCTGGTCGCCTGTTGGCTCAGCGGCTGAATCGGTGTGCAGTTGGCGCCGTGGGTCAGAAAGGGCCGGTCGTACACGCTCCAGCGCCCGGCCGGCCCCCACAGGCCGTTGGGGTCACACAACGCGCTGGCAAACACGTAATGGGTAAAGCCCTGGGCAAAATTGAAGGCAATGTCCTCGTCCACCGCGGCGTCGCTGCGGTAACCGGGGTGGGCGTTGATCAACAGGTTGTCCTGGTTGCGGATGTGGCCTTTTTCCACCGCCCGAATGTAGTAATCGTCGGTGGCGAATGCGCCGCTGGTTTTGCCCGCAACCGAGGGGAAATTGACGATCACGTTGTGGTGCATGTCAAAGGCACTGTGGTAGGTGGCCATCGCGGTCGCCGGCCCCATCCACGGGTGCGGTTGGGCGGTGAAATCGTTCAACGAATGGCCCACCAGCAGGGAATGGCGGATTTCACCGCCGGCGCCCGACCCGGAGAAATACTTGCCGGCCGAATCGGCGGACACAAAGCGTTCAAAAGTCGGCCACACCACGCGGTCCCAGAAATTGCCGTCGTTGTTCTTCCACAGCCGCCAGTCGCTCAGAGTGAAGCGCTGCAAATTTTCAAACGGCCAGGACAACGGCTGTCCGTCCGTGGTGGAGGCGTATTGCAGGGAACCCACCTGCCCCTGTTCATCAATTTCCACCTGATCAAACATGGCGCCGCGCAGGCGGTTGCTGTGCATCACGTTGCCGTTGAAATCGCCCAGCGCCATGCGGTACGGCAACAACGGCACGTTGCTGCTGACGCCCGCCGCGTCGGCCGGGAACGCCATCCACAAACCAAAGCCCTGCGCGTCCGCCAGCACGTTGTTGCGCACCGTGTTGTCCGGGTTGCTGGCCCAGAGGCCGCTGGCGCCGGTTTCAAACCCGTTCTGCGCATTGATCTCATGCAGCTTCAGGGCATCGGCCGGGTCCGGAAAACGCACCCTGAACACCCAGTTGCCTTCCACCACATTGCGTCGTTCCACCGCGTCTTCGAAGAAAATGCCGTGTCCGCGCACGTCGAAACACACGTTGTTCTGCACCCGCACCCCGTTGGTCGCGTGCAATGTGATGCAGCGATTGGCCGAACCCAGCACGCTGCTGTTGCGCAGGTAGTGTCCCGTGGCGTCGCCCAGCATCGCGCCGCCGCCGTCGTAACTGAGGCGATGCCAGTGCACCGGGTAGCGCCCCAGGCGCCCGGCCTGCCCACCGCGGCGGAACTCCACCCCGTCGATCTGCACGTTCGATTGCAGCGACATGACCATCAAATGCGCACCAAAACCCTGCGTTTGCCACAGCGCGTCGTCGGGGGCCTGAATGCGAATGCGCCGGCTGACGTGCGCCACCTCGGCACGCTGATCCAGCACTGTCGGCACCTCGGGCGCCGGCAGCGGCACAGGGGTGTCCGGCGTCAAGGACAAACCGGCGTCGGTCAGGTGCTGCAGCAGGCCCCAGCGAAAACCCTGCACCGGCGCGCTGGCAGTCAAGTGCACGCCGCTGGCCTGTTGCACGGTCAACAGCTGGGTTTCACTGACGCCGTAGTAATCGGTCGGCGCCAGCAGCAGCTGCTCACCGACCTGCCAGTCGTCCACCGCGGCCAGCACATCGAATGCAGTGGCGCCGTCGTTGATGTGCCCGTCGATGCGCGTTTGCCTGACCTGCGGCAAGGCGCCGTGCAGCGACAGCGTGCCGCCCATCACCAGCAGTCCGCGCGTGCCCATGCCCATGATGTTTTGATCCGGGTCGTCACCGGTCAGGGTGATCACCGCCTGTTGCACAAACGGCTGCCCCGGGGTGCCGATGCGTAAGGTGCCCATCACTGCGATCCAATCCGAGGTTAAAT
>JBNLBT010000036.1:0-29161 GCA_050303435.1 Marinicellaceae bacterium
GCCAGCGCGTGTGCCAGCGCGTCGGTCACACGACACAGGTCCGCTTCGCGCATGTCGGTGAAGAAGGGCAAAGCCAGTGTCTGTGAAGCCACCCGCTCAGTCACCGGCAGTTCCAGCGCCGGGTGATTTTGTTTCCAGTGCGGCTGCCAGTGCAACGGCGCGAAATATTTGCCGCATTGAATGCCTTGCCGCGCCAGTGAAGCGGCCACGGCGTCCCGCTGCGGTGTTTGAATCACGTAGACAAACCAGCACGAGTCGGGCTCTTCGCGGCTGAAGCGCGGGCAGGTCACCGGCAGACGCTGCAAGCGCTCGGTGTATAGTTGCGCCAGGGCACGGCGCTTTTCGGCGATTTCCGTGTGGCGTTCAAGCTGCGCCACCCCCAGCGCGGCGTGCAATTCAGACAGGCGGAAATTCCAGCCGCCGCTGTCCTGATCGCACCAGCGCCCGTCCATGCGTCGGCCGTGATTGCGCAAACGCTGCATGCGCCGGTGCAGGTCTTCATCGGCGGTGATGGCCATGCCGCCTTCGGCGGTGGTGATCTGTTTATTGGCGTAAAAACCGAACACCCCGATGCAGCCCCAGGTGCCCAGCATGCGGCCGGCAAAGGCGTTGCCGGCCACTTCACAGGCGTCTTCAATCAGTGGCACACCATATTCGGCGCAGAGCCCCGCAATGCCGCGCACATCGGCGCTGCGTCCAAAGGCGTGCACCAGCACCACCGCGCGAGTGCCAGCGTGCAGCTGTGCGCGCAGTGCTTCGGTCGACAGACCCAGGTTGTCGGGATTGATGTCCAGCAGGCGCGGTCGCGCGCCCACCGCAAGAATTGCATTGAGGGTGGCCGGCACGGTGAACGAGACGGTGATCACTTCATCGCCCGGCGCAATGCCCAGCGCTTGCAGGGCGATGATCAGCGCCGCCGTGCCTGAGGCGGTCCCCAGCGCGTGCGGGCTGTGTTGCAAGCGTGCAAAGGCCTGTTCAAAGCGCGCCAGCATCGGACCGCGCGACAGTTGACCGGAAGCCAGCACTTGGTCCACGTATTTCTTTTCCAGCGCGGTGATGCTGGGCCGGGCCAGGGGGATGTTCATGTCAGCAAGGTGTTGCGTTTGAACAGCAAGCGCTCGCGCGCGGGCAGATCGGCCAGCACCGCGCAGATGCGTTCGGCCGCACGCCCATCGCCATAGGGGTTCTCAACCTCGGCCAGCGCGCTCTGATGACGTTCCGACAACGCGATCTCGCAGGCGCGTTCAATGGCCTCGGCGCTGGCGTCGGCCGCAACAATGTTGGTGGCCTTCTCACGGCCGCTCTGGCGCAGTCCAATGTCGATGGCCGGGACTTTGAAACTGGGGCTTTCCATGATGCCGCTGGAGGAATTGCCGAGCATCAATTCACTGCGCGCGAGCAACCCGAGGTACAGCGGCGGCGGTAGATTGACGCGCACCTGGGCCTGCGCGTGTTGCCGGCAAAAGGCCTGCACCCGTTCGATGATGCGGTGCGCGCCTGCGTCGCTGTTGGGGAAACAAAACACGATTTGCTGCGTGCGCCCCTGCAAAAATGTCAGCAAGGCGTCCAGTTCGCACACGGTGTCTTGAAACAGGGTCACCGGGTGATACAGCACCAGCCACAGCGGTGCAGGCGTCAAACCCAGTTGCGTGTTGACCTGGTCGGCTGGCAGCACCGCGCCCGGATGCCGCAGGTGATCCAATGACGGCGCGCCGCTGCGGGTGATGCGCCAGGCCTCTTCGCCCATGGCTTCGACCCGCCGCGTCGCCAGCGCCGTGGGCGTGAAGTGCAGGTGGCTCATTTTGGTGATGGCGTTGCGCACCGCGTCGTCGATCGCGCCTTCGCTGACATCGCCGCCCTCGATGTGGGCAATCGGAATGCGTAAAGTCAGTGCCACGTTGGCTGCGGCGAGCATTTCATAGCGATCGGCGATCAACAACAACACGTCCGGTCGCTCGCTGGCCAGTTGTTCGGTCAGGCCCAGCATGGAAATCGCCAGGGACTTGGCCATGCCCACGTCGCTGTCTGAACTGAGCAAGGATTCCACCGTTTTCAGCGTGAATCCGTCGGCGCGAATCTGTGCCCAGCTGTGGCCAAATTCGGGTGACATGTGCGGTCCAAAGGCGATCACCGTCAACTCGATGTCGGGGTGCGCGTGCAGGGCTTTCAGTGGCCAGTGCATGTGGCTGTAATCGGCGCGCGATGAAGTGATGGCAACGACCTTTTTCATTCGGGGTTTAAATCATGTATAATTCGCGCTCAATTTTACTGGAATTCGGCGACGAGCATGAGCACAAAAATTACCATCATCAAAGGGGACGGCATCGGACCGGAAATCATGGAGGCGACCTTGCGTGTGCTGGAAGCGGTGGGCGCCGATTTCACCTATGAATTCAAGGAAGCCGGATTGACCGCTCTGGAATCGCAGGGCGAATTGCTGCCGAAGGACACGCTTGACAGCATCGAGCGCAACACCATCTGTTTGAAAGGACCCCTGACCACACCGGTTGGCAAAGGCTTCAGTTCGATCAACGTGGCCCTCAGACGGCATTTTCATTTGTACGCAAACCTCAGACCGGTGATCACTTTCCCGGGCACCAAAAGCCGTTACGAAGACATCGACATCATCACCATCCGGGAAAACACCGAAGGTGCCTACCGTGCAGAAGGCCAGACCATCAACGAAGAGCGCACCCTGGCAGAATCCAAGATCGTGGTCACCCGCGAAGCCTCCGAGCGCATCGTGCGCTACGCCTTTGATACCGCGATTAAAGCCGGTCGCAAAAAAGTCACCGCAGTGCACAAAGCCAACATCATGAAAACCACCAGCGGTTTGTTTCTTGAAGTGGCCGAGGAAGTGGCCAAAGAATTTCCGCAGATTGAATTCAACAGCCTGATTGTGGACAACACCTGCATGCAGCTGGTGATGAATCCGCAGCAGTTCGATGTGATCGTCACCACCAATCTGTTCGGCGACATCATTTCCGATCTGTGCGCCGGTCTGGTGGGTGGACTGGGCATGGCGCCGGGCGCCAACATCGGCCTGGATTCAGCCATCTTTGAGGCCGTGCACGGTTCGGCACCGGACATCGCCGGCAAGAAAATAGCCAATCCGACCGCGCTGATCCTGGCCGCTGCGCTGATGCTGGAGCATCTGTCGATGGGCGATCAGGCGCGCCGAATTCGCCAGGCCATTCGCCAGACGCTGGCCGACCGCGACCGTTTAACAGGCGATCTCGGCGGTCAGGCCAAAACCGCCGAATTCACCGATGCGGTGATTCAAAGACTGTAAAGCCCAAGCGGCTCGATTGATCGAGCGGGTCAATGACAGACACAAAAAAGCCCGGCATAATCCGGGCTTTTTTGTGTCAATGCCGCGTTGATCAATGCGGTTCGGTGAGAATCGTCAGCGGCACGTTTTCACGCACCCAGGGGTTTGATTCCTCGCCGTTGTACTTGATTTCAATACTTATGGTGCCGTCTTGCTGCAGATCGCCTGATTTGTTGTTGAGCAGGAAGGTGGCGCTGCCAACCGGGGTGGGTACCGGATCTTGCGGCGTGTCTGTGCGGCCGTAGCCGGCCATCTGATTCAACGCCACAGTGATGGATTGACCGGGCACGAAACCGGTCTTGCTGCCGATCACCCAGCGAGGATTGCCGTCCTCGTCATAGAAATAAATGATGGCGATGATCAGATCGCCCGCGAAAGCCAGCGAGAATCCCCAGCCGGAATCCGCATCGCCGGTCCACCAGGTGCCGCCAAAATCGGGGTCCGGCAGCTGGTTTGGATTGAATGTCGGCGTGATGCACCATTGACCGCCCTGGTCGTTGATCTTCCAATCCACCAAAGCAAGATTGCCGTCGCGTCTCACGCCGTCGTTGCAGGTCGTCGAACGGCTGGCGTTGCGATGATTGAAGTCAATGCGCAGCCGCCCTTCGGTGATCGACGGGTCGATCTGGCTGGCCTGGGCCATGGCCGGATTGACGTTGTAATCGTAAAGAAAACGCAGCAGCGTCTCGTCCTCAAATTCCACATTCAGCACGCCGTTCTCAACACGCGCCAGGGAGGTGAACCATTCCGGTTCACCGGCGTCGTTGTAGGTGTAGAACACCACAAAATACAAGTCGCTGTTGGGGATCGGTTCGATCACCATGCCATGGCCGTTGTGCGCCGGATCAAACCACGCCGTTGGCACCACGCCAAGACCGGGTTTGGCGCGCGGATCCCAGCCGATGTCCCACAGCATGGGGTCGGCCAGACCGAGCTCGCGCAGGTTGGCTTCCTGAAACGGCTCCATCAGCGTGGTGTAATCGGAACTCAAATGCGAAACCGATGAGCCGGGGTTGAGTTCGTCCGGTGCGTACAGACGCGCCAGTCCCAGCGATTGCGGTCCCAGTGTGTTGAACACCGATTCCATCACATTGACCGAGTCCCACAGCAGATGGGTCACGCTGGTGAGTGCGCCCTCGCGCTGTGCATCCGACCCCATGTCTTTCAGTGGCGTCAATGAATCGTCGCCATTGCGCAGCACCAATTGATTGGTGTAGGCGTCGCTGCGGCCGCAAAACAGGCTGCCCTGAGTGTGCGACACCGCGCCTTGCGGGCACGACAGGGTGGTGTTGTCGCTGACCCACAGCGTGGAAAGAAAACCCAGGCCGTGCGTCATTTCATGCATGGCGGTGGAGACAAAATCGGGGTTCAGTCCACCGGCGGTGACTTCGGTGCCGTAATACCAGCGGCGGGTGCCGAGTCCGGCGTCGGTGTCAATCAGTGGATTGAAGTTGACTGTGATCACCGGCGCGTTGCAGTTGCCGCCGATCAGTTTGCAGGCCGGCGAACCGTTGATGCGCTCAACCACCGGAATCGGGTACCAGGTGTTGTCGGTCAGACCGGGTGAATTGAAGATGAAGGTGCGCGGCGCGGCGTTCGCCAGCACCGCTGAATTGGCGCTGGTTTCCAGATCGGTCGGCCAGCAGCCCTGAATGATCAGGGGCACTTCGGACTGGATGTTTTCGGTCATCAGTTCCACCGCTTTGAGCACCGCGTTGCGGCGCGCCTCGCCCAGGGTGGTGGCGCTGTTGCCGCCGACCGGTGTGAAGGCGGTGGCATCAAACCAGCCATCGATGTTGCAGGCGTTGTCCGGATCGTTCGGGTCGGTGCCGACGATGACGTCCTGGTCGAAGATGAACTCGATTTGTGGCTGTCCGGGCGGTGTGAACTGATAGGTGGCGCGCAATTCAATGTTGGCCGTTGTGGCATTGAAGTTCAGCACGCCGATGTACCAGCGGCCTTTTCTCAACGGGTCGTGTGACGCGTGCGTGAGGTTGACTTCTTCATTGGCGTTGGCGCCGCCGGACAGATAGGACGCCTGGTTTTGCAGGGCGGAAAAATTGCCCGCAGTGAAGGGTGAGCCGTGCCGCACGAACAGGTCGAAGTCCGTGCCGGCCTGGGCGCTGATGAGTTCAACTTTAAGTTTGGTGGCGCCCAGCGGCACCTCAATGTACAGATCACCGGCCACACTCTGGCCGGGCACGCTGAATTCCACGCCCTGGCCGTTTTCCAACGGCTGGCCCCAGGCCTGCAACGACAACAGGGTGGACAGGCAAAGCAGCAAACGGGATTTCATGTTCATTTCGGCTCCCGGTTGTCCACGAGGGGTGCGTGATTGTGCACCGCTTCGGTTTCACAGGATTGCAGCAGCTGGCCATCGGCGCCGATGTGCGCGGTGGTCTGCATGCGCAGCGGCGATTGCACGCCGGTCGCGTATACGCTGTTGTGCGTGGTGGCGGATTTGTCTGTCACCGGCAATCCGGTCACGGGCCGGGTGTTGACCTGAATCGGTTTGGCGGCACTGGCGATGGACAAGGTGGCGACCATCGCGATGGCAATCATCGGTGTTTTCATGCGTGTTTTCAGTCTCAAATATCCAAGAGAATTATCTTACCATGAAAGTGCCTGGATTTTCGTTAAATGGCATTAACATTGGCGCTGTTGCGTGTCGGCATCGGGGCCTGTGTGCGCCGGTCCGGCCGTTGCAGACAGCGTGTTAAAAAAGTGTTATCATGCGCTGTGAAGATCGCCCGCAACAGGCGGGTTTCGATCGAAACGAGAGTGAATGTGTAATCAGAAAGGGGAGAAATATGAAATCTACCAAATTCGCGTGGTCGGCACTGTTTTGTCTGTTGCTGGCTGTTCAAGTGCATGCCCAAAATGAAACCGACGCCGACGATGATGCCGACCGCAGCGTGGTGGATCTGGATTCTGTGGTGGTGACCTCGCAGCTGCGCGAGCAAAGCATTCAGGATGTGCCGTTGACGGTCACCGCCTACGACAGTGAAGAATTGCGTGCGATGGGCACCGAAGACATCAACGATCTGGGCCGTTTCACCGTGGGACTGGAAACCAACAATCAGACCGTGACTCAACCGACTTACCGCATCCGCGGCGTCGGCACCAACGATTTTGGTCTGGGCGCTGACCCAACCGTGGGTGTGTACATCGACGGCGTGTACGTCGGTCGCACCGGCGCTGGCCAGCTGAACTTCAACGACGTCGAGCGCGTGGAAGTGATCAAGGGCCCGCAGGGCACCTTGTTCGGCCGCAACGCCGCCGCCGGGGCCTTTCAGGTCATCACCAAAAAGCCGCACGCCGGCACCGAAGCGAATTTCCGCGCCACCTTCGGCAACTACTCGTTGCGCCAGTTTGAAGGCCTGTACAACACCGATCTGAGCGATTCGGTGTTCTTCCGCGCCAGCTTTGTCAAAACCGATCGCGACGGCTGGATTCCAACGGACATTTTCCGCGATCTGGACAGCAAGGACAATCTGGCGTTTCGCCTGGGGCTGAATTTCCAGGTGTCGGAGGACACCGAAGTGCTGTGGCAGGCCGACTACGATGAGCTGGACCAGGACGGACCGATCATTGCCAGCACCAACGCGTCCATTGCACCGGCCGATCCCTTTGGACAACACAATTCGGATTTTCTCCCGGATGAAAACCGCGACGTGTTCGGCACCTCGGTGGTGGTCAATTCGCGTTTCAATGACGTGCTGTTCAAATCCATCACCGCATACCGCGAATTTGAATCCAACAACCTGCAAAACGACGACGGTTCATCCAACGACCGCTTTGTCTTCGCCTCCAACAACATTGAAGACCAGGAACAGTTCAGTCAGGAATTCCGCTTCATTTCCGACAACGGCTCGCGCCTGCAGTGGACCGCCGGTTTGAGCTTTTTCAAAGAGGACGGCAACCAGACCACCGAAGTGTACGCCAACACCAATTCCATCGACACCTTTTTCCTGGTCGATGCCGGCGTGCCGGGTGAAGCGGTGCCCGGTGTGCCCCCCGGCAGCGGTCTGGCGGGGTTTTTCCTGGCCGCCTTTGCGCCGCAACTGGAACAGCTGTCACTGGCCACTGGTCAAAGCGTGGAAGAGCTGGCTTTTGGCATTGCCCAGGCCAATCTCAACCGCGAATGGATTGAAGCCACCAGCAACACCCTGGAATCCACCAGTTACTCAATCTACGGCGACTTTGACTACACCATCAATGACCGCTGGAATTTTATTTTTGGTTTGCGTTATTCACGCGACCAGAAGGACTTCACCGTGTTCAGTGAATACATGAACCAGTTCATCATCCCGGTGCCCGGCGTCGATCCGGTGCCGTTTGGTCTGGTGTTCTTTGACCAGTTCTCGCCGGCCTTCAATCAGGACGACAGCTGGACCGCGCTGACGCCGCGTCTGGTGCTGCAGTACCGCCCCAACAACGACGTCATGTGGTTTGCTTCGGCCTCGCAGGGCTACAAAGCCGGCGGTTTTAACACCCTGGGTGTGGATCCGGCCTTTGATGAGGAAACCATCAGCAATTTCGAAGTGGGCATGAAATCCACCCTGTTGGACGGACGCCTGCGTTTCAATGCCACGGCCTTTCACTACGACTACGACGATTTGCAAATTCTCAAACTGTCCGGTCCGCCCGGTGTGATTCCGACCTACAACGTGCGCAACGCCGACGCCGAGGGCGACGGCATCGAACTGGAAGTCAACTGGTTTGCCAGCGACAACTTTTACCTGGGCGGCAGCTATGGATTGCTGGACACCGAATACACCAATTACAACATCTTCCCCGGCGAGGATGCCAGCGACGATTTGACCGGCCAGCCGCTGACCGGCACGCCCAAACACTCGCTGAATTTGAACTGGATGTACAGCTGGGATCTGGGCAACCGCGGCGGTTTGTCGCTGCGCGGCGACCACAACTACGTCAGCGAGCGCCAGGACTCCACCGCATCGGGCTTTGGTTTCACCATCGACTCCTACACACTGACCAATTTCCGCCTGAGCTGGAATGACCCGTCCTACCGCTGGGAAGTGGCCCTGTTTGCCGACAACGCCTTCGACGAAGAATACCTGCTCGACATCGGTGGCCAGGCCGTGGCCCTGGGTTCAATCACCACCCGCCGCGGCGACCCGCGCTTCTACGGCATCGAGGTCAGCTACACCTGGGATTGATTTGCGCAGACAAGAAACCGCTAAAAAAGCCCCCCTTGTGCGGGGCTTTTTTTATTACAATCGTTGATTTCACGAGGGCTTTTGCTATGCACAAAATCTGCTTGATCGGTTGTTTTATGGTCTGCGCTGTGGCACTCAACCCTGCGCAGGCGAAGGACAAGGTGCCGGCGGCCAAAACTGTGTTTATCGACGTTGTGTTTGGCATGCGCAAGGACAGTGCGGCGCGGCGTTTGAGCAAATCTCACGCCGAGTTCGCCGAGGATGGTTATCGCCTGTTGAGCATTGAATCGTTCACGGAGAACGGCGATCTGCAGGGCTTTTTTGTCACCTACGTGCCGGACCGGCCGGGCGCCGATTAACACGGCCAGGCTGGTGCCTGCACTGCTGAGATGCGCAGCTGTTGGGCCGCTTGAGCAATTTCAGTCAGGCATCGCGGTGGGCAATGCGCGACAATGCAGGCCATTGCAACCGTCGTGCTGAGCGCACCGCCATCCACATGAACACATCGTTTCCAGTCATTCACACCGCATGGCAGCCCGATTCGCCAGGTTGGATCATCGGCTGCAGTGCTGCAAGCGGCCGGAGGCATCGGCGATGAATCGTGCATCTAAATGGGCGCTTCAGGCGAATGGTGGACACACCAGCGAAGCGCGCTTGGTCGCGCGCATCAACCGGGTCTGTGAGCACATTGCCCATCATTTGGACGATGCGCTGACGCTGGATGAGCTGGGTTCTGTGGCGGCCTTGTCCAAACACCATTTCCTCAGGCTGTTTGTCGCGGTCACCGGCATCACACCGCATCGATACGCCCGTTTGCAGCGCCTGCGCCGCGCGTCCATGCAGCTGGCCTTTGAGTCGGACATGCGTGTGTTGGACATTGCCGTGGCCGCCGGTTTCAGCAGCCACGAAGCCTTTGCACGCCGGTTCAAGCGCACATTTGACCAAACGCCCAGCGAATTCAGGAACCGGCCAGATTGGATCCGCTGGCACCAATCATTTGAATATTCATTGCCGGAAAAGGAGATAAACATGCACGCAGAAGTGATTGAAATGCCGGATGTCATGGTGGCCATGCTGTCGCATCGTGGCGCGCCTGAACGGGTGCTGGAAACCGTGGCACAATTCATTGAATGGCGCAAAGCCAGCGGCCGTTCACCGGTGGCCGTGCGGCGCACCTTTGGCATCGGTCACAGCGATCCTGCGCACACCCCGGCGGCTGATTTCCGTTTTGATGTGTGCGGCGAAATTTTGCGGCCGATCGAAGCCAACGACCACGGGGTGCGCAATGGCCGCATCGAAGGCGGGCGCTGGGCGCGGTACCGGCATCACGGCCCCCGCGATGCGCGCTTTGAGCAATGCATCCGCACGCTGTACGCGCAGTGGTTGCCGCACAGCGGTGAGTGTTTGCGCGACGCACCGTTGCTGTTTGAATACCACGATGTGGCGCGGCGCAGCGATGAGTGCGATTTCATCACCGACGTGTTGCTGCCTTTGCAATGAACCGGCGCTGCGTCACATTTTTCCTGTGACGCACTTCACGGACTGAACAATCCAGGCAAAAAATGACTTGCATGCATTGCCTGAGGCATGGTGCATGCGCACACTGTGCGGGTTTTTATTGTGAAAGAGAAAAACCATGAACTTTGTCAAAATCTGTCTGGCCGTTGTGGCCTGTGTGATGTTGTCTGTGCCTGAATCTGCGCGCGCGTTGCCGGTGGGCAAGCCGGTGCGCTGTTTCAATCAATTCACCGTGCAGCCGACCGATGAATCCTTTCTCACCTGTTTGAACATCGCCGGGCTGCCGTTCTTCGAAGGCGGTCAGCGCGTGCCCGAAGGGCATTTTCTGCTGGTCACAGACATCATCCTGACCCCGGACGCCGGTTTAAGCACGTCGGGATTGATGGATGTGCGGGTGACGGTGGCTGCCGGAGAAAATGACCGACTGTATTCATTGCGTCTGCGCAGCAACGCCGAAACCGTGCATCAGCGATTCGGCATTTCGCATCTGATTCTGGGCGCAGGGCAACGGCTGGAATTGCAGAATTCATCGTTGAGCCAATTCGGTGCGCAACTGGAAATCACCGGCCTGCTGGTCACCGAACTGGAGATGCCGATTTATTTCAGTGGATTTGAACTGCACTGATGAATCGGCGGCGACGCCGGTCCGTGTCACAGGGCCGGCGTCGCGCAAATGTGACTGATGGTGCTGTTATTGTGTGCTGAATGCCTGTATCCTTGGCGCAACTGAAGAGAGGATTCCCATCATGAACAGGTTCACCCTTGCGGCGGTGTGTGTCGCTTTTTCCGCGTCGGCTCTGACGTCCGATGAAAAGCCCCTGGATGCGCGCATCAATGACGTCTGCTCCGTGCTGCGGGCCGAAACCGAGTACGATTACGCGGGTCTGTTTGGCCCGGGGTTTGTGCAGCAGGTTCCTGAAAGTCAGTTTAAGCAGATCACCGGCGGGCTGGTGCGCCAATACGGCGATTGTCAAAACGCGTCGGTGACCCGCCGTAAAGCCGACGAGGCGGCGCAGATTCAAACACAGCACGCGGGCGGAAAAACCTTGAATTTCAACATCCAGGTGGACACCGGCAGCGGCCAGATCGTCGGCTTGCTGTTCACCGGAGAGGCGGTTGATGCCAGTGCCTACGACAGCGACGAGAAGGTGCTGGGACATTTTGAGCAGGTGCCAGGGCAGGTGTCGGTGCTGGTCAGCGACGGTGCACGGGCGCTGATTTCAATGCACCCTGATGTGTTGCACGCCACCGGCTCGATGTTCAAAATGTGGGTGCTGGGTGCGCTGGCCGATGCCATCAACGCCGGCGAATTCAGCTGGGATCAGACCATTGAAGTGCGCGAAGAGTTGATCACGCTGTCTTCGCCCACGCTCAGCAAACACCCCAAAGGTGAGCCCATGACGGTGCAGGCCATGGCCGAGGCCATGATTTCGGTCAGCGACAACGGCGCCACCGACCACCTGATTGATCTGCTCGGGCGCACACGCATCGAAGAATACATCGCACGGCACGGCCTGAGTCGCGGCAACAACACCCCGTTTTTGTACACCCGGGAATTGTTCAAAGTGCGCGCGAAATTCAGCGAGGACGACTACACGCGATACAAACAAGGCGACCGCGCCACCCGGCTGGCCATGCTGGAAGCGCTGCCGGATCGCACCACCATGCAATTGGTGGTGGATTTGAGTCTGTGGAAAAAGCCACACCACATTGAAGACGTGGAATGGTACGCCACGCCGGTTGATGTGTGCAAAACGGTGTTGCATCTGTACGCGCTGGACAACCCGCAGGTGAATCGGGCCATGTCGATCAACACGCCCATGCCGCAAGGCATCGATCGCCCTGAATTCGTGGGGTACAAAGGCGGCAGTGAGCCGGGGGTGCTGGAGATGGCCTACGTGGTGAAGCTGGCCGATCAGGCGCCGCTGTGCGTTTACGCCGGGGTCAATGACGTCGACAACCCGGTGGATGAAAGCGCGTTTGTTGCGCACGTGCGCGGCCTCCTGCGCCACGTGATCGAAGACCGCCGCACGGTCGATTAAACGATCGATTCAAGACGAAAAAAAAGCCACCGCTGAGGTGGCTTTTTTTGTGCCTTGCATGGCTGCTTCAGAACCCGTGTCCAAACAGCAGGTCGGGTTTCAGCACCATGTCGATGTCGTTCAGGGTGGCGCCACCGGAAATCACCAATGGATCGGCGTCCAGCGGGTCGCAATTGCCGTCGATGCAATAGGCCCCGCCGTACATGATGTCCAGCAGCAGGCCGTTGAACGAGGTGGTCAGGTAATAGGTGCCGTCGGGCAGGCCCACGGTTTCATAGCGCCCGTCGGTGCCGGTTTCATAGCTGCCGTAATAGGCGCCTGAAGAATGGTACACATTGACCAGCACGCCGGGCACCGGAGCCTGCGTGTTCAGGTGCGATATGCGGCCTTCGATGGTGCCGCCCGCGCCCAGCGAGATGTCGTAGCTGGTGCCGCCTTCCGGTGCCATTGTGCCCAGCACAATGGGTGTGCCGGTGGTCACGTCGCAGGCCGAGCCGGGGCAGGGGATGCCGTCAAACAGAATGTCGATCCAGCCGCCCGATTCGGTGGCGCGCAGCCCCATGAAGGGTAAATTCGAGCCGTTGTTGGTCAGGGCGTAGTAGGTGCCGGCCGGCAAACCGGTGACGGTGAAATCGCCGTTGACGTCGGTGGTGGTCCAATTGGCAAACACGCCGGCACTGTTGTATACCAGCACGTGCACGTCCGGGATCGGGGTGCTGGAACCCAGTTCGGTGATGGTGCCGGAAAAGGCGAAGCCGGTGTTCAGGGCGAAGTCGATGCCGCTGGTTAAGCCGGAACCCGGTGAGCCTGGTACATGCGTATTGACCACCACATTGACGGCGGTCAGATCACAGCTCAGGCCCGGACAGTCGATGTTGCCGGCGGCGTCGTATTTTTCGCCCACGTAGGGGTTGAGCATGTCGCCGGTGAACATCGAACCGGTGCGCACCGAATAGGTGCCGGCCGGCAGGGCGCGCGCAGTGATGTAGCTGCCGTCCGACAGGATGCCGCCGCCGCCGACCACGCGGCCGCTGCTGTCGTAGACCTGGATGTATTCCTGTTTGCCGGTGTCGATCGGCAGACCGCTGAGCGCGTCGGTCACGGTGCCGGAAATCTTGCCGCCGTGGTTGAGCAGGAAATGCACGCCGATTTTCTGCTGGCCGGTGCTCAGCACCACTGCATCGCCGCCGCCGCCGCGGTCGCAGCCGGACCACGGGCAGTCGATGCTGTCGTACAACTCGCGGATGTGGAATTCACGGCCCAGATCGCCGCCCTGGACAAAAAATGAGCCCGGCAGCAGGCCGCCCACAGTGTAGGTGCCGTCGGCCAGTGGATCGTAGTTCAGGCCGTACAGAATGTGGCTGGCCAGCAGGTAATTGGATTCGTTGAACAGCATGATCAGGCCCAGTTCCTGCAAGGGGCCAAAGGAATCATTGTCGTACACCACGCCGGAGATCGAGGCGCCGAATTCGAGGGAATAATCGATGCCGGCGGTGGTGGCGCCGTTGGTCAGGGTCACCGGCGTGCCCACGCCGTCAAACACGTAGTTCACGCAGCCGTTGCACTGGGTGTTGTTGTAAATTTCCGGGATGTGCATATTGCCTTCGGACGGCTCCAGATACAGCACGTAATCGCCTTCCGGCACGCCCGGCACGCTGTAGCCGCCGAGTCCGTCGTACAGGGTGGCGACATAGTAATTGAAGGTTTCATCGCTGGGTTTAAACAGCGACACCTGCAGAGTGGTGACCGCCGATCCGTCCGCCTGATCAACCATCTGGCCCGTAATTGTTGCGCCTTCGGTCAGTGGGAAATCCACCCCGTTGCGCACTTCGGCGTCGGCCAGGGCGATGATGGCGTCACCGTTGGGTTGACAGTAGGTGCATTGCACCAGGCCGGTGCTGGCCCACATGGCGTCGATGTAGTTGTCGTCAACGCTTGAGGTGACCAGATAATAATTGCCGGCAGCCAAGGCTGTGAATGAAAAATTGCCGCTGCCGTCGGTGTTCTGGCTGTCAACAAATGCATTGGTGTCGGCGTTGTACAGGTAGATCAACAGACCTGTAAGGGGCGCGCTGGTGTCGACGTCTGTGCCCTGGCCGCTGATCGACGCGGTGCCCACCGGTCCGAGAACCGCCGTGCGCGTGCGCTGAATGTCCAGGCGTTTGAATTCGCGCTGATACTGCGCTTCGCTGATGCGTCCTTCTTCGCGCAGTTGCTGCCACATCGACTGCGCAGTGTCGATGCGCGTGTTGTCGTTGGCGCTGACTGCACCGCACAGCAACAAACTCGTCCATAAAATCAATTTGTACATACATATCCCCCGATGAATAGAAAGGTCACACGGCGCACGCTCGGGCACGCCCGTGTGATTCATTTAACGACATTGCGGTGAAATTCATGACATGAAATTTTGTCCACAACGTCGAAACTCTGCAGATTATATCGAGAATTGCATAAAAATTTTCTGAACCTGTTCAAGAAATGACACTTCCGCGGCACACATTGCCACAACTGCACAGAATTGTGGCACAAATCGGCCACATTTGCCTGTTGTAATGCACAGTGTGAGATACGCAGTGTCCTCGGGCACTGCGGATTGTCAGGCGAGCCAAATTAAACCGCATCGGAGGAGACCGCTCATGAAATACTCGCACAAACGCGTACGCATCAGGGAAGCGCTGGAACAGCGCAGTCGCAAGAAAAACAATTCGCCCGAATCGGGGCGTCGGCGCCAGCATCAGGGGCTGGGTCTGAACTGGAAGGACGCGGTGATCTTCTCACTCGCGCTGTTTTATCTGTCGCTGTACCAGATCAACGCGCATGCACAGACCGCGATTGATTTCAATGACATCGACAGCGGCATGCTGCTGCGCTTTGATCCGAGCAACGGTGAATACGCCTTCATTGAAATGACCGGCGTGGAATACCGTGTGGACATCGCCGGGATGATCGCCTCGGTGACGGTGCGCCAGCGCTTTATCAACAACACCGGTGAATGGATCAATCAGGGCGTGTACGCCCACCCATTGGCCGACCGCTCGGCCGTCTATGCGCTGGAAATGACCGTGGGTGAGCGAGTCATTGTCGGTGAAATCCATGAAAAGGTCGAAGCCGAACGCATTTATAGAACCGCGGTGGCCTCAGGCCAGACCGCCACCCTGGTGAAACAATACCGGCCCAATCTGTTCACCACCGACGTGGCCAACATCCCGCCGGGCGAAGAGGTGACTGTGGAGATCGCCTATCAACAGAGCCTGCGCTACGACGCGGGTCATCTGGAGTTGCGCATTCCCATGAGCATCAAGGCGCGCTATCTGCCACCGGGCAGCGAGGCCGATGTGCCGGGCAGCACCATTCAGGCGGCACGTGAACGACGCATTGAAGTGAACCTGGACGCCGGATTTGCGCTGGAATCCCTGCGCTCGCTGTACCATGAAGTGGACATCGAATCGAAAGGCGCTTTGCACCGCGTGGCCTTGCTGGATGATACCCTGCTGGACGCACACGATTTTGTCTTGCGCTGGAGTCCCTTGCGCGGCGCCCTGCCGCAGGCCGCGTTGTTCACGGAATACCACGACAACGCCGAATACGCCCTGCTGATGGTGCTGCCACCCGAAGAAAAACAACAGCAGATCACGCAAGCACGCAACATCACCTACATCATCGACACTTCCGGTTCCATGCAGGGCATGGCGCTGAACCAGGCCAAGGACGCGCTGCTGTACGCCCTCTCAGAGCTGGATGCAGAAACGCATTTCAATGTGATTGAATTCAATTCAAACGCCCGCGCGCTGTTCCGCGCGTCGCAACCGGCCACACCGGAAAAAGTGGCGCTGGCGCTGGATTTCGTCACCGCGCTGGTGTCCACCGGCGGCACGCAGATGGCGCCGGCCCTGAATCTGGCCATGCAGCAGGAGAACCGCGTGTCCGGACGGCTCAATCAAATCATTTTCATCACCGACGGCTCGGTGGGCAACGAAGCGGATATTTTCAACCAGATCGCCACGGACATTGGCGACGCGCGTCTGTTCACTGTGGCCATTGGGCAGGCGCCGAACAATTATTTCATGCGCAAGGCAGCAATGTTCGGGCGCGGCACCTACACACACATCGGCGAGTTGCGTGAGGTGGATCAGTCGATGCGCACGCTGTTCGACAAAATCGCCACGCCCACCCTCACCGACGTGGCGGTGGACTGGCCGATTGAAGTTGAACAATCGCCCAGCACACTCAGCGATCTGTACGCCGATGAGCCGATCGTGATCACCGCGCGCATGCCGGTGTTCATCAAAGATTTTGAAATCAGCGGACTGGTGGGCAATAAATCCTGGCAACAGTCGCTGCAGCTGTCGCAGCGCGACGTGCCTGGCGTGGCGCGACTGTGGGCACGCAATCAGGTCGAGGAGTGGACCGATGAAATGATGCTGGGCGGAGATCGCGGCGTGTTGCGCGATGCCATCATTGATCTGGCCCTGCAACACCGTCTGGTCACCGAGTTCACGGCGCTGGTGGCGGTGGACAAAACCCCGCGACAGGACAACCCCCGTGACCTGACCGATGCGGCCTATCCGCAAACCGCACTGGGCTGGCGCGCCGGCCTGTTGTGGGGCACGCTGTGTCTGCTGCTGGGCGGTCTGTTGCGTCGCCGCACGGCCACGCCGTCATGAGTCGCAGCGCCTCTCTGCGATTTGCCTCGCCGGTGAAACACCGCGCGAGACCATCCATTCGGCGCGTCCTGATGTGGGCGCTGCTGATGTTGGGTGGCTGGCAGGTGGGATCCTCCGCCTACCTGCTGGCCAAAGCCCATCTGTCGCAATACCTGATCGCCGAGGCCTGGCAGGCCACATTGGCGGACGGCGAGGCGCACAAGCCGTGGTCGTGGGCAGACACCCACCCGGTGGCGCGGCTTGATTTTCCCCGCCAGGACGCAGCCCGCTATGTCCTGGAAGGCGCCAGCGGCCGCAACATGGCCTTCGCGGCCAGTCGCATGCACGCCGGCGGCATGCCCGGGGCGCAGAAAAGCACGGTGATTTCAGCGCACCGCGACAGCCATTTCTCGGTGTTGCGCGAGCTGGCGCTGGGCGATTTGATTGAAGCGCAGACGCTGGCCGGCACGTTCACCTACCGGGTCACAGAGTTGCGCGTGGTCGACAGCCGCAGCGAACGTGTTGCGATCCGCACCAGCGACGAGTTGGTGTTGATCACCTGTTACCCGTTCGACGCCTTGAATGCCGGCGGACCGATGCGTTACCGGGTCACGGCCGCGCGCGTGCAATGATGCCGCAAAGCGTGTGTTTTCGGGGGGTTGTGATAAAATAGCGGTTTTCTTTTCCTGACACGGGCATGAAGTATCAGCAAACGTTTGATGTGATTGTGGTGGGCGGCGGTCACGCCGGCACGGAAGCGGCCCTGGCCGCGGCGCGCATGGGTGCGACCACCTTGTTGCTGACACACAACATCGAAACCATCGGCCAGATGAGTTGCAACCCCGCCATCGGCGGCATCGGCAAAGGCCATCTGGTGAAAGAGATCGACGCCTTGGGCGGCCTGATGGCGCGCGCCACCGATCGCGCCGGCATCCAATGGCGCACCCTGAATTCTCGCAAGGGCGCAGCGGTGCAGGCCACGCGCGCGCAGTGCGACCGCGTGCTGTATCGCAATGCGGTGCGCAGCGCGGTTGAAGCGCAGCCCAATTTGCAGCTGTTTCAGCAGGGCGTTGAAGATTTAATCATTGAAAATGACCGCGTGCGCGGCTGCGTCACGCAAATGGGTCTGGTGTTTCATGCACACACCGTGGTGCTCACGGTGGGCACCTTTCTGGGCGGGCGCATTCACATCGGTGAAAGCAATTACCAGGGCGGCCGCGCCGGCGACCCACCGGCCACCACACTGGCACTCAAACTGCGCCAGCAACCGTTTCAGGTGGATCGCCTGAAAACCGGCACGCCGCCGCGCATCGATGGCAAAAGCGTGGATTTCAGTGTCATGGAAGCGCAGCCGGGCGATCGGCCGATGCCGGTGTTTTCTTACATCGGTGAAGTCAGTGAGCACCCAGAGCAGGTGAATTGTTACATCACCCACACCAATGAAACCACCCACGAACACATCCGCCAGGGCCTGTCGCGCTCACCGATGTACAGCGGTGTGATTGAGGGCGTGGGGCCGCGTTACTGTCCTTCGATCGAAGACAAGGTGGTGCGTTTTGCCGACAAAAACTCGCATCAGATTTTTGTCGAACCGGAAGGTTTGAACACCCACGAGCTGTATCCCAACGGCATCTCCACCTCGCTGCCGTTTGATGTGCAGCTGAAGCTGGTGCGCTCCATTCGCGGATTCGAAAACGCCCACATCACGCGTCCGGGTTACGCCATTGAATACGATTTCTTTGATCCTCGCGGACTGCAGGCATCGCTGCAAACCAAATACATCGAAGGGCTGTTTTTTGCCGGTCAGATCAACGGCACCACCGGTTACGAGGAGGCCGGGGCGCAGGGACTGATCGCCGGACTCAATGCGGCTTTGCAGGTGGCCGGCCGTCCGGCCTGGACGCCGCAGCGCAATGAAGCCTATGTGGGCGTACTGATCGACGATCTGATCACCCAGGGCACCAGCGAACCGTATCGCATGTTCACTTCGCGGGCGGAATACCGTTTGCTGCTGCGCGAAGACAACGCCGATTTCCGGCTCACTGAGAAAGGCCGCGAACTGGGCCTGGTGGACGATGACCGCTGGCAGCGCTTCTCACAAAAACGCACCCAGGTGAACGATTCAATGACGCAATTGCAATCCATCTGGCTGTCTCCGGGCAATGCCCTGGGGCAGGAATTCATGACCAAAACCGGGCTGGTGCTGAGCAAGGAAACCTCCGCATTCGACCTGTTGCGGCGGCCGGAAGTGAACCTCGGCATGTTGCTGGCGCTGGAAGGCATTGACTGGGTCAAGCCGCCGCAGGCGGTGCAGCAGCAGATCGAAATCAACACCCTGTATTCCGGCTATCTGGAGCGGCAACAACAGGAAATTGATAAAGCCCGGGCGCAGCACGACAAAGTCATTCCAACGCCGTTTGACTACAGCGGCGTGAAAGGTTTGAGCGCCGAATTGACCGAAAAACTCAACGCCATACAGCCGCAAACCATCGGCCAGGCCAGCCGCATTCAGGGCATGACCCCGGCGGCGGTTTCGCTGTTGCTGGTGTGCCTGAAAAAAGCGTCCTGATGTCCCAACCCTTTTAATACGGTCCAGTCCTGTTTTGGGGGCAGACACACATCGTGACAGCGTTCGCGTGCGATTGATGGGGTGTTTAAGGTCGCATTTGCGCCACGACCCGTGTGCCACGCCGTTGACGTGTCAATGCACTGCACTCTACTGCACCGCACAACAAGGGGTGTCTACTTAAGGTTCGACCGCTGCAGCGATGCGCATCCGTTCAATTGGCGCAACAGGCGTCGTCCGCCGGTCGGTTGAAGAAATGCCGGTAACCGCTGTACAGGGCCAGCGCGGTCAAGCCGATGGCTGAAGTCAATTGTATCCACAGCGGCATCATTTGGTGCGCGTGACTCAGTTGCGCCAGCACATTCAGATCCAGCAGATCGAAGATCCGGTCCACCGCCCAGCCGCACAGCAACGCACTGCCGCAGATGCCGAGCACATACAGCCACAGCACGCGACGGCCCATGGTTTGATGGATGACGCCGAGGGTGGCGATGTTGGTGGCTGGACCGGTGAGCAGGTACACCAGCACCGCGCCCGGTGAAATGCCCGCGGCAATGAAGCCCGCGGCAATCGGCGTCGAGGCGGTGGCGCACACGTACATGGGGATGCCAAGGATCAACATGGCCAACATGGCCAGCCAGCCCTGACCCCACTGGTTGAGAAATTCAACCGGCACCCAGGCGCGCATCGCGGCGGCCACCAGCAGGCCGATCAGCAGCCATTTGATGAGGTTGTCGAACAGATCAGAGAAGGTGTACTTCAGGCCCTCAGCGATGCGTTGCCAAACGCTGGACTGTGGTGTTGCAGCCGGGCTGTGGTCGTGTTCAGCGTGTGCGTCTGCGCCGCAACAGCCGCCGCCTGTGGCCACCACCTGCGGCTCCGGTCCCTGGGCAAAGCGCAACACCAGCAGACCACTCACCAGGGCTGAAAACAGCGCGGCGATGGGCCGGACGATGGCCATCACCGGCCCCAGCAGGGCGTAGGTGATGAACGCAGAATCGGCGCCGGTTTCCGGCGTGGAAACCAGAAAGGACGTGGTGGCCGAACGCGATGCCCCGGCTTTGCGCAGACCCATGGCGGCCGGAATCACGCCGCAGGAACACAGCGGCAGCGGCGCCCCAAGCAAGGTGGCTTTGACCACGGCGCCCATGGATTCCTGGCTCAGGTGTTTTTCCAGCAAACGTTGCGGAATCAGGGTTTTGAACACGCCACCGATGAGCAGGCCAATCACCAGCCACGGGGCGGCGTCCAGCACCAGCAGGTAAAATTGTTGCATGAATTCAAGCATCGGATTGCTCCAGCGCCGTCAATATGGAACAGTTTTCGGCGCTTTCAGGTCCGCCGCAACAGCTTTTGTGAATTTGCAGCAGCGTGCTGTGGATGCTGTTCAGGTCATTGATTTTGCGTTCGATTTCGCTCAGTTTGTCGGCGGTGAATTGCTTGACCTCTTCACAGGTGTGCGCCTCGCTGGTGACTTTGATGGCCAGCAATCGTCGGATTTCATCCAGCTTGAAACCTACTTGCTTGGCCTTTTTGATGAACTGGATGCGCAGCACGCTGCCAGCCGGGTAGTCGCGATAGCCGTTGCTGTGACGCTGCACATTGTCCAGCAGCCCCATGGATTCGTAGTATCTCAGTGTGTCGGCCGGCACTTCTGTGGCGCGGACCAGTTCTCCAATTTTCATCTGTTCACCTGATCGACGTGCGATGGATGGTCTTCTCAGTGGATAGTATAAACCCTGAAGTTTGCTCCAGGGTCAAGGCTTGCATGAAAAATGTTGATCAGACGTGACCGTGCGCGCAATCGATGGCCCGTTTCAGCCGCGCTCGGCGGCAATTTCCCGGCGTCTTTCCTCGGCGGTGATCAGGGGTTCATAGGCGGTGATCAGCGCGGTGATTTCGGCGCGCTGGTAGTAATCCACCTGCTCAAAGCGCAGCATGGATTTAAGGATTCGCACGGCGCGGTAATTGCGGCCCAGCAAATGTTCTTTGCGTGCCAGCGCTTCGCCGGCGGGAATTTTTTTCAGCGCGTGCTGATTGGCTTTGGACAACAATTCATAGTAATAGGGGTTGTCCGACTGCAGCACAGTCAGCCCTTTGGCCAGTTCAACCGCCCGGTCGGCCAGTTCCAGGCGTCCCTGCTTGACGTACAGTTCAATGGCGCTCTCGGCCACCACCGGGTTGTGCAGATAAATTTCAGTCAGTTGATCAAGCCGGGCTTGTGCGGCCGGCCAGTCAAATTCTGCCAACGCCTCCACACGGGCGATGTCGATGAGCAATTGAATTGACGGCTCAGGCTTGATCTGCTGCAAGGTGCGGTAAGAGGCTTCAAATTCATTGTCCAGATACATCGCCAGCGCCAGGCCATACAACATGGCGTCGGGGTCGTTGCGGCCACTGGCCAGCGCGTCGCGGTAGTATTTTTTCAGCCCGGTCAGATTGCGATCGGTCATCACCCGGATGCGTTCCTTGACCAGCGCGTATTCCTTGGACTCGGCCACCGCCTGGTCGGGCAGCGACTGGATGCGGTTTTTGGCTTCAGAAACGCGGTTCACCGAGAGCGGGTGTGTGCGCACAAATTCCGGCAAGGCGTAACGATCGTCCACGCGGTTTTTTTGCATCAGTTTGGAGAAGAAACTGGCCATGCCATTGGGGTCCAGCTGGCTTTTGTGCAGCGTCTGAATGCCCACGCGGTCGGCTTCGTATTCGTTGTGGCGTGTGTAATTGACCGCCAGTTGCTGTTGCAAGGCCGTGGCGCCGATGCCAACCGCCAGGGTGGCGTCGCCCGATGAGCTGTTTTGCGCGGCCGCCAGCGCCGCCAGGGTGCCCAGCAGGAACGGCAAAGCGGCTTTACTTTGTTTGGCAAAGCGGCGTGAAATGTGGCGTTGCGACACGTGCGCAATCTCGTGCGCCAGCACCGCCGCCAGTTCACTTTCCGATTCGGTTTCCAGCATCAGGCCGGTGTGCACCACGATCAGTCCGCCGGGGTAGGCTGAAGCGTTGATGCTGCGATCCGGGACCACGTGGAACTCATATTCAATGCCGGGTTTATCGGAATGTTCCGCCAGGCGATATCCCAGATGGTAAATGTATGAGCTGACCACCGCGTCGTTGATGATGTAATTGTACTGATGCATCTGCTGCAGGATGGACTTTTTGTATTCAAGTTCCTGGTTTTCCGACAGCACCTCCTCCGAGGGCGAGCCCAGATCGGGCAAGGCGTAGGTGTTTTGGGCCTGGGCGGCAAAGCCCAGGGCCAGGGCAAGTGTGGCAATGTACTGACGCATGATCATGTCTGCTATTTTAAGAAATAGACCACAAAAATCACGTTAAATTTCATATAATTCGAGCGGTGAAATTCGCCCTCATGCTCAACGCCGGCAGCGACTGGCAACGCACCGATGAACGCGCTCGCTTGCTCATACATTCTTTGTTGGCGGCTGGGCACATCGTGCAGTGCGTGTATTTTTCCGGTCAGTCCGTGCAGGTGTTGATTCCAGACGCGTCGCGTTGGCGGCGCTGGGCGACGCTCAAAAAAGACATCCCTTCGGGCTTGCTGGTGTGCGCCAGCCAATCCCGGCGCGCCGGTTTGGCTGAAGACGCGCAGGCGCCGGTGCGGGTGCAGTCTATGACCCCCTGGCTCGAGTGCATGCGCACCGCCGACCGCGTGGTGGAGTTGGTCTGATGCGGGTGCTGTGTTTGCTGCACGCGCATTTTGACAGTGACCGCGTGCAAGCCATGTATGAACAGATTCTGGGCTTGCTGGCATTCGAGCACTGCGTGGATGTGGTGTTCATGCCGGGCGCAGAATGCTGGCTTGAATTGCACAATGAACGGGGTTTTGACGCCTGTAAATGGCGCAGTCTGCCATTGTATTCAGTGCATTCGGTGAGTCTCATGCAGCGCACCGACGCCGAGCTGGCCCTGCCCGTTGATGCCTGCATCGACGCCGTGCATTTGCGGCGGCTGGCTTTACAGGCCGAGGTGTTGCTGTGAGATATGCGTTGCTGCACCTGTGTCAGCTGGCCGATCCCGCGGCGTTGCAGTCGCACCTGTTGCTGTTGGATCCCGCCGACGCCCTGGTGTTGTGCGGAGCCAGCCTGGACTGGTTGGACAATGCGCTGTTGTCGCGCCTGCAGGCGGCCTGTGCCTCTGTGTATGTGCTGGCTGATACCAACGATGCGGGGGCGCCGTGCATTGATGTCGATGGGCTGGTGCGGCTGATGGAACAAGCGGAGCGGGTGTATGGCTGGAAATAACGAATCGCGATTGCCTTCGGTGGACGAGCACGGCCATTTGTGTGACTCGGCCGACTGGACCCCCGATGTGGCGCGCCGACTGGCGGCGGACGATGATGTGGCGCTGGATCAACGGCATTGGGAATTGCTGCACCTGTTGCGCGAACTGTACGCGCAAACCCATGACACGCCGCCGATGCGACTGTTGCTGCGTCACATCCGCATTGAACTGGGTGAAGCGCAAGGCCAGTCAAGGCACTTGTACCGTTTGTTTGCTGACAACCCCATTCGCTGGTTGTGCAAATACGCCGGTCTGCCCAGACCGCCGCATTGCATGTGAATAAAAATCACGGCGCAACTAACGATTTATTAAGACCCGGATAACATATTTTTTACTTGCCTCGCATACAATGAAAAACAGCACTCAATTCGTGTGGAGATCGGCATGATAAAAGTTGAAATATATAGCAAGTTTTTGTGTCCGTACTGTTATGCGGCCAAACGCTTGTTTAAAAGGAAAAAAGTGCTGTGTGAAATCATTCGGGTGGATAAAAACAAGGACCGCCACGCGGAAATGATTGAGCGCACCGGACGCACGGTGGTGCCGCAAATTTTCATCAACGGCGATCACATCGGCTCGTTGCACAACATCACGGAACTGGAAAGACGCGGTCAATTGGACCGTTTGTTGCTCTAGCGCTGCTGCGCTGTTCAGCGTCAACCCGCCGGTTTGTGTATGCGAATCTGCGCGCCTGTTATGGATTCGGCGGTTCAATCACCTGTTCACGCGGCCAGGCTTCAATGATGGCATTCACCATGGTGGCCAGCGGAATGGCAAAAAACACGCCCCAGAACCCCCAGATGCCCCCGAAAAACAGCACCGCAACGATGATTGCCACCGGGTGCAGGTTGTTGACTTCGGAAAACAGCCAGGGCACCAGCACATTGCCATCCAGCATTTGTATCACCGTGTAGGTGACCAGCACCCAGGCGAAATCGGATGACCAGCCAAACTGGAAAAATGCCACCAGCGCGATCGGCAGGGTGACGGCCACGGCGCCGATGAACGGTATCAGCACAGAAAAACCGGTGAGTGTGGCCAGCAGGATGGCGTATTGCAGGTCAAGGAAGATGTAGGCGATGTAGGAGACCAGTCCGACCAGGATGATTTCAAAGGCTTTGCCACGCACGTAATTGCCAATCTGGATGTCGACTTCCTGCCAGATCGACAGGGTCAATTTGGTGTCGCGTGGAAAGAATTGTCGACACCAGTTCATGATGACGCTTTTGTCTTTGAGCAGAAAAAACACCAGAATCGGCATGATCACCAGAAACAGCGCAATGGAAAACACGCTGAACACGGAATACAGCGTGGTGCTGATGATTTTTTGCCCGAGCTTGCTGATTTCATTGGTGATGCTGGTGGTGATGGATTGAATCTGCTCGGTTTCAATCAGATTGGGGTATTTTTCCGGCAATTTGCGCAGAAAATCCAGGCCGGTGGACAGGTAGGTTGGCAGCTGCTGAACCAACTGCGTCACCTGTTTGGTCAACGTCGGGATCATCCAGATCATGAGGATGAACATCAGTGCGATGAAGACCAGGAAAACCAGTGAAACGGCGATGAAACGGGGCACGTGCAACTGTTCCATTTTGCTGACCACGCTTTCCAGCAGGTAGGCCACCACGATGGCGGCAAGAAAGGGTGCCAGGGATTTGCCGAAATAGATGATGAAGGCAAACACCAGCACGATCACACTGGTGAGTATCACCACCTGTGGATTCGAGAAAGTGCGTTTGAACCATTCGGATATGACGTTCATTGCGGCATTTTACTTGATTGCCCTGTGGATGAAAACAGCCAAAAGGCACAACCGGTGTGCGCAGAGGGGGGTGCTGGCCGGAATTGGATCGAGGCAGTCGCTGGATCGGTCAGCGATTGCCGCCGGCGATCAGAAATTGTAGGTCCAGGACATGACCGCTTCAATGTGCTTGCCTTCAAGCACGTTTCTGACGCGGCCAAAATCGGTGCGGCCGAAGTTTAATGGTTTGGGCGCAAAACTGGCGTAAAAATCAAACTGCCCACCGAGCAGTGGGGAGTTCAGGCCCATGCGCACGCTGTAGTCAGATGTGATCGAATCCAGAATGATCCGCAGGTTATTGTCTGTGGGTGAGGGTTGCTGACGGGTGGCGTATTCCAGACTGATCACGGTGCCGTCGGTGAATCGGTGATCCAGGCTGGCTGAATACACGGTCAAATCACTCCAGTCAAAATTGGGGTTTTGCAGATCGTTCAGAAAGGTCAGAAAAATGTCCGGGTAGGATTCGCTGACGAAGGCGTTCACATCGCTGTAGTAGTCGCGGCGGGTCGACAGCGTCAGATTGTTGTGTTTACCCATGCGAATCGACAGATCCAGATTGGCCTGCGCCGGGATGTCGAAATCGGCCGGGTCGGCCTGCACACCGAGCAGGCGGCTGAAACCTTCCATGTCGATTTTGTTCTGAAACCCGGTTTGCAGTCGGGCGATGCCAAACAGGTCCTGTCCGAAACTTGCTCGCACGCCCAGCCCGTCCGAGGTTTCGGTGTAGCTGACCGCGTACAGATCCAGCTGGTTGTTGCCGGAGATTTCGCTGGCGATGAAATTGATGTCGGAATAGTTTTGCTGGGCAAAAACCACCGCCACATTCAGTTCCGAGCTGTCGGAAAACTGATAGGAAAATCCCGGCACCAGAAAGCTGCGGCTGAGAATCTGGTTGTCGTACAGCAGAAAATTGTCTGCGCCGGTCAGGCGGTTGCTGAAATTGGTCGGGTGGTAAATGGAGCGGTCAAAATCAAACGTGAAAAAATGACCGGTGCTCACATCGGCGTCAAAATTGTCCATCGGCACCTGAAAATACACCTGATCTTCAAGGTACAGGTCCGCGGCTTTGAAATCGATGATGCCGACGTCCTGGCTGTTGCTCGGTTGGGCGTTCAGGTCAAAATAAAAGATCGGCAGAATTTTTTCTGCAATGGTGTTGCGCCAGTGCCCCAGATCCATGCTGTGGCGCTCTGATGGCACGGCGTGTTGATTGCCGGAAAGCAGGTGTTGCAACAATTCGGTTGACCATAAATCGGCGTTGGCCGATGCGCCGCCGACCAGATGCAATCCCGCGATGATGCCGAGTAATTTACGCTTCAAACTGTGTCCGTGTGTTGATAAAGTACGATTGCCGTCAATGATGGCAAAAATACAACAAAATGTCAATTGAAAAAGACCGCCTCGGGCCTTTAAATGCCTGCGTTTACAGGCTTTGGTGAGATTTGTTGCAATTGCGCAACAATGGGCCTGGACGTTGTGCGTGCGTAGACAAGCGGGGGCAGGGGTGCTAGCATGTGGCCACTGCTTTGCATTTGCCTGAGGAGAGCCCCGTGAAACGCACATTCAACCGATTCCACATCATCACACCGGTGTTTTTTGTTTTGCTCGTTGGCTGTGAACGGTCGCCTGAAGCACCCGCCGTCGATCCTGCACAGCTATTGCGTGAACGGTTGATCAGTGCACGCAGCGGCGAAGTCATCGAAATGCCCGCCGGTCGGCTGGAGTTTAAACGCGGTCTGACCCTGAATGCCGACGGCGTGGTGTTGCGCGGCGCCGGGGCGGAGCACACCGTGTTGTCTTTTTCCGGTCAATTGCAGGGCGCCGAAGGCTTGCTGGTCAATGCCGATGACGTCACACTGGAGGATTTTGCGGTGTTGGACACGCCCGGCGATGCGATCAAGATCAATCAGTGCGCGCGCTTGACCCTGCGCCGCCTGCGGGTTGAATGGAGCGGCCCTCCCAGCCAGGAAAACGGTGCCTATGGGTTGTATCCGGTGCAGTGCGAAGACGTGTTGGTAGAGGACAGTTTCGTGCGCGGCGCCTCGGATGCCGGTATTTATGTTGGCCAGTCGAATCGTGTGGTGGTGCGCAACAACAACGTGACAGGCAATGTGGCCGGCATTGAAATTGAGAATTCAGTGTTTGCCGACGTGTACGGCAACACCGCCAGCGGCAACACCGGCGGCATTCTGGTGTTCAACATGCCCTATCTGCCACAGTCCGGGCACAGCACGCGCGTGTTCAATAACCGCATCGAAGCCAACAATCACCCCAATTTTGCCGCCGCCGGCGTGCCGGTGGCCAGTGTGCCGGCCGGATCCGGTGTGGTGGTGAACTCCAATGACCGGGTGGAGATTTTTGACAACGACCTGATCGACAACGACACCGCGCATGTGATCATATCCAGCGTCTATTCGACCAACTACAACACCGAGGCGGGTGCAGCAGATGATCCGGGTGGCGGCGATGTGATCAGCCGCACCAGCGCCGAATTTGATTACAATGCACCGCCGGTGTCCGCCGAATTTGATCCGTATCCGGAGCAGATTTACATTCACGGCAATCGTTTTAAGGGCGGCGGCACCGCGCCGGGCCTGCCGGAGTTGCTGCTGTTGAAAACAGCGGTGTTTGGATTGGATGGACACTTGCCAGAGGTGTTGTGGGACGGTTACGCCAATCCTGAGCGCCTGCGCGAGGGCGTATTGCCCCCGCAATGGGCCATCTGCATCGACAACCCGGGGGCGGGCATTGTCAATGTCGACCAGCCGGGCGGCAACGCGTCGGTGTCCACCGACATCGCGCCGCATGTGTGCACGCACCCGCCCTTGCCGGCGGTGCGCATTGCACAACTGAACGGAGCCGATGAGGCGTCGTGAACGCCGCGCGTTTGATTTGGTGTCTGGGGCTGTGCTGCGTGTGTCTGGCCGCCTGCCAGCCGGACCGTGAAGTGGCGGTGCGGGTGTTTGCCGCCGGCGAATACCCGAAAAAACTCAGCGCATGGGGTTTGTTGCTGCGCGAAGACGCGGCTTTGCGTCTCAATCGGGATGTGTTGCCTTACCGTTTGGTGACCCCATTGTTCACCGACTACGCGCAAAAGCTGCGCACCGTGTGGATGCCGCCCGGGCAATCCATGCAATACCACAGCGACGGCGTGTTCGATTTGCCGGTGGGCAGCGTCATCAGCAAGACCTTTTATTATCCCATCGGTCAGGGCGGCGATGCGGTGCGGGTGCACACCGGGGGCGATTTTGCTTTTGATGGCCAGGCGCTGGATCTGCGCGAAGTGCGTTTGCTCGAGACCCGCTTGCTGGTGCATCAGGCGGACGGCTGGGTGGCTTTGCCCTATGTGTGGGATGCGCAACAGGCCGATGCCGTGCTGTCGCCCGCCGGCGCGCTGTTCGACCTGCGCCTGCAACGCGCCGGGGAATCCGATCAAGCCTTCACCTATTTTGTGCCCGACCAGAACCAGTGCGGCGGCTGTCACGTCAGTGATCACGGCAGCGGGCGGCTGCAACCGATTGGATGGCAGGCCCGGCACCTGGACCGCGCCGGTGCCGACACGCCGGGTGCCGAGAATCAGTTGCAGGCATGGCAACGCAGCGGACGTTTGCACGGCCTGCCGGCTTCCGGTCGCGCAAGCGGCGCGCTGTATGCCGGTGCTGAGGATGCGGTGTCCCTGGCCGCGCGACGCTACCTGGACATCAATTGCGCGCATTGTCACAGCCGCATCGGTGCGGCCGACACATCCGGTCTGTTTCTCGATCCCGCCACCCCG